>CAZYFM010000191.1:0-4299 GCA_964646885.1 uncultured Flavobacteriaceae bacterium
CGGACTTGCGGATCGAACCTTCGACGATGTAGCCCACGTTCAGGATCTCGCCGATCTCGCGCAAGTCCCTGTTCTGTCCCTTGAACGCGAAGGATGACGTGCGACCGGCCACGCGCAGATCCTTCACCTGGGCGAGGACGTTGAGCACCTCCTCGGAAATACCGTCCGAGAAGTACTGCTGGTCCTGAGACGGCGACATGTCAGCGAAGGGCAGCACGGCGATGGAAGCCATCGCCTCGCCGGGGTCGCCCGGCGATGGCGCGCGCACCAGCCAGACGACAAGTCCGATCAGCACCACGGCCGCAACGCCGATCGCCGCCGCGATCCTTGGCTGGGGCCATTTCCAAGCGAAGGTGCCTGCTGCAGGCGATGCATGGCCTTTGGCTACCGTCGGCGCCGGAGCACCTGCGGCAGGCGCAAACACTTCGATCGTCTCGTTCATCTTGTCGAGCTGCACCGGCCCGCGCGAGACGAAGCGCTCCGCCAGGGGGCCGCGGATCATCCGGCAGACATCAGCGGAGATGATGGCGGAGCCCGGCTCGGCCTTTGCCATCAGGCGCGCGGCGACGTTGACGCCGTGGCCGAGCAGGTCGCCGTTGGGCTGTACCGAGACCTCACCCACATGCACGCCGACGCGCACGCGCGGGCGGCATTCGTCGGCGAGTTCGAGCGCCGCGTTGACGCCGCTCAGCGCCGACGCAAACTCGAGCATGAAGCCGTCGCCGGCGGTGTTGAACACGCGCCCACCATGCGTCTTCGCGATGCCTTCAATGATCGGCCGGAGGTTTGCGACTTGCGCGATCGTCTTCGCTTCGTCGGCTTCCGTGCGCGCCGAGTATCCGGCGACGTCGAGCGCGACGATCGTGGCGAGCTTGCGGGTCAGGTCGGACAATCGTTGCTTCCCCTCGTGCGGATTCCCGCGAACTGCCTAGTTCTACAGTGGTTCTGCCGCATTAAGGAAGGGCGTGCTCCAAACCCGCGCTCCCGGGGCGTCAGATGGATTCCAGCGCGGCGCGGATCATGCTGCGGATCGTGGCGGTAACCTTTGGCGCCAGGTCGTTCCGGAAGGTGAATGGCGGGCCCTGGTCCATGTAGATGGCCTGTGCCATCTCAAGCTGGATGGCGTGGACGCCTTTCTTTGGCGTGCCGTAGTGACGTGTGATGTAGCCGCCCTTGAAGCGGCCGTTCAGCACTGCACTGAGGCCGCTGGCCTTCGCAGCTGCGAACGCCGCGTCGGCGATGTCCGTGTCGCAGGACTTGCCGTCATATGTCCCGAGATTGAGGTCCGGCAGGCGTCCTTCGAACAATGAGGGAAGTTCGCATTCGATCGAATGTGCGTCCCAGAGGATCACGGAGCCGTGGATCGCCTTGAGCCGCGAGAGTTCCGTCGCAAGTGCATCGTGGTAGGGCTGCCAGAAGCTGCGGCGCGCGATGATCTCGTCAGGGCCGGGCTCCTGCCCTTCAACGTACAGCGGTTCGCCCCTGAAGGTATCGACGGGCACGAGGCCTGTCTTCTTCTGTCCTGCGTAGAGTTCCTTGTCGTCGGGTGGCCGGTTGAGATCGACAACGTAGCGCGAATGCGTCGCCTCGATGCGGCTGGCGCCCATGGCATCGAGAAAGGCGTAGAGCCTTGGCACATGCCAATCGGTATCGGGCACCGTTCTTGCGATGCCGGTCATGCGCGCCGCGATGTCGGGCGGAAGATATGTGCCCGAGTGCGGGAACGACACCAGGATCGGTGCCTGGCCGCGGGTGAGATTGAAGAGGGCTGGTGCTGTCATGTGCCTGAGGGGAGATGGATGTGGCCATCGACGGCGGCGCGGTATCGTCCGCTGTCGACGAGGGCGCGGGCGGCTGCGATGTCGGGTGCGAAATAGCGATCCTGCTCATAGGACGGCACGTCGGCGCGGATGGCCGCGAGCTCTGCTTCGAGGATGCGCGAGGACTTGAGCGGGCGGCGGAACTCGATGCCCTGCGCTGCCGCGAGCAGTTCGATCGCGATGATGGCCGAGGTGTTCGCGTGCATGTCCGACAGGCGGCGCGCCGCGAATGTCGCCATCGAGACGTGGTCTTCCTGGTTGGCCGATGTCGGCAGTGAATCCACGCTGGCCGGATGTGCCAGCGACTTGTTTTCGGACGCGAGGGCGGCGGCCGTCACGTGCGCGATCATGAAGCCCGAGTTCAGGCCGCTGTCTTTCACGAGGAAGGCCGGAAGGTTCGACAGTGTGCGATCGATCAGCAGCGCGATGCGCCGCTCGGCCAGGGCGCCGATCTCGGCCATGGCGAGCGCCAGATGGTCGGCGGCGAGCGCCACGGGCTCGGCGTGGAAGTTGCCACCGGACAGGATTTCGCCCTTGCCTGCAAAGACGAGCGGGTTGTCGCTCACGGCGTTGGCCTCGATCTGCAGGATGGAGGCGGCGTGGCGCAGGGCCTCAAGGCAGGCGCCCATCACCTGCGGCTGGCAGCGGATGGAGTATGGATCCTGCACGCGGTCGCAGCCTTCATGGCTGAGACGGATCTGGCTGCCGTCCATCAGGGACTTCAGCGCCGCGGCCGTGTCGATCTGGCCCTTGTGTCCCCTGACCTCGTGGATGCGCGCATCGAAGGGCGTGTCGCTGCCGAGGATCGCGTCCGTCGTCAGAGCGCCGGAGACGAGGCCTGCCGCGAAGATGTTCTCGGCGGCGAAGAGCCCCTGGAGTGCGAGGGCCGTCGAGACTTGCGTTCCATTGATGAGCGCGAGGCCTTCCTTGGCTTCGAGCTTCAGCGGCTCGAGGCCCGCACGCTGGAGCGCGTCGGCTGCACTCATCTCGTAGCCGCGATACTTCACACGGCCGACACCGATGAGGGCGCAGGCCAGGTGGGCCAGCGGCGCGAGGTCGCCCGAGGCGCCGACGGATCCTTTCGAGGGGATCTGCGGCAGCAGGTCGTAGTCGAGGAACTTCTTCAGGCGGTCGATGACTTCCCAGCGAATGCCGGAGAAGCCTCGTGCAAGGCCCAGGATCTTCAGCGTGAGGATCAGGCGCACGGTCTTGTCGCCGAGCATCTCGCCGGTGCCGGTGGCGTGGCTCAGGATCAGGTTGCGCTGGAGCTCGTCGAGTTTCTCCTTCGGGATGCGCTTGCTGGCCAGCTGGCCGAAGCCGGTGTTGATGCCGTAGACGGGTTCGTCCTTCGTCAGGATGGACTCAACGACCTTGCGCGAGGCGTCGACGCCGGGGCGGCAGGCCGGATCGAGCGTGAAGTTCAGCTTCTCGCGCGCGATGCGGCGGAGCGTGCGGAGATCGGCCTTGCCGGGGGTGAGCGTGGTCATGCGGGTCGTCCTGCGGTGTCGCGCGTGTGGGGAAAAAGAAGTGTCTCACGCCAAGCCGCCAAGACGCCAAGGGGAAGAGAAATCTTTCTTTCTTCGGCGCGCAGCGCCTGTACCAATTGATTGCGCCTTCGGCGCGAAAGGATTTGGCTCGGACCTCTTGGCGCCTTGGCGGCTTGGCGTGAGCCGCCTTCTTTCTGAACGTTCACGCGCGCACCATGGGCAGGTCGAGGCCCTGTTCGCGGGCGCAGGTGATGGCTTCCTCGTAGCCGGCGTCGGCGTGGCGCATGACGCCGGTCGCGGGGTCGTTCCAGAGGACGCGCTCGATGCGTCGGGCCGCTTCCTTCGTGCCATCGCAGACGATGACCATGCCGGAATGCTGCGAGAAGCCCATGCCGACCCCTCCTCCATGATGGAGCGAGACCCATGTCGCGCCGCTGGCGCAATTAAGGAGTGCGTTGAGCAGTGGCCAGTCGGAGACAGCGTCGGAGCCGTCCTTCATGGCTTCGGTCTCGCGGTTCTGGCTCGCGACGGATCCAGAGTCCAGATGATCGCGGCCGATCACGATGGGCGCTTTCAGTTCGCCCTTGGCCACCATTTCATTGAAGGCGAGGCCGAGGCGGTGACGGTCGCCGAGGCCGACCCAGCAGATGCGCGCCGGCAGGCCCTGGAAGCGGATGCGCTTGCCGGCCATGTCGAGCCAGTTCATCAAATGGCGGTCGTGCGGCATCAGCTCGCGGACCTTTGCGTCGGTCCGCGCGATGTCTTCCGGATCGCCTGACAGCGCGGCCCATCGGAACGGGCCCACGCCCCTGCAGAACAGAGGACGTATATAGGCGGGCACGAAGCCCGGGAAATCGAAGGCGTTCGATACGCCCTCGTCCTTCGCAACCTGTCGGATGTTGTTGCCGTAGTCGAAGGTGGGCACACCCATCTTCGAGAAGGCGAGCATGGCTTCGACGTGCTCGCGGATCGATGCGCGCGCGGCGCGATCG
>CAZYFM010000192.1:0-2354 GCA_964646885.1 uncultured Flavobacteriaceae bacterium
GGCACCGCCTCCGGCGTGATCTTCATGACGCTCGAGGATGAAACCGGCGTTGCGAACATCGTGGTCTGGCCAAAAAGCTTCGAGCAGTTCCGCCCGCAGGTCCTGGGCGCGCGCTTCACCCTCGTCCGCGGCGAACTGCAGAGCGAGAGTGGCGTCATCCACGTCATTGCCGACCACATCGAGGACCTCACGCCGCTACTCGACGAACTCGCCAGCGACACGACACCCTTCCGCCCCGAAAGCCGCGCCGACGAAGTCGCCAGACCCGTCCCCGCAGGCGGCACCGCCCCCGGCAACAACCTCTACAAGCACCCCAGGGATGTCCGCACAGTCCTGCCCAAGGGCCGGAATTTCCATTGAAGCGTGCCACAATATCTTCCATATTGTTCACATGAGCGAACGAGACAATCCTGACACAAAATCAATGAGCGTGAACGTCCGCATCAGCGGCGCGCTGCGGGAACACGTTGAGCGCACGACGACGGAAGGCGACTATGAGAGCGTTAGCGAATACGTTCGCGACCTGATCCGGAAAGACAAGGCGAAGCAGGAAGAAGCCGCGTACCAGAAGCTGAAATCCAGGCTGAAGTCAGCCTTCGCCGAAGCCACGTCCACCTATGAACCGGTCAGTGCCAACGACATCAGGAAGGCTGCAAGGAAAAAAAGAAAACGGAAATGAACCGTTGGAATCTGACCAGGCAAGCCAAGGGATCCCTGATCGAAATTTACGAACACACACTGATGAAGTGGGGCACCAGGCAGGCAGATGCCTATCTGGAAAAGATATACAGCAGGTTCAGAAAAATCGCCGACAAGACCGTCGCTTGGAGAGCCATTCCAAAAGAATTCGAAGTCGACGGCTACTTCACCAGATGCGAACGGCACTACATCTACTGGCGGCAGACCCGAACTGGCGAAATCATCATCGCTGACAACCTGCACGTATCCATGATGCAAGGAGAACGACTGATCAAGGCGTTCGGATCAAACGATAACAAGTAGCGCCGCCAGCGACTGCTACAAAACGACGTTACGATGCAAGATGCCTCTGGCAGCCTCCCCAATCCGCGCGTACCACGCGAACGCAACTTGCACCACTCAGGACCACCTGAAACATTGCTTGCAGGAAAACCACTAGATGAAACAAAACTTCAAACCGTAATCCAGAAGCATCAAAAGGCCGCCACCGATCAAACTGGCAAACACGCGGAGAGAAACGAGCAGAAACCGCAGGCTGTAGTACGAAAAAAGTAGCTCCAGATTGAAAAAAGAAAACACAAACACCAACGAGAACAGCGCAAAGCAGCCAATCATCGCCAAAACTGCAAGCGAAAGCAGATCACCTCCGGGTCCACCACCAACAAGCCCACCGATCGCAGACGCGAGGCTATTGGGATCCACATGGATGATTACAGACAATCCAAAAAGAAGAGCCCCTGCAAACCATACTGCACCAATGAGCCATGCACCGCCTCGCGCCATTATGTGCAAGCCAGCACCACCCACGAGCGCCGTTACAAGCAGAACATGGGGCCAAAGACCATACAGGCTAGCGGAAACGAGGCCTGAAGCGCGAGACCTGTCAACAAGCCAACCAAAGACATGCTCTAACGGCAGCATAACAAGCCGCAGTGTCGAGTCCCAAAACTCTGCAATGAGCGCAATCGGAGGACTGAACTCACCACTTTCAAACAGCGTGGCAACTGAAAGACCACCAAAGATCAACGAGAATATCGCCATCCCCTCGCCGAAAGGGCCTGCATCCAACCCCCAGTCATCGTCTTCCAATGCAGAAGCAGACATACCGTTACAACCTACCCCCGCCCCCGCTTGCTCCGCTGCGGAAGCACCATCCGCTCGATCCAGTTCTTGAGCTCGCGCGTGCGATGCGCGGGATCTGTCACCGCCTCCGAAATTCCCATCTGCCAGGCGAGCGCGCTGTCCTTCGAATTCTGCTCCAGCGCCTCGAGCCCGCCAACATAGGCGGCATGGTCGGCATCACCCTTGAAGAGCCCCTGCTCGACGCTGGGCCCCTTGAGCCGCTTCATGACAGCGGCAATGTCCGTGAACGAATACTCGGGATGATACTGCACGCCCCAGAAGGTGCAACGCCGCGTCTTGATCTCGGCCGCCTGCACGGCGCTCCAGGCATTGGTCGCAAGGATCGTCGTACCCCGTGCCGTCTCCTCGACCTCGTCGAGATGAACCGTGATCGCATCGAACACGGTCGGCTTGTCCCAGTAGAGGTCGTGCTCCTCGCCCGCTTCCGTCAGGCAGATGCCGCGCGAGAACCCGATCTCGCGGCCCTTCGGATTGCGACGCACGGTACCGCCGGCCGCCACCGTCGCCACCTG
>CAZYFM010000192.1:2454-4288 GCA_964646885.1 uncultured Flavobacteriaceae bacterium
TTGCCTTCCACCACCAGAAGCCGAAGGGCACTCATGCTCCACCCACCTTTCCCGAAAGTGCCGCCTGGAAAATGCGCCGCGCACCGGCAATATCCAGCGGCACCGGATTGCCGCCCGCGGTTGGATCCACGATGGCCATCTCGGCGATCAGCGACTCCTTCTCAGGCCCGACCTTGAGCCCCTCGAGCGTATGCGGAATGCCAACCTCACGACGCAGCGCAAGCACATAGCCCTGGAACGCATCGAACGAAGCATTGAGGCCCAGATAGGCGGCGAGCCGCGAGATGCGTTCCTCGATTGCCGCCCTGTTGAACTCCAGCACATAGGGCATGAACACGGCATTGGTCAGGCCGTGATGCGTGTCATGGAGCGCACCCACCGGGTGCGACAGCGCATGGATGGCGCCAAGACCCTTCTGGAACGCCGTCGCGCCCATGGCCGCGGCAGCCATCATGTTTCCACGCGCTTCAAGATCGCCACCATTGCGCACAGCGCGCACCAGGTTCTCCTTCACGAGACGCATCCCTTCAACCGCAATGCCGTCAGCGAGCGGATGGAAGCCCGGCGCGCAATAGGCTTCAAGGCAATGCGCGAAGGCATCCATGCCCGTCGCCGCCGTCAGGTGCGCCGGCAGGCCCACCGTCAGCGCCGGATCGCAGATCGTGACGACAGGCATCATCTTCGGATGGAAGATGACCTTCTTCGTGTGCGTCGCTTCCTGCGTGATGACACCCGCCCGCCCCACTTCCGACCCCGTGCCGGATGTCGTGGGAACGGCGATGACCGGCGCGATGCCCTTCGGGTCTGCGCGCGTCCACCAGTCACCCACATCCTCGAAATCCCACATCGGACGGCTTTGTCCTGACATGAACGCGATGACCTTGCCGACATCGAGTGCCGAGCCGCCACCAAACGCGACGACGCCGTCGTGAAGCCCGGCGCGCATCGCAGCGACACCCGCTTCGACATTGCTGTCGACCGGATTGGAGCGGATCGCCGAGAACATCGCGGCCTGCAACCCGGCGGCTTTCAGCGACCCCAATGCCATCTGCGTCGTCGGCAGGCTGGCAAGCCCCGGATCCGTCACGAATAGCGGACGCTGCATGCCATTCGCCTTGCAGGCCTCGGCAAGTTCGGCAATCCGCCCCGCGCCAAACCGCACGCTGGTCGGATAGTTCCAGTTTGATCTCTGGCTCATGGCTCAGACCTGGTGTCGCAGGTGATAGGACTTCGGTCGCGTGAGCATCTCGTAGCCGATCGGCGAGAGCGACGCGCCGCGACCGGTGTCCTTGACACCCGTCCACGCCAGCGCGGGATCGAGATAGTCGCAGCGGTTCATGAACACCGTCCCCGTCTCGATCTGGTCACCAATGCGTTCGGCCGCCTCGACATCCGCAGTCCAGATCCCGGCCGTCAGTCCATACGGAGAGTCGTTCATGAGGCGGATCGCCTCCTCGTCGGACTTGACCTTCATGATGCCAACCACAGGACCAAAGCTCTCGTCCATCATGACGGACATGGAATGGTCAACCTGCGTCAGCACCTGCGGCGCGAGATAGGGCGTGCCATCCTTGCTGGCCTTGAAGGCGCCCTCGTCGATATGCGCCTTCGCCCCCTTCGCAAGCGCCTCCGCCGTCTGGCGACGAACGACGTCCGCAAAGCGCTTGTTGGCCATCGGCCCCAGCGTCGTCGCCTCATCCATCGGGTTGCCCAGCACGTATTGCCGCGTGAGGTTCACGAAGCCCTCGAGAAAGCGATCATGCACGGCTTCGTGCACATAGATGCGCTCGATCCCGCAGCAGCATTGGCCCGAATTGTAGAACGCGCCATCGAC
>CAZYFM010000193.1:0-4196 GCA_964646885.1 uncultured Flavobacteriaceae bacterium
GAGGCCTGCCACGAGCGGTACCAGGTCTTGAGCTGGCGGCCGATATAGTCGTCCTTCTTGCCGAGGTCGCTGAGGCCGGCTTCGTCTGGGTCGACGGCGTGAAGGTCGGCCAGCACGTCAATGAACGAATGAGCGAGGCGCACGCGCTTGTCTTCAGGGACAAGGCGCAGCGTGTCGGCGGCGTTGTAGAGCGGGCGGCCATCGATGTGGCCCATCACGTAGAAGCGGGCGCCGGTGACAGCGACGTCATCGCAGAAGCCATAGGCGGCGGGCACCGGAACGCGGGTCTTCGACAGGGCGCTGATCACGGCCCATTCGCGGGCCATGTCATGCGCCTTGGGCAGGAGTTCGCCCAGCGGAGGCCTTCGGATCACGGCCTTGCGGCCGGTGCTGTCCGTCAGCTGGTAGGTGAGGTTCGAGTGGCCGCCCTCGAGCTTTGACCACGCGAATGGCGGGGACAGGGTGGGTACGTTCTTCCGGATCCAGGCTTCGACCGCATCGACGTCGTAGCCCGGAAGGTTTCGGCTGTCTGCCATGTCCTGTCCCCGTCGCCTCAGAAGCCGAGCAGGCGGGCGTAGCGGTCCCGATGGAAGCTTTCGCCGCCATAGAGGGCTTCGGCTACGCGGGCTCGCTTCAGGTAGAGGCCCGCGTCGTGGGCGTCGGTCATGCCGATGCCGCCGTGCATCTGCACCGTCTCGTTCGACACGAGGTGGAGCGTCTCGCAGGCGCGGGCCTTGGCGAGGCTGGCCCATTCGGCGATCTTGGGGTCGTTGCGATCAAGCGCATCCAGGGCGGCGCGGACGCAGGACTTCGTGAGCTCCATCTCCGTGAAGGCCTTTGCGGCGCGGTGCTGGAGGGCCTGGAAGCCGCCGATCACCTGGCCGAACTGCTTGCGGGTCTTGATGTACTCCGACGTCATCTCGAACGCGGCTTCGGCCTGGCCCAGCATCTCGGCGGCGAGGCCGATGCGGGCGCGGTCGAGGATCTGGTCGAGGAGGGCGGCGCCTCCATCGACGGGACCGAGCGGTTCGGCGGCGACGTTCGTGAAGGTGATGTCGGCCGCGCCGCGGCTGTCGACGGTCACGAGTTCGTGGCGCGAGAGGCCGGCGGCGTCGCCCTTCACGAGGAAGAGCGTGATGCCGTTCGCGTCGCCGGTGTTGCCGGAGGTGCGGGCGCTGACGATGAAGAGGCTGGCGGTGTGGCCGTCAGCGACGAAGCTCTTGCAGCCGTTCAGCGTGTAGCCGCTGCCCGCCTTCGCGGCCTTGGCCGCCACGCGGTGCGGGTTGTGGTGCGCGGATTCCTCGATCGCGAGGGCCGTGATCATGCGCCCTTCGGCGATGGCGGGCAGGTGCGCCTTCTTCTGGGCGTCCGATCCGCCGAGCAGCAGCGCCGAGGCGCCGATCATCGCGGTGGAGAGAAGCGGCGAGCTCGCCAGGGTGCGGCCGGTTTCCTCGAGCACGAGGCCGAGGCCGACATAGCCGAGGCCCGCGCCGCCGAGTGCTTCGGGAATGATGATGCCGGGCCAGCCCAGCTCGGCCATCGACTTCCACAGCTCGTCGTCGCGGCCATTCCGCTTGTCATCGCGGACCTTGCGCAGGCGGGTGACCGGGGCGCGGTCGCGCACGAACTCGCGCGCGGAGTCCTTGAGGAGTTTCTGTTCTTCCGTGAGCGTGAATGTCATTGCGAGTCCCTCAGGCCCAGCACGCGCTTGGCCACGACATTGAGATTGATTTCGGTCGTTCCGCCTTCGATCGAGTTGGCCTTGGCGCGCAGCCAGCCACGCGTCACGGCGAGCTCGTCGGGCTTGAAGCCTTCGCCCGCCCAGCCAAAGGCGCGCGAGCCTGCGGCCTCGACCATGAGTTCGGTACGCTCCTGGTTCAGCGTGGCGCCGGCGACCTTGAACATGGAGGCCATGTGGCTGACGTTTGCGCCGGCCTTGGCTTCCTCTGTTGCGCGCTGGACCGAGAGTGCGTAGGCGCGTTCGCTCATCTTGTGGCGCGCGATGCGGGCGCGCAGGTCGCGGTCCTCGAGGCTTCCCGCGCCATCGACGCCGACATTCGCCTTGGCGATGTCGACGACGTCGAGCCTTGCGCCCGAGCCGAAGCCCGAGATGTTCGTGCGCTCGTATTGCAGGAGGCGCTTGGCGATTTCCCAGCCGCCATTCTTGCGGCCGACGAGATTGCCCTTGGGCACCTTCACGTCGGTGAAGAAGGTCTCGCAGAAGGGCGAGTCGCCGGAGATCAGGCGGATGGGCCTCGTCTCGACGCCCGGGGTCGTCATGTCGATGAGGACGAAGCTGATGCCTTCGTGCTTCACGCTGGTGTCGGTCCGCACGAGGCAGAAGCACCAGTCGGCGTGGTTGGCGTAGGAGGTCCAGACCTTCTGGCCGTTGATCAGCCAGTGGTCGCCCTTGTCCTCGCACTTCGTCATCAGGCCGGCGAGGTCGGAGCCCGCGCCGGGTTCGGAGTAGCCCTGACACCAGCGGATCTCGCCGCGGACGATCCTGGGCAGGTGCTCCTTCTTCTGTTCCTCGTTTGCGTATTCGAGCAGGACGGGGCCCAGCATCCAGATGCCGAAGGAGAACAGGGCCGGGCGCGCGTTGATGCGGCGCAGTTCGGCCTGCAGCACGGCGTTCTCGGCCGGGGTCAGCCCGCCGCCGCCGTATTCCCGGGGCCAGGTCGGGGCCGTCCATCCGCGCTCGGCCATGCGGTCGAGCCAGAGCTTGGCCTCGGGGTTCTTGTAGACGAACTTCTTGCCGCCCCAGGTCGCCTCGTCGTCGGCGGTCATCGGCGTGCGCATCGAGGGCGGGCAGTTTGCCTCGAGCCACGCGCGGGTCTCGATGCGGAACTTGTCCAGGCTTGCGTCGGTCATGCTTGCAGGGTCCCAATGTTGATGGCGGTATCTTCACGACCACCGGCGGCATTGCAACCGGAATCCGGGTCCGGCCTGTGGGCAGGGCTTACGCTACGACGCCCTGTTGATGCGGCCCGATTAATGCTGCATTGCGATGGCGCGGGCGATGGCAACGGCGAGGTGTTGTGCTTATATGCATGCATCGACATTCACATCCGAGGAAGCCATGTCCGCAGCCACAGAACCCCAGGGCCGACCGCGCATCGACAAGGACGCGCTGCGCAAGAAATACCTCGAGGAGCGCGACAAGCGCCTGAGGCCCGAAGGCAACGAGCAGTATGTCCAGATCAAGGACCAGCTCGCCCACTATCTCGACGATCCCTACACGCCCGTGAAGGAGCGGGCGCCGGTGACCGACCACGTCACCTTTGCCTTCATCGGCGGCGGGTTCTCGGGCCTCGTCACGGGGGCGCGGCTCAAGGAGGCCGGCATCCATGACGTGCGCATCCTCGAGAAAGGCGGTGACTTCGGCGGCACCTGGTACTGGAACCGCTATCCGGGCGCGCAGTGCGACACGGCCTCGATGATCTATCTCCCGCTCCTCGAGGAGACGGGGCACATGCCGAGCGAGAAGTATGTCCATGCGCCGGAGATCCTCGAGCACTCGCGGAACATCGGCCGGAAGTACGGGCTCTACGAGAAGGCCCTGTTCCACACGCAGGCGCATTCGATTGCCTGGGACGAGACGGTGAAGGCCTGGCGGATCCGGACCAATCGCGGGGACAATTTCACGGCGCAGTTTGTCGGCATGGGCACGGGACCGCTGCACGTTCCGAAGCTTCCGGGCATTCCGGGACTTGGCAGCTTCAAGGGCCACTCGTTCCACACGAGCCGCTGGGACTATGGCTATGCCGGCGGCGATCCCAAGGGCGCGCTGATGACGAAGCTCGCCGACAAGCGCGTGGCGATCATCGGAACGGGCGCCACGGCCGTCCAGTGCATCCCGCATCTCGCGCGCGCGGCGAAGGCGCTTTATGTGTTCCAGCGCACGCCGTCGTCGGTGGATGTTCGCGACAACCGCCCGATCGATCCGGACTGGTTTTCCGAGGTTGCCACGCCGGGCTGGCAGCAGCGCTGGCTCGAGAACTTCACGATGAACCAGGCCGGCTTCGGCGCGGAGGAGGATCTGGTCAATGATGGCTGGACCGACCTCGCGCGCCGCATCCGCAACCGTATCCTTGAGTTGCCGCCGGAACAGCGCACGCCCATGAACATGTGGATGGCCTACGAGGACAGCGACAACGAGAAGATGGAAGAGATCCGCGCGCGCGCCGAGCGGCTGG
>CAZYFM010000194.1:0-4127 GCA_964646885.1 uncultured Flavobacteriaceae bacterium
GTCGAGGGATTGCGCGAGAACGCCACCCCCGTCGCCGAGTCCTCGCCCATGTTGCCGAAGACCATGGCCTGGACGTTGACGGCGGTGCCCCAGTCATCGGGAATGCTGTGCAGGCGCCGGTAGGTGTTCGCACGCGCGTTCTGCCATGAGCCGAAGACGGCGCCGATGGCGCCCCACAGCTGCTCGGCCGGATCCTGCGGAAAAGGCTGGTCCAGCTCTTCCTGGACTTTGGCCTTGTACTGTTCGACCAGCACCTTCCAGCCCGCCGCATCGACGTCCGTGTCGAGCGAAATCCCGTGCTCTTCCTTGAACGCGCCCAGCAGTTCCTCGAAATGGTCGTGCCCGACGCCCAGCACCACGTCGCTGTACATGGTGATGAAGCGGCGATAGCTGTCATAGGCAAAGCGCTCATTGCCCGTCTGCGCGGCGATGGCACGCGCGGTCTCGTCATTCAGCCCGAGGTTCAGCACCGTATCCATCATGCCCGGCATGGACGCGCGGGCACCCGAGCGGACCGACACCAGCAGGGGATTGGACTTGTCGCCGAACTTGCGGCCTGTCAGGCGCCCGATGTCGGCAAGCCCGGCTTCCACCTGCGCCTTGAGTTCGGCCGGATAGGTCTTGCCGTTCTTGTAGAAGTACGAGCAGACCTCCGTCGTGATGGTAAAGCCCGGCGGCACCGGCAGCCCGAGGCTTGCCATTTCTGCAAGGTTCGCCCCCTTCCCGCCCAACAGCTCCTTCATCTTGGCGCCGCCATCAGCTTTGCCACCGCCGAAACCGTAGACCCATTTCGTCATGGTCGGGAACTTTCCTTTGCCGGAGTACGTGGTGCCCTTTGCCATGTGCGATGCAGCAATTCAAGCACAAGCGACACCACGGCAGGGTTGCCCGCAGGGCTGCCATGCCCGATGGTCACGCCAGTACTTTCGCAGGAGGCTCCATCCGGCATGAACCTGACGAAGCGTCAGTTTGGCATCACGGCATTCGGCGCCATGCTCGCGGCGACCGGCGCCGCATCGCGAGCCGGGAATGCGGCAACCTGCGCAACAGGCAACGTACCCCTCGGACAGGCTATCGACAGGCTGGTGCGCGCCTACCCGGGGTTCCTGAGGGGCGCCGAAGGCAACGACCTCGTCTGGCGGGATGGAACGCGCATGCCGATCCAGATTTATCCACTGTCACGCCCGCCTGCAGAGCAGCTTGAGCAACCAGACCTCGCGGCCCAGCTGGCCCGTTCCTATCCGGCAGGCGACTGCGCGCTGTCGGCCAGGCCCGAGGATGACCCCGGCCGCGTGCGTTACACGCCGTTCTTCTCCCGCATGTACGGAGAGCGACAGATGGACGTCGAGGCACAGCTTGTAGCCGTGCCCTGGCCGGGCCGCAGGGCGGGAACGACGATCAAGGTAACGCGGGTGAACGGCGTCGCCGACAAGCTCCTTGCCGTCTCCCGCGAACTTTCATCCCTTCCGCAAGCACTTCACCACGCGTTCGACAACCCGGCCGGAGGCTATTACTGGCGCCCGATCGCCGGCACGAACCGCCTGAGCGCGCATTCCTTCGGCATCGCGGTCGACATCAATGTTGCCGTCTCGCATTACTGGCGCAATGAACTGGGCAATGCCTCCGGCGAGCCCCCGGGGTGGAAGCCGACGCGCGCGCGAAACCTCATCCCCCGGCCTGTCGTCGAGATCTTCGAAAGGCACGGCTTCATCTGGGGCGGAAAGTGGTTTCACTACGACACCATGCACTTCGAATACCGCCCGGAACTTGCCCTCGCCTGAATTGCGCCACGAAATGCCCACAAGGCCGGATCAGAATCCGCACGCACTGTGGCTTTCCCGGCCTTTGAAAGCCTGCGAAACACGGTGAGACTTGCCAACCTTTTTCACCCGCCAACGAGACACGCCATGAAACCTGCCGCTGGGCTGATCGCCGCCGCCATCTCGCTCGCCACCGCTTTTTCGG
The DNA here is from genome assembly GCA_964646885.1 of uncultured Flavobacteriaceae bacterium. Lineage (GTDB taxonomy): Bacteria > Pseudomonadota > Alphaproteobacteria > Micropepsales > Micropepsaceae > SZUA-430. Next base: position 1,966 of record CAZYFM010000194.1, read on the forward strand.
TCCAGGCCGCAGGGCCTGTCGCCCCGAAGATTTCTGCCATCCGCGCACAGCTCTACTACGAGCAAACCGGCAAATTCTCGGATGACATCCTGGCCGACAAGAACCTGTCGCTGTGGAACACGATCATTGGAGAAGGCGGATCCGGCGGCGCATCGAACTTCACGCTCGTGACGGTCGAGGTCCGCGGCAAGGATGTCCCCGTGGGCGCCGTCAAGATCCAGGTCACCGCACGCGACTCCAAGCGCAAGATCATCGCGATGAACACCGCCGACGTGTCGATCCACGACGCCTCGACCAGCTTCAATGCCCCGCTGTTCCTGTACAACACCGGCTGCGACGAAATCGAAATCTCGGCGAGCCTGCTCGGCAAGGGCATCAGCAAGAATGTGGTGAAGGCAAAGATCCCCTTCGCCTGCGGGGAGTAGCGACTGAACCAGCCGCCCTGGAGCGGATACGGATTCTCACGCTGTCCATTTGCGTCGCCGAATAGAGCCGAAATCGCCGAAAACAAAAAGTGAACAAATCGTCGCATCTCCCCCAAAGCGCGGCAGCGTTTTGGGGGAGTACGTGCGAAGCACGGGAGGGGGCAGCGCCCAACTCTCGGAGTTACCACCCGGAAACAGTCACCAAGGTGAGCCCAAGCCTCAACCTTCAGCCCCGCCCCCCTCGGTCACTTCGTGACCACTCCCCCAAATTGCTCCGCAATTCAGGGGAGACCGGCAGGCCTGCGCATGATCACATGCGGCACGACGTGGGTCATTGGCGTACCCGGATCCACCTCGAAGCCGAAGCGGCGATAGAAGCGCTGCGCCCGTTCGTTGTAGGCAATGACGGTCAGCCACATCGGCTGCTCAAGCCCCAGCCAGCGCATGCCGTGCTCCATCAGGCTTGCGGCCACCGTGCTGCCATGAAAGTCGGGATGCACCATCAACCAGTCGAGCTCGTTCCCCTTGTCGGCGTGGCGCGTGCAAATCACAAATCCAGCCAGGCGCTCATCCGCGAACGCAGCTGAAAGCAGCTGGTGCCCGCTCTCAGCCGCAGCCCGCGCCGTCGCCCCGCTGATCTCCACGATCCGCCGGTTGGACGCCAGCTGAGCCTCATTGAGATCATCCCGGAAGAAAGTCGACCGCGTCGCAGCCTCGGTGACGGCAGCGATCCCGTCAGCGCCTGCCAACCGCACGGCGTCGTCGTTATCCAGAATGACGAGCGCGCCCGTCACGCAATCTCCCCCAAACTGAGTTTGGGGGAGTGGCCACGCAGTGGCCGAGGGGGGCTGCGCCAACGCCCGAGAACAATCACCCCTTCACCCACCGCGAAACAGCCTCCAGAACGCCATCCAGGTTCTCATAGATCTCTTCGTTCGTCACACGCAACACCTTCCACCCTCGACTTTTCAGGAATGCAGCCCGCAACGCATCACGCGCGACTGCCTCGTCGCCATCATGCGACGGGCCATCAATCTCAATGGCCACCTTGGATTTCAGGCTGGCAAAGTCCACGATGAAGGGTCCAACCGAATGCTGTCGCCGGATCCGAACGCCGAGCCCTCTGCGACGGACACGAGCCCACAGGATCACCTCTGCCCGAGGCATCGACTTGCGGAGTTCCAGGCACCGGGTGAGCGTGCTGCGATCTGACATGCGGTGATGTCAGCCGCATTCGCATGAAGGCGCAACCTTGAAACTGTAACAGGATGTTTTCGGGAGATTGAACTTTGGAAGCTGGCGCAGCCCCCCTCGGGTGCAGCAGCTGCGCTGCGCACCCACTCCCCCAAATTGCTCCGCAAATTGGGGGAGACACATCAACAGTCTCCCCCAAACACCGTTTGGGGGAGTGGCCACGAAGTGGCCGAGGGGGGCAGCGCCAACCTCGACCTTCTAGCCTTCAATCTTTGAAAAATCCGCCACGCTGTGCATGGCATCCCGGATTTCGCTCAGCAGCTTCAACCGGTTCTCGCGCAGTTTCGGATTGTCGGCGTTCACCGTGACCTTGTCGAAGAACGCATCGACCGGCGCACGCAGGCGCGACATGGCCCGCATGGCTTCCTCGAAGCGCTCCTTTTGCACTTCCGCGGCAATCAGGTCGTTGGCAATCGCCAGCGTCTTGAAAAGCTCGACTTCCTGCGGCACCTCGAGAAGCGACACGTCCGGCTTGCCCGTGAA
>CAZYFM010000195.1:0-4108 GCA_964646885.1 uncultured Flavobacteriaceae bacterium
GACGGCATGAACCTCGTCGCCAAGGAGTTCGTCGCGGCACAACCCGAGGATGATCCGGGCGTGCTGGTGCTCTCGCGCTTTGCCGGTGCCGCAGAAGAGTTGACCGAAGCCATCACCATTAATCCCCTGGACGCGGACCAGATTGCGGAGGCGCTGAACCGGGCGCTTGTCATGCCGCTGCGCGAACGCCAGCAAAGGCATCGGGCGCTTCTCGACAAGGTGGTGCGGACCTCGGCACGCGCCTACTGTGATCGGTTCCTGCAGGCCCTTTCCCGCGGTGACCCGGACGCCGGGATCGCCGCCTGACCCGGCGGCGGCAGATGCCCCACCGGGCCCAGCGGACGCAAGAACGGGAAGCTGCCTGGCTGCCGCAGGTTTCGAGATTGGCTGGAAACTGCGAAAAATGTGACACTCCCCATGGAGGCCGACTGATTGAGCCGGCAGCAGCCATCGGGGTGCGGTAGTTTGGGCGGCAGGCCTGTCCCAGCTTGTAGCCGGGCCGCAAATGCGTATAGTCCGCCCCCTTGAAACCGGCAGCGGCCGCCGCGCGCGGGTTCCCTTTGGGGGCCCTTGGGACAGATGTCCGACAGCAAGGCAGGACCATCGCCTCTCGCACAGCCATGGGGGCCGTGCAGGGGTGCCGCTGCCAAATGGAGGCTCCCATGCCGTTTTACGAGCATGTGTTCATTGCGCGCCAGGATGCCGCGCAGGCTCAGGTCGACCAGATCACCGAGCAAGTCAAAAGCATCATCGAGCAGGGCGGCGGAAAGGTCGTCAAGGTCGAGAACTGGGGGCTTCGCTCCCTCGCCTACAAGATCAAGAAGAACCGCAAGGGTCACTATGTGCACCTCGCGATCGACGGTCCGTGGGGCCCGGTGGGCGAAGTCGAGCGCCAGCTCAAGATCAACGAAGACGTCATCCGCTACATGACCGTGCGGGTTGATGCCCTCGAGGAGGGTCCGTCCGCGGGCCTGCAGGCGAAGCAGGCGAAGGAACGCCGCGACGCGAAGTGGGGCCGTCGTGAAGACGAAGGCTTTGACGCAGCCGAAGAAGGAGCCGCATCATGAGCTTCAACGACCAGAATGAACGTGGCGGCTTTGGTGGCGGCGCCGGTGGTGGCGGTGGTGGCGGACGTCGTCCGTTCTTCCGCCGTCGCAAGACGTGCCCCTTCTCGGGCGACAACGCCCCGAAGATCGACTACATGGACGCCAAGCTGCTCTCGCGCTTCATTTCCGAGCGCGGCAAGATCGTCCCGTCACGCATCACCGCCGTGTCTGCGAAGAAGCAGCGCGAGCTGGCGACAGCCATCAAGCGGGCGCGCTTCCTGGCGCTGCTCCCCTACGTCGTCTCGTAAGCCGGAGAACCGAACATGCAAGTGATCCTGCTCGAACGCGTCGAGAAGCTCGGCCAGATGGGCGAGGTAGTGAAGGTGAAGGACGGGTTCGCCCGCAACTTCCTGCTGCCCCGCAAGAAGGCCCTCCGCGCGACGAAAGACAACCTGAAGAAGTTCGAAGGCCAGAAGGCCCAGCTCGAAGCCCGCAACCTCGCGGCCCGCAAGGAAGCCGAAGGCGTGGCGACGAAGCTCGACAAGCAGAGCTTCGTCATCCTGCGCCAGGCTGGCGAGACCGGCATGCTGTACGGCTCGGTCTCGACGCGTGACATCGCCGACGCCATCACGGCCGGCGGCGTCTCGGTCGGCCGCAACCAGGTCATCCTGGACAAGGCGATCAAGATGCTCGGCATCACGGACATCAAGGTGCAGCTGCACCCGGAAGTCCGCGTGTCGGTCAGCCTGAACGTCGCCCGCACGGCCGAGGAAGCCGAGCGCCAGGCCCGTGGCGAGAACGTGCTGCAGTCCGAGGCCGAGAAGGCCCGCGCTGAAGCCGACGCCATGTTCGAGGAAGCTGCTGCGGCCCGCGCAGCTGCCGAGGCCGAAGAGGAAGCGGCCGACGACGCGAAGGCCAAGAAGAAATCCGCGAAGGCTGCCAAGGCCGGAGAGGGTGAAGACGCTGGTGACGAAGGCAAGGCTGAAGGCAAGAAGAAAAAGAAGTAAGCCGCCTCAGCCTGCCTTGTCCTGTTTGAGCCGCGCCGGGCGACCGGTGCGGCTCTTCTGCTTTCAGGGTACCAGTGCGAGGCTGCAGGCCGGGAGATCAGCTGCTTTCTCGCCACGCGCGATCGCCTCGACCTCGCGGCGTGCGCATTGCAGGTCGCGCACGAAGTCCGGCCGCTTGAAGGCAGCGGCGATGACCGCGCTGCCAATGAAGTGGCCCGCCTCCACATCGGCCGGGAAATGGAGCCCGCACACGACCCTGCTGTTCCCGTAGGAGACTGCGCGTCCGATGATGGCCTGTGCCGATGCGGGCACGGCCTCCACGAGCACCAGCGCGGTCGACCAGGCAATCGAGGCATGGCCGGAGGGATAGCCCGTGCCCTTCGCCTTCGGGTCCGGTGCCGGCACAGGATCGAGCCCGCACACGCGCTTGAGCGGAGACACCTGGTAAGGGCGCAGCCGCGGCGTGTTCGCTTTCGCCTCGCCCGCCACGGCAAAGGTGTCGGCCGCAATGCGGTTCAGGAGCGCCACGAGCGCGGGCGTCGTCTCGCGGTCGAGCGTGAAGCCCAGCTGGTCCGTGAAGCGCAGGTAGACGGTGGCGTCGTCATCGCGCGCGACCTTCCAGCGCTCGGCCGAGGCACCGCGATGGATCTGCTGGAACAGCTCGGTGTCGGCCTTGTCGGCGGACGAACCCAGCGCCGGTGGCGGCGGGACCGTGGCCGCGATGGCCGAGATGTCCCCGGGCGTGAGATAGCCCTCGACCTTGCCAGACTGCTGTTCCGGTGACAGCTTGGTGAGGGCCGCCGGGCCCTCGAGGAACCGGATGCGATCCGGTGAAGCTGCCGCCTGCCCTGCGCACAGCACCAGCACGGCAAGCGCCAGGCGCCCCTGCTCTTTCCAGCCCATTTCGCCCTCGGTAAGAAAATCCTCAGGCGATGATTGCAGAGAGCGGCGCAAGGTTCAACCGCGCGCCATCGGCCCGAGCCTCTCCCACGACGAGCGCGGGCGCACCCGCCGGCACGACGCCCGACGAGGCCGGGTTGCGCGACAGGTTGAAGACGCACGTCACCTGCTGGCCATCAAGCGTCCGGCGGAAGGCGAGGACCTGATCGGTTGCCTCCAGGATGGTGATGTCTCCCGATCGCAGCGCGGGCACGGACTTGCGCAGGCTGATGAGCCTGCGGGCGAAATGAAGTGTCGAGGCTTCGTCGTGCTCCTGCGTTGCAGCGGCAAGCGCGCGATGGGCTGGCGCCATCGGAAGCCACGGCTCACCATAGGTGAAGCCCAGGTTCGGCTTGCCCTCGACCCACGGCATGGGCGTGCGGCACGGGTCGCGGCCCTTGCTGTAGGGGAAGTAGAGCTCGCCCACCGGATCGTGGATCTGGTGGCGCTCGATCGGACCATCGGGAAGGCCCAACTCTTCGCCCTGGAACATGAGCACGGTTCCCTTCAGCGCCATCAGCAGCGTGAGCGCGAGCCGCGCGAGCGCCGGGTCGGCCTCCATCGTGCGGCCATAGCGCGTGACCGTGCGTGGCACGTCGTGGTTCGAGAAGGTCGCGCAGGGCCACAGGCCTTCGATGGCATTCAGGAAGGCATAGTGCTCGGCGAAGACCTTCGGGCGGAAGGTCCGGTCCTCGAGGAAGGTGAAGGTGTAGCCCGTGTGCAGGCCATGGTCGCGCCCGGCGAAGTGGCTGAGCAGGCCGGGCTCCTCGGAGAACTCCCCGAACACAAACCTGTCCCCGTATCTGTCGACGGCGGCGCGGATCTCGTCGAGCACCTCGCGGTTCTCGGGCAGGTTGGAATCGCGGATGCGGCGCTGCAGGTTGGGCGCGTGGGCCCAATGATGTGCCGTGCGCTCCGCCATCGGCACGGCGGGGTTGTCGCGCAGCTGCGCGTCCTGAAGGTAGGAGTTCGCCACGTCGAGGCGGAAGCCGTCGACGCCGCGGTCCAGCCAGAATTTCAGTACGTCGATCGCGGCCTTGCGCGCTTCGGCGTTGTAGAGATTGATCTTGGGCTGCTGCTTCAGGAACTTGTGGAAGTAGTACTGGCGGCGCAGCG
>CAZYFM010000196.1:0-4038 GCA_964646885.1 uncultured Flavobacteriaceae bacterium
TGGCCGCGCCCTGCACGGCACCCTTCATGGGCGCCGCGATGAGCTTCGCCTTCACACAGTCAGCGTCCGTTACCATCAGTGTCTTTCTGGCACTAGGATTTGGCCTCGCGCTGCCGTGGGTTCTTTTCAGTATGAGCCCGGCTTTGGTTCGCTTACTGCCACGGCCAGGCGCATGGATGGAAAGCTTCAAGCAATTTCTCGCCTTCCCAATGTACGCCGCTGCAGCCTGGCTGGTTTGGGTGCTCTCGCAACAAACGAGTCCCGAAGGGCTGGGTCGCGTGCTTTTCGGTTTGGTGTTGTTGGGGCTGGGGTTCTGGGCTTTGGGGCGACTACAGCAGAAAAAATCAATTCTCAGCTTTCTGATTGCTGTGAGCAGTTTAGCGGGGTCGCTGGGCGTGCTTTCCTATTTCCTTGCGCCTCAGCCGGTTCAGCAGAGTTTGGAACAAGAAGTGCCAAGTCACGCCTTCTCGGAGCCTTACTCGGCAGCCCGCCTGGCCGCCTTGCGCGCCGAAGGCAAGCCGGTCTTCGTCAACCTGACAGCCGCCTGGTGCGTGAGTTGCCTCTACAACGAGCGCGTCGCGCTCTCGACGGAAAGCGTCCGCAACGCGTTTCGTGACACGGGCACGGTCTATCTCGTCGGCGACTGGACCAACCGGAACGCCGAGATCAGCGCGCTCCTCAAGCAGCACGGCCGCGATGGCGTGCCGCTCTACCTCCATTTTCCTGCAGGCAGCGGTGATCCAAACATCCTGCCGCAGCTTTTAACAGAAAGCATCGTCATCAACGCTCTGAGGTCCGGCAAATGATCCGTACGTCCCTTGCGGTACTCGCGCTCTGCATTTCCACGACCGCCGCCTGGGCCGTGCCCGAAATCGGCAAGCCCGCGCCGGCCTTCACCGCCGTCGACTCGAACGGAAAGTCGCGCTCGCTCGGCGAGTTCAAAGGCAAGACCGTGATCCTCGAGTGGACCAATGACGGCTGCCCCTATGTGCAGAAGCACTATGGCGCCGGCAACATGCAGAAGGTGCAGAAGGACCTGACGGCCGAAGGCGCCGTGTGGCTCTCCATCATCTCGTCAGCGCCCGGCAAGCAGGGATACGTCGACGGCAAGGGCGCAAACGCGCTGACCGCCTCGCGCGGCGCCGCGCCGACCGCCGTGCTCCTCGACCCGACCGGCAAGGTCGGCAAGCTCTACGAAGCCCAGACCACGCCCCACATGTACGTCATCGACGGCAAGGGCATGCTTCGCTACATGGGCGCCATCGACGACCAGCCCAACACCGACGCCTCGAAGATCGCCTCCGCCCGCAACTATGTCCGCGAAGCCTTCGCCGCCGTGAAAGCCGGCAAGCAGGTCGAAGCAACGGCCACCGATCCCTACGGCTGCAGCGTGAAGTACCCGTAAGGCATTCTCCAACCCGCAAATGTCATGGTCCGCGAAGGTCACGGCTGTCCGGTTCGGAACTATCCCGGAAAAAACACTTATCATCGTCATGGTCCGCGAAGGCGGACCACCCATGACTTTGCAGCGTTTGGGCGACGAAAAGGGAAGTCGTGGGTGGTCTGCCTTCGCAGACCATGACCCAGGTTGGAGTGTGTGATTTACAGTGACCCCAAAATTTGAGTCGCTCCCAATTGCGCGTTTCCAAAGACATTCAGCGCGTAGTGTGGAATCTGAACCGGACAGCAGTAGCGAAGGCGCACCATGGCAACGGCGCAGGCAGCTTGATGTAGTGTCATGACTGTGCAGGCCTGCGCTTCTCCACCCATCCCGTCGCCTTCTCATAGGCGCGCGCGAGCTGCAGGCAAGCAAGCTCTGCATGGTTCGGACCCATCAGCTGCAGCCCCATCGGCAAGCCGCCCTCGCTGAAGCCGGCCGGCACCGTCGCGATCGGGCAGCCACCCATCGTCCCCGGCACCACGACCTTCATCCACTCGTGATAGGTCGTCATCGTGCGACCGCCCACTTGCCGGGGCCAGTTGATCTCGACGTCGAAGGGAAACACCTGCGCGCTCGGCAGCGCCAGGAAATCAAAGCGCTCGAACAGGCGACGCAGGGCGCCATACCAGCTCGTGCGCTGCGCCGAGGCGATGGTCACGTCATAGGCCGATAGCTTCGCGCCGCTCTCGATCTCGAAGAGCGCCTCCGGCTTGATCAGCGCGCGCCGCTTCGGATCGCGATAGAGTTCAAGCAGCCCCGATCCCGCCTGCCAGGCGCGTATGGTGAGGAACGACGACCACAGCCGCTCAAGGTCGAAGGCGGGCAGGGCCTCTTCGACAACGCAGCCAAGCGACTCGAACGTTTTCAGCGCCGCGCTGCAGACATCAAGTACGCCGTCCTCATAGGGCAGCCAGCCGCCCATGTCGCCGAGCCAGCCAATGCGCAGGCCCGCAACATCGCGCTCCAGCGCCGCTTCCGACGTATCGACGCGCCCATCAAGCGAGAGCGGCGACCGTGGGTCAGCACCGTGCTGGATGCCAAACAGCATCGCCACGTCGCGCACGCTGCGCCCCATGGGTCCCAGCGTCGACATCGTCGGCAGCCACACCTCGCGCGCATTGCCCGGAATGCGTCCGACGCAGGGACGCAGTGAATAGATGTTGTTCCAGCCCGCCGGATTGCGCAGGCTTCCCATGTAGTCGCCGCCATCCGCCACCGGCAGCATGCGCAGCGCAAGCGCAACAGCAGCGCCACCACTGCTGCCACCGGCACTGCGTGACGGGTCATAGGCATTGCGCGTGCGCCCGTGCACGGGATTGTAGGTGTGCGAACCCAGTCCGAACTCGGGCGTGTTGGTGCGTCCAATGAAGACGGCACCACTCGCGCGGATGCGTTCGACCATCACGCTGTCCTCGGGCGGCACGAAGTCCTTCAGCAGCGGCGAGCCCATCGTCATCTTCATGTCGCGCTGCGGCTCGAGGTCCTTGATCGCCTGGGGCAGCCCGTGCAGTGGCCCGCGCCAGATCCCCCGTGTCAGGTCCTCGTCACGCGCCCGCGCTTCCGCGATGAGGTCCTCTTCCGGCCTCAGGTTGATGATCGCGTTATGGACGGGGTTGAGCCGGGAAACCTGGGCCAGGTGCGCCCGCATGACCTCTTCGCAGGACACCTGCCGCCCCCGGATGGCGGCACCAAGGGCCGTGGCGTCGAGCTGGAGCAGGTCGGTCATGGAAATCTCCGGAATGGCCATCAGGGTTTACCAGTTCTCCCCGGTTTCGACGTGCCACAGGGCTCGACTCAACCCTCAGGGGTGCAACAGGAGGTTCTCAAGCGATTGAAATATATGGAGAAAAAATACTCAGACATTTTCTTTCGTGCCGACCTTGACCTTCACTTTGGCCCTCCCTAAATCCCTGTCCGCGCATTGGCACTCGGTACGCTTGAGTGCTAACAGCCGTCTCAAACATCAAATTCAGCTCTTATGGAGAGAACCGTATGAAGTTCCGTCCCCTCGGTGACCGCGTGGTCGTCAAGCGCGTTCAGGAAGACGTCAAGACTGCCGGCGGGATCATCATCCCTGACACGGCCCAGGAAAAGCCGCAGGAAGGCGAAATCGTCGCCGTGGGCCCTGGCGCCCGCGATGAGAAGGGCGAGCGTATCGCTCCGGAAGTGAAGGTTGGCGATCGCATCCTGTTCGGCAAGTGGTCCGGCACGGAAGTGAAGATCGACGGTCAGGACCTCCTGATCATGAAGGAATCCGACATCATGGGCGTGCTCGAGGGCAAGGCTTCTTCGAAGAAGGCGGCGTGAGAACCTGAAGGTTCCAGCCGCTTTTTCTCGTTGATCCCCCAAGACACTCCAAACTCGAAGGACTAGAATCCAAATGGCAGCCAAAGAAGTAAAGTTCCATTCCGATGCCCGCACGCGCCTGCTGCGCGGCGTCGACATTCTCGCCGACGCGGTGAAGGTGACGCTCGGCCCGAAGGGTCGCAACGTCGTGATCGACAAGTCGTTCGGCGCCCCGCGCACGACGAAGGACGGCGTGACCGTCGCCAAGGAGATCGAACTCGCCGACAAGTTCGAGAACATGGGCGCCCAGA
>CAZYFM010000197.1:0-4022 GCA_964646885.1 uncultured Flavobacteriaceae bacterium
CAGGCCGTCGTGCAGGAGCTGCAGGGCGAGAAGATCGACATCATTCCGTGGTCGCAGGACCCGGCCAACTTCGTCGTCAATGCGCTCGCGCCGGCGGAAGTGTCCAAGGTCGTGCTTGATGACGACGCGCATCGCATCGAAGTCGTGGTGGGAGATGACCAGCTGTCGCTCGCCATTGGCCGCCGCGGCCAGAATGTCCGCCTGGCGTCGCAGCTGACCGGCTGGCAGATCGACATCCTGACGGAAGCCGAAGAATCCGAGCGCCGCCAGGAACAGTTCCGCAAGCGCACCGAGCTCTTCATGTCGACACTCGATGTGGACGAGACGCTGGCGCAGCTGCTGGCTTCGGAGAACTTCAGCGCGGTCGAGGACCTCGCCTATGTGGTGACGGAAGAGCTGGCCGAGATCCAGGGCATTGGCGAGGAGACGGCGCAGGAACTGCAGCGTCGCGCGCTTGAGTATCTCGAGCGCCAGAACGAAATCTTCGACAAGAAGCGCCGCGAGCTTGGCGTGGCCGATGAAATCCTGCAGGTGGAAGGCGTCACGCCGGCCATGGCGGCAGCACTGGGCGAGGGCGGGGTGAAGACGCTCGAAGACCTCGCCGGCTGTGCCACGGATGACCTCGTGGGCTGGAACGAAACCGTCAATGGCGAGCGCAAGCACTTTGCCGGCATGCTCGAACCCCTGGGCGTGAACGCCGATGACGCGAATGCGATCATCATGGCCGCGCGCATCGGTGCGGGCTGGGTGTCGGCGCCGGCCGCGCCTGCAGAAGCCGCGGAGGAAGAGGCCTAAGTGGGGCTTGCGGCGTTGAAACACTCCCGCGCGTCATCGGATGACGAGGGCGTCGAAGGTTCCCTTCGACGCTGCATCGTCACGGGTGATGTCCAGTCGCCGGAGCGGATGATCCGCTTCGTTGTCGGACCGGAAGGCGTGGTGGTGCCGGACGTCGCGCACAAGCTGCCAGGCCGGGGTTTCTGGGTGGGGGCGCAACGCGCCCTGCTCGAACGGGCCTGCGCACGTGACAGCTTCATGAAGGCCGCCCGGGCCAAGGTGGAGGTTCCCGCGAACCTGACCGACATGGTCGAGGGCCTGCTCGTGAAGCGCGTCTGCGATCACCTGGGCCTGGCCAAGCGGGCGGGGATCGTGACGGCCGGCTTCACGAAGGTCGAAGCCCTGTTCCGCTCCCAGCCGGGGCGTATCGCCGCATTGGTCGAAGCCTCGAACTCCGGTGGCGCAGACCGCGGGAAGCTTGTCGGCCATGTCAGGAGAAACCCCGGGATTCGCCTCGTGGGATGCCTGACGGATGCTGAAATCGGCTTGGCATTGGGCCGCGAAAATGTGGTACATGCTGCTCTCAGCCACAGCCCGCTTGCTGAACGGTTTGTTTCCGAGGCCGAGAGACTGGGTGGCTTTCGCGTGTTGTGTCCGGATGAGTGGGGCGCTGGCTCGCAAGGCGAGGGCGACGGCGACTGACCGTTTTGCTTTTTTTGAGTGACAGAAGACAAGGATTGAAAGGCGCGCATGACTGATAACAAGACTCCAGATGGCGAGAAGACGCTGCACGCCTCTGGTCCGTCCAAGACCCTGTCGGTGAAGCGACCCGAAACGGGCGTGGTTCGACAGGCGTTCAGTCACGGTCGTTCGAAAGCTGTCGTCGTCGAGATCAAGCGTCCGACCGTCATTCGCCCTGGCGCCAAGGCTGATGCCACGAAGGCTGCCGGCGAGACTGCCAAGACTGATGCACCCAAGACCGAGGCTGCCGCCGCCGCTCCTGCGGCTACTGCCAAGCCCGCGAAGCCTGCGCCCGTGCAGCCGAAGCAGGGCGGCATGGTGCTGCGAACGCTGACGGAGGGCGAAAAGGAAGCCCGTCTTCGCGCGCTCAAGGATGCGCGTATCGCCGAGGAAGAAGAGCGTCGCCGCGCGCAGGAAGAAGCCAAGCGCCGCGCCGAGGAAGAAGAGCGTCTCGCGAAGGAGCGGGAAGCCGCTGCCAAGCGCAAGGCCGAAGAAGACAGCCGCCGCGTCGTCGAGGAAGAGGCGCGCCGCAAGACAGAAAACGAAACCCGTCGCCGCGATGCGGTGGACGAAGCGCCGGCAGCTGCTGCAAAGCCTGCGATGCGCTCGCCCACCGGCGCGCCGCCGCGCACGTCGCGTCCGCCCATGGGTGGTCAGGGTGCGCGTCCGGCCGGTGGTGCCGGTCCCCGTCCGTCGGGACCGCCCGGCAGCGGTGCCGGTCGCCCGTCATCGACAGCTCCCGGCCGAGGCGCTCCGCCGCCGGCCGGCATGCAGCCTCCTGCCACGCGTCGTCCGTCCCAGGGCGACGATGATGATGGTCGCCGTCGCGCTGGCGGCAAGGGTGCGCCAGCCAAGCCCGCGGCCGCTCCGCGCAAGGGTGGCGACGAGCGTCGCGTCGGAAAGCTCTCCGTCGTCACGGCACTGAACGAGGACGAGCGCGTCCGCTCGATTGCCGCGTACAAGCGCCATGTGCAGCGTGCGCAGCGCGCGCAGCTTGGCATCAAGGACAACAACGACGCCCCGCAGAAGATCGTGCGTGACGTCGTCATTCCTGAATCCATTACGGTCCAGGAACTCGCCAACCGCATGGCGACGCGCGCCGTCGACATCATCAAGAACCTGATGAAGCAGGGGCAGATGGTGACGATCAACACGTCGCTTGATGCCGACACCGCGCAGCTGATCGCCGAGGAATTCGGCCACACGGTCAAGCGCGTTGCAGAGTCGGACGTGCTCGAAGGCCTCGCCGGCAATGACGACACGGACGAGATGATGCTGCCGCGTGCGCCGGTCGTGACCATCATGGGCCACGTCGACCACGGCAAGACCTCGCTGCTCGACGCGCTCCGCCAGACGGACGTCGCGGCCGGCGAAGCGGGCGGCATCACGCAGCACATCGGCGCCTACCAGGTCACGCTGCCATCGAAGAAGAAGATCACGTTCCTCGACACGCCGGGCCACGCCGCCTTCACGGCCATGCGCGCGCGCGGCGCGAAGGTGACGGACATCGTCGTCCTCGTCGTTGCCGCGGATGACGGCGTCATGCCGCAGACGATCGAAGCCATCAACCACGCCAAGGCGGCGAAGGTGCCGATCATCGTGGCGGTCAACAAGATCGACAAGCCGGGCTGCCAGCCTGACCGCGTGAAGACCGAACTGCTGAGCCACGAGATCGTGGTGGAGTCGATGGGCGGTGAAACGCTGGCCGTGGAAGTGTCCGCTACCAAGAAGCTGAACCTCGACAAGCTCGAGGATGCGATCCTGCTGCAGGCGGAAGTCCTTGACCTCAAGGCCAACCCGAACAGGCCTGCGTCGGGCGCCATCGTCGAAGCCAAGCTCGACAAGGGCCGTGGTCCCGTGGCGACCGTGCTCGTGCAGCGCGGCACGGTGAAGGTTGGCGACATCGTCGTCGCCGGCGCCGAGTGGGGCCGCGTGCGCGCCCTGGTCAACGAGCGTGGCGAGCAGGTGCAGAGCGCCGGTCCGTCGGAGCCCGTCGAAATCCTTGGCCTTTCGGCTCCGCCGGAAGCCGGTGATGATTTCGCCGTGGTCGATAATGAAGGCCGCGCCCGCGAAGTCGCCGACTTCCGCGCCCGCAAGAAGAAGGAACTCAGGAACCGTGCAGCCGGCCGCGCGTCGCTGGACCAGGTGCTTGCCGCCAAGGGCCAGGGCGAAGCGAAGATCCTGCCGCTCGTGGTGAAGTCCGACGTGCAGGGTTCGGTTGAAGCGATTTCCGCTGCCCTGTCCCAGCTGTCGACGGCCGAAGTGAAGGCGCAGGTGCTGCATGCCGCGGTGGGTGGCGTCACCCAGAGCGACATCATCCTGGCGCGCGCGTCCGGTGCGCCGATCATCGCGTTCAATGTCCGTGCGACTGCCGAAGCGCGCGACATGGCCAAGCGCGATGGCGTCGAGATCCGCTATTACTCGATCATCTACAACATCATCGACGACATCAGGGCTGCGATGTCCGGGCTTATTTCGCCGACGCTGCGCGAGAACTTCCTGGGCTA
>CAZYFM010000198.1:0-3999 GCA_964646885.1 uncultured Flavobacteriaceae bacterium
TTGGCGACGGCGTTCGGGCCTTCGAGCACCTGGACGACCACCGGACCGGACGTCATGAACTTGACGAGGTCGTTGAAGAACGGGCGTGCCTTGTGGACGGCGTAGAAGGCTTCGGCCTGCTTGGTCGAGAGCCAGAGGCGCTTGGAAGCGACCACGCGCAGGCCGGCGGTCTCGAAGCGGTCAACCACCTTGCCGGTCAGGTTGCGGCGGGTCGCATCGGGCTTGATGATCGAAAGCGTGCGTTCGGTCGACATGGGCTGAAAATCCTTAATCATTTCGAGGAGAAATCGGGAGGCCTATTTACAGACCGCCCCCCGGCGCCGCAAGGCGCGGAGCCCACCCTTTTTGACGCGCCCGGCCCGTTTTCCCTTCCCCTGCGCCCCGAAGCGCTTTAGAGACGCCCGCCCATGCTGCGGATCAACAACCTCACTTACCGGATCGAAGGACGCCCCCTGTTCGAACAGGCGAGCGCCAACATACCCACAGGCCACAAGGTGGGCCTCGTGGGCCGGAACGGCACGGGCAAGACGACCCTCTTCCGCCTCATCCGGGGCGAAATCGACGTCGATGGCGGCGACATTGCCCTGCCCCGCAACTGGCGCATCGGCGGCGTCGCGCAGGAAGTGCCGGGCGGACCGACCAGCCTGCTCGACACGGTGCTCGAAGCCGACGTGGAGCGTGCCGCGCTGCTGGCCGAGTCCGGGACCGCAACCGATCCGATGCGCATCGCCGAAATCGAGACGCGCCTGACCGACATCGGTGCGCATCGTGCGCCGGCGCGCGCCGCCGAAATCCTCGCTGGTCTCGGTTTCGACGCGCAGGCACAGCAGCGCCCGTGCTCGGACTTCTCCGGCGGCTGGCGCATGCGCGTGGCGCTGGCGGCCGTGCTGTTCTCGAACCCCGACCTGCTGCTCCTCGACGAACCGACGAACTATCTCGACCTTGAAGGTTCGATCTGGCTAGAGCAATACCTCAAGCGCTACCAGGGCACGCTGCTGCTCATCAGCCATGACCGCGGCCTGCTGAACACGGCAGTGGACTCGATCCTGCACCTCGAGAACAAGCAGCTCAACTTCTACACCGGCACCTATGACACGTTCGAGCGGACCCGCAGCGAGCGCCTCGCCGTCGCGGAAGCCCAACGCGTCAAGCAGGACGCCCAGCGCAAGCACATGCAGGCGTTTGTCGACCGCTTTCGCTACAAGGCCTCGAAGGCACGCCAGGCGCAGAGCCGGCTGAAGGCCATCGCCAAACTGCAGCCCATCGCAGGCATATCGAACGAACGCGTGGCCCCCTTCAGGCTCGGAGAGCCGGAAGAACTCTCGCCTCCCTTGCTGGCCCTTGATCGGGTCGTCGCGGGCTATGGCGAGCGTCCGGTTCTGTCCCACATGGACCTGCGCATCGATCCGGATGACCGCATTGCGCTGCTTGGCGCCAATGGCAATGGCAAGTCGACTTTTGCCAAGCTGATCTCGAGCCGTCTCAAGCCGATGGATGGCACCGTCACGAAGGCACGGCGCCTGCGCATTGGGTATTTCGCACAGCACCAGCTCGACGAGATGCCCGCAAGCCTGACGCCCGTTCAGCAACTCATGCGGCTGATCCCCAACTTGCGCGAACAGGAAGCGCGCAACCGCCTGGGCACTGCCGGCTTTCCGGAGTCGAAGGCAGATACCGCGATCGGCAATCTCTCGGGCGGCGAACGCGCCCGCCTTCTGATCATGATCGCAGCGCTCGACGCGCCCCACCTGCTGATCCTGGACGAGCCGACAAACCACCTCGACATCGACAGCCGTGAAGGTCTGGTGATGGCGCTGAACGAGTATCCGGGCGCCGTGGTGATCATCAGCCATGATCCTCACCTGATTGAAACCTGCGCCGATACGCTCTGGCTGGTCTCAAATGGTCGTGTCACACCGTTTGACGGAGACATGGATGACTATCGCCGCCTGCTGCTCGACGAGCGAAGGCCTGCCGGCAGCAAGGCGGCCGAGGCGGCGGCAAAGATCTCGAAGTCGGAAGAGCGCAAGCTTGCCGCCGACCGCCGCGCGCAGCTCGCGCCGCTCAAGCGGACAGCGGAGAATGCGGAGAAGCGCATCACACGCCTGCATGGCGAGATCGAGCGCGCCGACGCCGAACTCAACAATCCGGATCTCTATTCGCGCGACCCCGAGAAGGTCACCACGCTCACGCGCAAGCGTGCAGACCTGCAGCGGCAACTCGAGGAAGCGGAAGTGACATGGCTTGAGGCCAGCGAGGCCTATGAGGCCGCCATGGCAAGCCTCGAGGCGGGCGGCTAACCCCATTAAGCCCCAATTAACCGCGCCGGCCGCATTGTCGATACTCCTGATTCGCGATGGTCAGCTTTGTTATTTGGGTAGGGTAGTTACTTATGGCTAGGACGCCTGACGCGCAGATGCGTGTACTGAAAGACTGGGCCGTGGAGCGCATGACAACGGGGACACAGACCCCCTATGCGTGGTTCCAGTTCATGAAGCTGATTGAAGTGCTGGACTCGTTCATGGAAGCCGGAGAAGAAGCCGGCATCTATGAAAGGCTCCCCGCTCCCCAACCCAAAAAGCGCGCGCGGTCAAAGCCGCTGCCCGAGAACGTCGTGCCCTTCGATCTGGCCCTGCGCCAGCGCGCGGCCGAGTAGTTCCGGCTCAGGCCTGAATTGTCCCAGACACGACCCGACGACCCGGCGCCCGCAGTATCGGGCTGGCGCCGGAAGAGGGTTCGAGCATGTAACCCGATCCGCGGATCGTGGTGATGCGCACGCTGGAGCGGGAAGCTTCAAGGATGCGTCGCAGGCGGGACATGCGCTGCTCGATCGCGTTTGAAGACAATTCCTCGCCATCCGAGCCGCCGATCGCCCGATCAAGCATCGCCTTGCTCACGACGCGACCCGACCGGCGCGCCAGGATCGAGAGCACCTTCTGCTCGGCCATCTGCAATTCGATGCGCGTTCCGCCGAGGAAGAGTTCGCCCTCACTCGTCAGTTCCAGGTTTCCCACCCGGACGCGCTGCAACTGAGCCGCATCCACGCGCCGGACGAGGGCCTTGGCGCGCGCCGCCAGTTCATCGGCATGTACGGGACGCATCACGTAGTCATCGACGCCTGCTTCCAGCGACTGGACCCGCTCGTGGACAGGAACAGGCTCGCTCACGACCATGATGGAAGATTTTCCTGATACTTCGCGGCACTGCTCGACGAGGCGGAGCCTGTCCTCAAACGGGACATCCATGGCCAGAATGATCAGCGCGTAGGCGCGCTGCACCAGGAAATTGTTCAGGGATGGCACATCCCTCGCCCAGTCGAATTCGAACTGGCCAAAGAAACGCTGCTGCAGCAGCTGCAAAAATGACTTCTGCCCGTCGCCGAGTAGGATCCGCACTGAATTTATTCCCCAACCATTAGCACTAATACTTTTTTGCTATCCCCAAGCTGCTTTTAGGAAACAATGCTTGTTGCGAATGATTTTCAACAAGCATTGCCTGTCAAATTGCCCCGGTTTTACTGGCTTCCCTGACAGGTCGGGTGTTTGGACCACCTCTATTTTCCCGCACTGTTTCCCCCTTTTCCAGTTTATTCCTCCGCCCTCCTGCGACAGTCCGTCGCACCGCGATGTCAGGTTGGCGTCAGGTTGCAGGCTGAGTGTCCGCGTTGCGGGAAGTGTGCCGCACCAATTCAACAAAACAGGGTGCGCGGTTCGGCGCAGGGGTTGCAGTGACCCCTACCGATCACACGAAACCCGGGACAAAGGGGTGTCTGCCAATGGCTGTTTCATTTACCAAGACCGATCTGGAATATCTTCTTACGCAGATCCAGATGGCGGAAACGAACACTCCGCCGGTCAGCCCTCACCTCGCCTTCGGGTTGCGCGAGGTGGCAGGCACGAACAACAACCAGGTGCCTGGACAGGGCACCTTTGGCGCTTCGGACCAGACCTTCCCGACGGTTACGCAGCAGTACTACCAGACAGTCAATGTTGACGGCAC
>CAZYFM010000199.1:0-3995 GCA_964646885.1 uncultured Flavobacteriaceae bacterium
GCTAAGAAACCGCTGAAGGCTGCAACCGGCCAGGGCCATCGTGTTTGATTGTCGAAGATCCAATCCTTGCCACGAATTTCACGAATTGAAACGAAAGGGCACGAATTGCCGCAATTCGTGCCCTTTCGTTTCAATTCGTGAAATTCGTGGCGGGCTCACTTGCTGAGCCCATTGAGATGCGATGGCCCTAGCCCGTGCTTTGAACAGGTGCGATCAAGGTTCAGCGAATGACGACCCAGGTCAGCCAGATGCCGTACACAACGGCCAGAACACCGAAGAGGGCCAGCGCCTGCGAGACGCGTTTCTCAGTGGCCGGCTTCAGCCCGAAGTCGAACAGGATCGCGCGCACACCGAGCAGGGCGTGCGATGTCACCGAGATCAGGAACAACACTTCGAGCGCGAGGATGACGGGGTTGCGCAGATAGTCCTGAACGTCCTGGTAGTCGCGCAACCCGCCTTCAACGACGAAGTGCTGGGCGACCATGTGCAACGCGGCCAGGATGACCAGGGCGGCGCCGGTGACGGCCTGCCAGATCCAGCCGAGTGTGCCGAGGCCGGATTGCGAGCGGGTGGGGGCGGTGGCAGTGGCAGTGGTCTGCATGGCGGCCTCTAGTTTGAGAAGATCCCGACGGCAGCGAACGCCGTGGCGACGAGTGCGACGGCCATCAGCCCGATGAAGAGCGGCTTCTGCGAGCGCACCCCGATGCCCAGGCCGTTGAGCGTGATGCGGATGCCGTTCAGCCCGTGAATGAGCAGCCCGGCCAGCAGCACGACGTCCATCACCAACACGAGCGGCGACTTGGCCAGCGCCACGAACGCATCCCAGGCCGCCGGCCCGACAGCCAGCTGGCTGAGCACGGCCAGGTGCAGGAACAGGTACACCACAAGGCCGATGCCGCTCAGGCGATTGAACACATAGGCCCACATGCCGAGGTGGCGATTGCGGACGTCGCCCCATTGGACGGCGCGACGAAGACGGTTATCGCTGCGCATGGCATCAACCTCCGAAGAGCTTCTTGACTTTGGACGCGATCAACTCGCGCCGCAACGCCATGATGGCGCCCGCCGGATCGACATCCTGCGGGCAGGCCTCGGTACACTCGTAGGCCGAGTGGCATTGCCACACGCCGTGTTCACCGTCAGCCAGGGCGAGCAGTTCCGCGCGCTTCACCGGATCGGTCGTGGTTTGCACGGCGCGCTGGATGGCGGCCAGGCCGGCCGGGCCGAAGAATCCATCACTGGCAGCCATCGTCGGGCAGGCGCTGATGCAGATGCCGCACTCGACGCAATTCTCGAAGCGGTTGGTCGGTCGGTCGACCCACTGGCCGTCCATGTCGACGGTCGCCGTGTGGGCGAAGGGCTGGCCTTCGAGCGTGCCCTCCGCCTGGCGCGTGATGACCATGCCTGAAGCGATCTGCTTCTGGAAGAACCCGCTCACATCGACCACCAGATCGCCGACGACAGGGAAGTTGCGCAGCGGCTCGATCACGATCTCCTGATGGCCGTCGAGCGCGTCGCGCACCGGCACGATGCACGGCAGCTTTTCGTAGCCGTTGATACGCACGCCGCAGGTCCCGCAGGAGGCGTGGTGGCAGGCGTGCCTGTACATCAGGGTCGGATCCTGGCGCCAGGCCGCGTCGATGATGTCGATGACGTTGGCATCGTCAGGGACCTCGACCGAGTATTGATCGTAATGCGCGGGCGTCCCTGGGCGTTGCCGCAGGATCCGCGCGAGGACATGCAACATCGGACGTATCTCCCTGCTTATTGATAGAAGGAACGGTACGACAGCAACGGCGTGGTCCGCGTCAGACAGACGCCGTCGCGGCCGAGCTTACGACAGGCGATGTCGACGACCTTCTCGGCCATGCCGCGAGCTGTCGTGGTCTTGCCGCCCGAGATGGTCACGAAGCCTTCGACGCCGTCGTGCTTGTGGTCGAAGCACTCGAACGTGCGGCTGACCTCGCGCTCGTCGGTGTTCGGCTTGCTGATGAGCGGCCGCGCCGCGGCGCCGACGCCGCGCAGCCCGGCCTTGTCGACCGCCGGGATCAGCTCGCGGCCTTTCTGGATCATCTTCTCGATGTGCTCGACCGGGATCTCGATCTGGTCGGGATCCAGGATGGTCCACGACGTGGTGCCGATGATGCTGGTCGTGCGCTGTGGGACAACGATGTCGCCGTCGGAGGGCTTGTCGAGCCGGTTGACGACAAGGTTGTTCAGCCGCTTCCCGACGGTCACCATGACGCCGGCGGTCGGCGTGACAGGCACCTCGACGCCGCCCATGGCCGCGATCTCGTGCGCCCATGGACCCGTGGCGTTGATCACCAGGTCGCAGCCGATGGTCTCAGTCTTGCCGGTGCGCTGGTCGAGCACCTTCACCCCGGTCACCGAACCGCCCGAGCGCAACAGGTCAGTCACCTCATGGAAGGTGCGCACCTCGGCGCCGTTGCGGCGCGCGGTAGCCAGGAAGGCCAGGCAGAACCTGAACGGCTCGAAGACACCGTCGGGCACCTGTACGGCCGCGAGCATCTTCGGGTTGAGGAAAGGCTCGAGCGCCAGCGCCTGCTTCACCGAAACCTCACGGTACGGGATGTGGCAGGCTTCGCAGCCGGCGATGAATTTCTCTTTGAAGGCGAGATCCTCCTCGGTGACGGCCACGAACAGGCCGCCGTTGAGCTCGAGGGCGTCGGGCATAATCCGGCGCAAGATCAGGTTCTCGTCGATGCACTCGATGGCCGACTCCTGGTCCTTGACGCAGTAGCGCCCACCCGAGTGCAGGAGGCAATGATTGCGGCCCGTGGTCTGGTTGGCGATCTCGCCGCGTTCGATCACGGTGACGCGCAGCCCGCGCAGGGCCAGGTCATGCGCGGTGGCGGCTCCTGTCGAGCCGGCGCCGATGACGACGACGTGCGGTGCGGCCATGCGTTTGATCCTCCTGCGGAAACAACGACACGGATCTCACTGAGTGACGCGGATGTCACGGAGTTCCGTGCGATCCGGGCCTATCCGTGAAATCCGTGTTCGAACGACACGCCTGTGGGGCGGGGCGGGCGAGGCCTTGCGGCTCAGCCCGCCCCGCGGCAATGCACTTACTCGACCCAATCGAACGTGCGCGTGACGGCCTTCTTCCAGCCCTTGTAGAGCTTGGCGCGCTCGTCAGCGCTCATCTTGGGATCCCATTCCTTGTCCTTGCCCCAGTTGGCGCGCAGGTCTTCGACCTTGGACCAGAAGCCCGCCGCGAGGCCGGCCGCGTAGGCGGCGCCCAGCGCGGTGGTCTCGGCGACTGTCGGGCGGATGACCGGGACGCCCAGGACGTCGGCCTGGAATTGCATCAGCATCTCGTTGTAGACCATGCCGCCGTCGACCTTGAGGGCGGTCAGCGGCACGCCGGAGTCGGCGTTCATGGCGTCCAACACTTCGCGCGTCTGATAGGCCGTGGCCTCGAGCGTCGCGCGGGCGATGTGATTGCGGGTGATGAAGCGCGTCAGGCCCACGATCGCGCCGCGGGCGTCGCTCTTCCAGTAGGGGGCGAACAGGCCCGAGAACGCCGGCACGAAGTAGATGCCGCCGCTGTCCGGAACCGCCGCCGCGTACTCCTCGATGTGCTTCGAGAAGTCGAACATCTTGAGGTTGTCGCGCAGCCACTGGACCAGGGCGCCGGTGATCGCGATCGAGCCCTCAAGGGCGTAGACCGCCGGCTGATCGCCGATCTTGTAGCCGAGCGTGGTGAGCAGACCGTTCTTCGACGGGATCGGCTTGGTGCCGGTGTTCATGAGCATGAAGCAGCCGGTGCCGTAGGTGTTCTTGGCCTCGCCGGCCGAGAAGCACGTCTGGCCGAAGAGCGCGGCCTGCTGGTCGCCGAGGTCGCCGGCCACCGGGATGCCCATCAGGGTGCCGATCGCCTTGCCGTAGACTTCCGACGACGGGCGGATGCGCGGCAGCATGGCCTTCGGCACGCCCATGGTCTTGAGGATCTCCTCGTCCCAATCCAGGGT
>CAZYFM010000200.1:0-3985 GCA_964646885.1 uncultured Flavobacteriaceae bacterium
CGCCACCAACTGGGCGGTGCTCATGGCAGCGAGGTCGGCGGGAAAGATGGTCAGATCGCTCATGGCCGCTCTCCTCACTGGTATGCACGAGTGAAGGTCGAGTGCCGCGAAACGCGACGCTCGAAGGCTTCGACCTCGGAGATCAGGTAGGTGACGCGGGCACCGAGCTTGCAGAAGACCGGGCCGAGCTGTTCCTGCCGCCAGCGGCGCAGGGTCTTGACGGAAAGCCCCCAGCGGATGGCCAGCTCGTTTTCGTCAAGGGCGATGCGCTGTGGCGCACCGGTTTTGGCCGGGATCAGGCCAGATGTTGCGTTGGTGAAGTGGGTTTGCATTTCGATGTGCCTCCTGTATGAAATGGGCACATCGCAGTCTCCGCACGGGTTTATGGGCCGTGTCTGGTTCGATTTATGGGTGCGTTTATGTGTTGCGCCTCACCCGGTATTTCCCGCGCGAAACCAGCTCAATCACCTCCTCACGCGCAACCTTGTCGCCGAAGGCATCGTCGAAGGATTGGAAGCCGGTGTTGACGGTGACGGCACCATTCACCTCTTTCCACGACATCACGGGCGGGGCACTTCCTTCGGTCCCCCACATCAGCTTGATGATCTTGGCGCGCGCTTCGGTGAGTTCGATGGACGACGCCATGTGCGGGAGCTTGAGCCGCTTGCCATTGAAGAACTGCACCGGTTCCGGCTCACCCACGTTGGTTGCGTAGCCGCGCAGGACACGATCAAAGGCATCGGTGTCGAACGCATCTGCGCCATCGGTCACGCGGACGAACTCATCGAAGCCGCGCAGCGTGTGGTCACGTGGCAGCGAGGCATTGGTTCGCCTTGGGCACAGAACAACGCCACCACGCGGCCATACGGTGTCGGCAAGGACTGCGGTGATCTTGTCCTGCGGCGCGCGTGACCATGCTCTGGCAACGAACACCGGTGCGAAATCGTGCGTGCCAGCGATTCGCTGCTCACCGAGGTGCCACAGGTGATTCGGTGTCCGGCAGATCTGGCTAGAGCGTCGCCGCTCCTCAATGCCGATCAGCGCCGCCAGATCTGCGAGCCAGGAATCCATCTGGATGGAATAGAGGGCAATCCCCGCCAGCGGTTGGACGATGGTTCTGCCGTTCAGCGGACTGCAGTAGCTGTAGCGACCGGCGTCCTCGTCGACATCGATTTCGACTTCCTGTTCGGAATCTAGAAACGGCACCATCACATGGGTGAGATGGCCTGCGGGCACGACCCAGCGCCTCTGAAGAAACTGCTGGTAGTCGCGCCCGAGCCTGTCAGCCAGCACTGATGCATCGAGCCGTGGAAGGTTGTCTAGCGCGAGGAAGAAGCTCAAATACGGCGACGTCATCGGCGTCCTCCTCAGAACTGGCTCAGCACGCCGATCTTGATGAGCTGTTCCTGCACGCGCTTGCGGTCGTCGTCCGTCCTGCTCTTGTCGTTCAGCCCGTTCGGTGCGGTGATCTGGACCGCGACGTTGTGCGCCTTGCGGTGCGGCGTCTTGGACATCCTCATGACCAACTTCACCTGCACGAGCGCGTACTGGCTCAGGTCTTCGGCGCAGTAATCCTCATAAGCAACCTGATAGATGTTGCGGCCGTCGCGCCGGTCGCGGGTGATTTGCATCTTGCTGGAGAGTTGCCGCACCACATCACGTCCGCCGTACTCTGAGGTCTGCTCGAACGGCTTGGCCACCGTGATCTGCAGGATCGAGATATCGTCGATGCCTGCGACCCGGTCACGTTTGAGGCGGTCGAGCATCTTGGAGGTCGCAAAGCCGAGCAGGTCGAACTGCCGCATGGGCATGTCCTCGATCTGGCCTTCGTGCGCCAGCGCGACATCACGGAAGACGGTGGCCAGCTCGCGGCGCGCCTCCCGTTCTTCGCAGAACACGCTGAGCGAGCCAGTCTCCGGCTCCCACGAGAAGCGGGCCGACATCGCAGCGGGTTCCTCGTGGTCGACGACATGCCCGTTCGCCACTTGCTGGAACGTGGCCGTCTTGCCATTGAAGGTCGCCGTCAGCGTGTGCAACAGCGCCGACTGACCGGCTTCGCAATCATCGTCATCACCCTGTTCGCATGACAGATCGCGGCGCGTGAATTGCTCGATCAGGATTTGATCCTTCGGCACCTTCGGGAACAGCTCGGCAATGCGTGTGCGCAACACCTCTTGAACGTCGACCCCAGTCTTCGGCACGACGCCCTTGGGGCCCAGGTAGTGGCTGGAGTAGTGGTCGCTTTTCCACTGGCGATGCATCACTTGCAGATGCTCAGCCTGATCGAAGCGTTCGTCGCGGCGGACGCCTTGCGCCGGAAAGTCCTGCAAGAGGTGCAGATACAGGGCGCGGCTGTAGCGGTCGCTGGGCGCAGCCAGCACGGCGGCATCGTCCGCACGATCCTCGTTGAGCAGGGACAAGACGGCCTGTGCCCCGTAGTCATCGTCAAGGAGCATCACTCGCTCGGCGGCACACTCGATGCTGTACTGGGCGGCCGCCGGCAATTTGCCGACAGCATGAAAGAGTGCCTGACGCGACTCGACTGGCAACTTGCCCTTGGCCGCTTCTGCCAATGCCTTCAACTCCGGCAGTGCCGTCGCGCTGGCGCGTTCGAGCAGATCCACCAGCAGCTCGGGGCGCGCGACCTTGCGCACGAGGCTGACGAAGTTCTCTGCGTTCGGCAGGATGTTTGCGCCCTCATCGGATCGATGCTCACGCGCACGTTTTGCTGCAGGCTGGCTCGTCGCCAACTTGGTGCTTTTCTTTGTTGTTGAGGCTTGGTCAGCTGGCATAGGCAAGTTCCTTTGACAAAGTGCGCGATTGCGCGAACGGTTAATCGGATGGTTCAAAAAACGCCGACGCGAGGTCGGCTCCACAGGCGGTAGATCCTGGTCAGCGCATCGTGGCCTCCTGAGTGGTCAGGCCATATCGGTTCAGACGTACTTGGATGAACCGTGGATTGACACCGAAGCGCGTCGCCAAGGCTTTCTCGAAGCGATCCATCTCCAAGACTCCCAGGTCGCCGTTCGCCTTGATGCGCAGGGCCGTGCCGGGGTGGTCGGGATCGGTTGAAGGATGGCGATGGATGGTGATGTCGTGCTGGGGCGCAAGCTCTTCGACGGCGGCGATGATGCGTTGGCGAGGCACCAGCAAGGAGCCCATGAACTCGTTGGCGCGCAGTTCGGCGAAGTGTTCTTCCGTCGTTGGCTTCGCAGATAGTGACTTGGACAGATGGTCGCTGTCCGGCGTCGTGGTGCGGTAGGCGCGTTGCATCGTCGGTTCGATGTCATCGAACAACCCGGGGCCCTTACTGCCCTGGACAACCCAGCCGGGGGCGTCGAACACGGCGTGGCCCAGCTCGTGGGCCAAGGTGCTGAGGGCCAGCAGTTCGCTGAGACTTTCACCCACGGGCGAGATGGACACCATCGCGGCGTCGGGCATAGCGGGGTCGAACTCACAGACGCCGAATACGTGGTTGCCTTGCTCGTCATGCACGGCGTAGTCGGTGCTGACCTCCAGCGCGAAGTCGATGCCGTTGATCTTCAGGCCGGAGATCTGCCGCAGCGCGTCGAAAGAAACGGCATCGATGCTGTCCGCGACCAGTTGCTGGCGCGCGGTCGCGGCGATGCGTTCGACCTCAATGTGCTTGATGTACAGGGGGCGCTTCCGGTCGCAGCACCGGTAGTCGAGAGTCAGTACCGCCATTCACTTCTTCTCCGTCACGTTCCGGCGGTACATCCGAACCAGGTTGCCAACATCATCGCGGATGTCGGGCGGCAGGCGACTGGCCTCGACGAAAGCGTCGTCGGCGCTGATTCCAAGGATCTCGGCCGCCTTGCGGATCAGCTCGTCCTTGGGCGGTTTTTCCATGTCGCGCTCGATGCGCGACCAGTAGGCGGGTGATATCTCCAGCTGGCGCGCAAAGTCATTCATCTGAATGCCTTTCTCTTCGCGCTTCTTGCGGATGAATGCTCCAAAGGGCATG
>CAZYFM010000201.1:0-3946 GCA_964646885.1 uncultured Flavobacteriaceae bacterium
CGCACGGGTCAGGCGGGCGCTGGTGCGCGCGGCAGCCCGTCCGGGCAGCAGCGTTGACAGCCGGGCGCCACTCACGCCATCACCGTCACATCATGAAGCCCGAACAGTTCCGTCTTTCCCGAAACGCGTACCCCTTCTTCCGCCGCGTCATCTCGCGTTTCAGCGACATGGACGTCGAGCGGCACCTGAACAACGTTGCGCTGGCCTCGTTCTACGAGGACGCCCGCGTGTCGTTCCTGCGGGCCCACCTGGGCGAGGAGCGGGGTGTACGTTTCGTCATCGCGCGCGTGTCGGTCAGCTACCTCGCCGAGGCGCACTACCCGGGCGAATACGATGTGGGGGTGGGCGTCTCGAGGTTCGGCACGAAGTCCTTCGACATTGGCTGCGGCCTGTTCCTGGGAGACCGTTGCGTCGGCGTCTGCGATTCGACCCAGGTCGCCATCGGCCCGGCTGGGCCCATCGCCTTGCCCGATGAGTTGAAGGCAGGGCTGCGGGTCCACGAACTGAAGGGAAATGTCTAGAAATTAGGCACTCGAGGGTCAATCTGAACTGAAACTGGGCACATCGGCGCTCGACAGCCCTGATGGCAGAACCATACCTGTCTGCATCTTCAGCAATTGCTCAAGTGAGGGGCAGAGATGAGCGCAGACGGAGTGAACGCGGCCGACACGGCCTGGATGATTGTGGCGACGGCCCTCGTCCTGATGATGACCCTTCCGGGACTGGCGCTTTTCTATGCAGGCATGGTTCGCCGCAAGAACGTGCTCGCAACGCTCGTTCAGTCCGCTGCCGCAATCGCCATCGTCTCGATCCTCTGGGTCGTCGCGGGTTACTCGCTCGCCTTCGTTGGCGGAGACAGCGTGATCGGAACGCTGGACCGCTTCCTGCTGCTTGGAATGGACATGCAGTCCACGAACGCGCTGGCGCCGAACATCCCCGAGTCGCTGTTCATGGCCTACCAGATGACCTTTGCGATCATCACCTGCGCGCTCGTGGCCGGCAGCGTTGCCGAGCGCCTGCGCTTCGATGCGTTCCTCGCTTTCTGCATGCTCTGGCTTCTCGTCGTCTACGTGCCCAGCGCACACTGGGTGTGGGGTGGAGGCTTCCTTGGCACGATGGGACTTCTCGATTTCGCAGGCGGCACGGTGGTTCACATCAATGCCGGCGTGGCAGGGCTCGTCGCGGCGTGGATGATGGGCCCGCGCCTTGGCTACGGCCGCGAGAACCTTGCCCCCTTCGACCTGTCCCTCGCCGTGATCGGCACGGGCCTGCTCTGGGTCGGCTGGTTCGGCTTCAATGGCGGCTCAGCCCTGGGCGCAAACTCCCGCGCCGTCATGGCGATCGTCGCCACCCATCTTGCAGCCTGTGCAGGCGCCTTCACATGGATGGCGATGGAGTGGTTCGAACGCAAGAAGCCCTCGGTGCTCGGCGTGATCTCGGGCGCCGTCGCTGGCCTCGGCACGATCACGCCGGCTTCCGGCTACGTGCTGCCCTGGCATGGCATCGTGATCGGCCTCGTGGCCGGCGCCGTCTGCTACTGGGCCTGCACGAGGCTGAAGCAGAAGCTGAAGTACGACGACACGCTCGACGTCTTCGGCGTGCATGGCGTCGGCGGCATTCTGGGGACACTGCTGGCGGGCGTCTTCGCGACGGGCATGGTCAGCGCAACGCAGGCCAATCCGGAAGGCCTGCGTGGCCTGATCGACGGCAATGCCGCGCAGCTCGGAATCCAGGCCGTCGGCGTGCTTGTCACGGTCGGCTGGTGCGTGGCCGGTACGTGGGGCATCCTCAAGCTGATCGAGGCCTTCATCGGCCTGCGTGTCGACAGCGACCAGGAGCGCGAGGGCCTCGACCTCGCGCTGCACGGCGAGAGCCTGCACCAGTAACAAGGATGACTCACGCGAAGGCGCGAAAAGTGATTTTCTGGCGAAGCCAGGAGCAGTCTGACTTTTCGCACCTTCGCGCCTCCGCGCGCGCATTCCCCTTGCCGGCGCCGAACATTTTGCCGCGCTTGACTTGATGAATCCCCAAGCGTAGAAGCCGCGTCCCTCATCGCGGGCACGCCTCGCGCGGGAAGAATTTGGAACATGGGCAGCGAATGAAAATGCAGACACCAACCACAAGATCGACGCTCCGCCGCGGTGCCCTGGCACCACAGGTCGAAGCGCGCGCTGTTCTCGGGAAAGCCTTCTGAACGAAGGCTGAAGGTTCCAGTCTCTGGCCCCTCCCGAGCCCACGCTCCGGAGGGGTTTTTTGTGTCTCCTCCTGACTGAATCGTGGCCCTGTGCATTGCAGATGTCGATAACGTAGGCCGAAGGAGGCCGTGAAATGAAGTTCGGAGTACTCAGGTCGGTTGGCCACAACATTGCAGACTCCGTCGCGAGCGGAGTTGGGTTCATGATTGGCGTCTATGTGCTTGATGTGTTTGATGTTGCACAGCGAAGCCCGGATGGGTTTGTCGAAGTCGACTTTCTGTCAGGTCAGGTAAAGCACGGCGAAGTAACTGAGGATCTCATGAAGATGATGGCCCTCTATGTAGCCGAGCTTCCAGGGCTCTGCAGAAAGCATGGAATCGAACCGACGGCCTTCAAGACGCTCGAGGCACGATTTGGCGTAGATAGGGTCTATGGCCACCACTTCAGGGTAACGGTGGAGGATCACGCAGGTCGCCGCGCCGTGGACGAATATGTCGGAAGCCCTGGGCGCCGATTTCGATCGCGCTGAGGAACCCATCTACCGGACGCAGCTCATCCTCACCCATTCTGACAACCGAAATGAATTGAACAGAAGCAGATACTGAAGCGAATACTCACATGCACAAGTACATTGAATCCTCAGGCGTACCGATCAAGGCGTGGACAGACGGCGTTCCGGTCGAGGCCGAGGCGCGCAAGCAGTTGCGCAACATCGCCGAACTACCGTTCGTCCACGGCCACATCGCCGTGATGCCGGACGTGCATCTCGGCCGTGGTGCGACGGTGGGCTCCGTGATCCCGACGAAGGGCGCGATCATTCCGGCCGCGGTCGGCGTGGACATTGGCTGCGGCATGGCCGCGGTCATGACGAGCCTCACGGCAGCGCAGTTGCCCGACAGCCTCAAGGCGATCCGCGCTGACATCGAAAGCGTGATCCCGGTGGGCCAGGCGTCGCACAAGCAGCCGCCGCGCCGCTCGGAAGCGGCGTGGTACGCGCGTCACAAGGCCGGCTACGAGGCGATCGAGGCGAAGCATCCGAAGATCGCCGAGAAGAAGTCCGCGTCACTTCAGATCGGCACGCTCGGCGGCGGCAACCACTTCATCGAGCTCTGCCTCGACGAGGCGGACCGCGTCTGGGTGATGCTCCACTCGGGCTCGCGCAACATCGGCAACCGCATCGGCACCTACTTCATCTCGAAGGCAAAGGAAGAGGTCGAGGCGGCGGGCTTGCGTTTGCCCGATCGCGATCTCGCATGGCTCGGGGAGGGATCTCGGTCCTTCAACGACTATGTGGAGGCGGTAGGCTGGGCGCAGGACTACGCGCGTTCGAACCGCGAGGTGATGATGGCTGCCGTGATCGCGGTGCTCCGCAAGACATGGAACGACCTCGAGACACTCGACGTGGCGGTGAACTGTCACCACAACTACGTGGAGCGCGAGGAGCACTTCGGCGAGCGCGTGTGGCTTACCCGCAAGGGCGCCGTGCGCGCACGCAAGGGCGAACTCGGCATCATCCCGGGCTCCATGGGCGCACGCTCCTTCATCGTGCGCGGCCTTGGCAATCCGGAATCGTTCGAGTCCTGCTCGCACGGTGCCGGTCGTGCCATGTCGCGCACCGCCGCGAAGGAGCGCTTCACGCTCGAGGAGCACATCGCCGCCACCGCCCACGTCGAGTGCCGCAAGGACCAGGGCGTGATCGACGAAACGCCGATGGCCTACAAGGACATCGACGCCGTCATGGCCGCGCAGGC
>CAZYFM010000202.1:0-3930 GCA_964646885.1 uncultured Flavobacteriaceae bacterium
CTGCGCAGACCATGACATCGGTAGGTGTAATGCAATGGCAGGCAGCAATCGCAGGAGCAACAACACGACAGCCCCCCAAAAAACACCGTCATGGTTCGCGATGGCAAACCACCCACGACTGTCCGACTTTGCCTCCGTGCACATTGCAACGGATCAGCACGCGCGAGCGCATTTCTTTACAGGATGACGTCCCTTACTGGATAGAGGCGGACGATCTCCGCCACCTGCGTTACAGCCACTTTCAGGAATGTCTGATCAGTCTCGAACCTGAATTCAAGTCGTGCCGCAGGCTCATCACAGCTGCTCAAGTGCCCGATCACTGTTGCATGGCCCAGTCGCCCCATCGAAATCATGAATGCCAACACACCTTCCGTCGTGGTGAAGCGCGCCTCCCCCTCCAGTTGCCGCTGCATCACGGACAACTGTTCATGAAAGATCGCGAAGTCCTTCGTTTGCACTGCAAGCGGAACTTCCCCTTTGAACGGACCCGCAACAACGCAAACATCACACTTGAGCCAATTGGCATCGTAATGCTCGATCGACCCCGGCCGCTCATAGCCGTACACGGTGATCCGGATTTCGCTCCCATCCCCCTTGACAATTAGCGCAGTCATACGGCCCACGTCCTCAGTTCAATTCCCTGCCTGCCCCTGCACCCAGTCCCGCTTGATCTTCTTGGCCAGCGACCACTTGTGCACCTCGGTTGGGCCGTCATAGATGCGGAAGGCGCGTACCTCGCGGAAGATCTGCTCGACGATCGTGTCCCCCGAAACACCCGTGCCGCCCATGACCTGGACGCAGCGATCTGCAATCCGCATGAGCGCCTCGGACACCGCCACCTTCGCCATGGAACTCTCGACCGTACCGAGCGCACCCGTATCCAGCACATCGGCACACCAGTCGATCATCAGCTCGGCCTGCTTCAGGTCGATGAGGTTCTCGGCAAGCATGAACCCCACGCCTTCATGGTCGATCAGCGGCTTGCCGAAGGCCATTCGCCGGTTGGCATAGTCCGTGGCAATCTCATTGGCACGCACGCAGCACCCGAGCCACCGCATGCAGTGCGACAGGCGCGCGGGGCTGAGACGGATCTGCGCATAGCGGAAACCCTCGCCCGCATTGCCCAGCATCTGGTCCGCCGGCAGGCGCAGTTCGTCGATCATGACCACCGCGTGCCCGCCCGGCATCGAACTGTCGATCGTGTTGAGCACGCGTTCGATCCGGATCGCAGGATGCGGCAGGTCGACCAGGAACATGCATGCCCCTTCGTCGCTCTTCGCCATCACGATGCCGACTTTCGCCCCCTCGGCCCCCGTGATGAACGCCTTGCGGCCCGAGATCACCCAGTGATTGCCATCCTTCCGGCATTGCGTCTTCATCATCGAAGGATCGGAACCGGCACCGTTCTCCGCCGCAGGTTCGGTCATGAAGAAGGCCGAGCGTGCCTCCCCCGACACCAGCTTGCCCAGGAAACGCTGCTTGATCTCCGGACTGCCGATCTTGCCGAGCAGGTACATGTTGCCTTCATCGGGCGCCATCGTGTTGCAGGCGACGGGCCCCAGCGGCGACAGCCCCGACTTGCGCAGCACAAGCGCCGTCTCGCGTTGCGACAGGTGCGAGCCGTCCTTCATGATATGCGGCGTCATCACGCCCGCCGCGCGCGCCTTCGCCCGCAGCTCAGCCACCAGCTCTTCCGAGGGACCGTGCGAACCCGCACGAGGATCCTTCTCGTACGGCGCCACCACGTTGCGGACAAACGCCTCCACGCGGTCGGCGATTTCCACGGCGCGCGCGGAAGGTGCGACCACCGCTGCTGCATGATGGCTCATAACGCAAAGCTCCTTGTAAGATTGTCTTTTGGTGAAACTAGCCGTTGCGCACTCGAAAGGAAACTTCGCTTTCGACTGAGTGCAACCCATACGCTGTTTAGCCGTCAATCATCCGGCACGGTCGCCGCGGGTATTGCCCACTGCAGCCGATCATCGAGCTCCGACCTTCGGGCGAAGTCAATTCTCAATGCGCGACGTGGAGCTCCCGACCTGGACGTAAGCGACCTGTGCAGCGTAAGGGCCTTCACAAAGACAACGTCACCGGGCGCAGCCGCGCAAACCTCCTGCGGGCATGATTCCGCAACCAATCGTGCATCCGAAGCATCGACCAGGCCATGACGGTGACTGCCCAAGGCAAGCTCCATGGCGCCATTTTCTTCACCGCAGGGATCGAAGTGGACACGCGCGAATACCATCCCCTTCAACATCCCTGCGGGAGGTTCACAGTGCCAGGCGCTCTCCTTCTGCAGCCAGTTAGCATAGCCTGGAACGTCATGCCGTCGGGCTACAGCGACCACCCGATCCTGATGCCAGGGCACACCCCAATTCGACCCCGCAGTCTTGTTGAAGGCGGTTAGCCGCACGGGCTCCGGGTCGCAACCAAGCGCAATCGCCATGCGCGAAATGGAAAGGGTTGAAGAGATCAACTCCGCCAGCTTTCCAGTCGGATCGACACGAACGCCTGGCCGATCTCCAACGTCACTGAAGTGCGCAAGCCTCTCGAGCTCATCCGGGGTCAGAAGCCCCCTAAACCAGACACGACCATCACGTTCGATTTCATCAGTCCAGCTCATCAGACACTCTGGCTGAAACCCAGGTTCAAGCGGAAAGACAACTACACCCGCGCGAAGATCGCCTCCAGCGCCGTCATGTTCATGCCGTGCTTGGTATAGTTGTACGGCGTCATGTTCACCGACTTGATGAAGCGACGCTGGATCTCGGTCCCGACGGAACCATCCTCTTTTGGCACCATGTCGAAGTCGAGCACGTTGATGCAGGCAAGGTCCTGTTCGAAGGCCTGGACCGCACGCAGTCCCGACCCCGTCATCCAACTCAGCAGCAGCCTGTTCGTTCCCTCATGCGCGACCAGCAGCGCCGTGTGCCAGCCCGGCTGCGCGAGCAGCTTCTTCAGCGAGGCGACGGCGCGCTCCTGCACTTCGGCGAACGCATCACCGCCCATCATGCGCGCGCCCGGTTCCGCCGCCTTGTCAAACTCGAACGTCATGCGGGCAGCAAGCTCGTCACGGCTCTTCACGGGTGGAAAGATCTTTCCGCCCTTGATCTCCACGAAGCCCGCATCCGCCTCGAGGGTCAGGTGCGCCGTGTCCCTGTTTTCACCCAGCACGATCTCCGCAGTCTGGCGCGTGCGCGGCAGTCCCGACGAGAGGGCCCGGTCAAAACGGACATGGGCCAGCGCCGCACCACTGGCGAGCGCCTGCTCACGCCCGAGGGCGGTCAGCGGCACATTCTCCGTGCCGTTCTCGCGGACTTCCTTCGAGAAGTAGTCAACATGGCCGTGGCGCATCAGGTAGATGCGCCGCCGGCCCGTCGTGCCGGGAAGCGCCGCCACTAGATCGCACCCGAAGACTTGAGGGCGTCGATGGCGCTGGCCGAAAAGCCCCAGTCACTGAGCACGGCCTCATTGTGCTGGCCTGCCTGCGGCGCAGCCCCCTGGATTTCAGGGACAGTACGGCTGAAGCGCGGGGCCGGCGCCGGATGCGTGACGCCCTCGACCTCGACAAAGGTCTTGCGCGCCTTGTTGTGCGGATGATGCGGCGCTTCCGAGAGGGACAGGACAGGCGCGTAGCAAACATCCGTGCCTTCCATCAGCTTGTCCCACTGGTCACGCGTCTTCGTCTTGATGACGGCGGCAATCTTCGCCTTCAGCGCGGGCCACTTCGAGCGGTCCATCTGCGCCTGGAACTCCGGATCCGTGATGCCGGTCTTATCAAGCAGCAATGCATAGAACTGCGGCTCGATCGAGCCGATCGACACCCACTTGCCGTCAGACGTCTCGTACGTGTCGTAGAAGTGCGCGCCGCCGTCGAGCATGTTCTCGCCCTTGTTGTCGGTCCACATGCCCATCGCCTTGAAGCCGTAG
>CAZYFM010000203.1:0-3896 GCA_964646885.1 uncultured Flavobacteriaceae bacterium
GCATCATGCGCGACGTGTTCACGCTGGGCGCGCGTCCGATCGCGATGCTGAACGCCCTGCGCTTCGGCGAACCGAAGCACCCGAAGACACAGCATCTCGTTTCCGGCGTCGTTGCCGGCATCGGCGGCTATGGCAACTGCATGGGCGTTCCCACGGTCGCCGGCGAAGTGAACTTCCACAAGGCCTACAACGGCAACATCCTCGTCAACGCGATGTGCGTGGGCCTCGCCAAGACGGACAAGATCTTCCTCTCGGCGGCGAAGGGTGCGGGCAATCCCGTTGTCTATGTCGGCTCGAAAACCGGCCGCGACGGCATTCACGGGGCCACGATGGCCTCTGCCGAGTTCGACGATGCATCGGAGGAGAAGCGTCCTACCGTTCAGGTCGGCGATCCGTTCACCGAAAAACTGCTGCTCGAAGCGTGCCTTGAACTGATGGCGACGGACGCCATCGTCGGCATCCAGGACATGGGCGCGGCCGGTCTTACTTCCTCGTCGTGCGAAATGGCCGACAAGGGCGGCTCGGGCATCGAGCTCAACCTCGACAAGGTGCCGTGCCGCGAGAAGGGCATGACGCCCTACGAGATGATGCTGTCGGAAAGCCAGGAGCGCATGCTCATGGTGCTGAAGCCGGGCCGCGAGGCGGAAGCCGAGAAGATCTTCCGCAAGTGGGAGCTCGACTTTGCCGTCATCGGCATCACGACCGACACGAAGCGCCTGGTGCTGAAGTTCAAGGGCGAGACCGTGGCCGACATTCCGGTGGCTGCGCTTGCTGACGAAGCCCCGCTCTACGAGCGCCCATGGGTCGAGCCCGAGCATGCAAAGCCTCTTGGAGACGTGCCGGAAAGCAAGTCGGTTTCGGCAGACCTCGCCAAGCTCGTTGGCTCGCCTGACCTCGCCAGCCGCCGCTGGATCTACGAGCAGTACGATTCAACCGTCATGGGCGACACGGTGCAGAAACCGGGCGGAGACGCCGCGATCGTGCGCATCCACCGCACCAACAAGGCCATCGCGGTCAAGTGCGACGTGACCCCGCGCTATGTCCAGGCCGATCCCTTCGTGGGCGGCCAGCAGGCTGTCGCGGAAGTGTGGCGCAACATCACGGCTGTCGGCGCCCTGCCGCTCGCCATCACGGACAATCTCAATTTCGGCAATCCACAGAAGCCGGAGATCATGGGGCAGTTCGTCATGGCCGTGCGCGGCATTGGCGAAGCGTGCCGGGGCCTCGACTTCCCGGTCGTGTCGGGCAACGTGTCCCTCTACAACGAGACGAATGGCCAGGCGATCCTGCCGACACCCGCGATTGGCGGCGTCGGCCTCATGAAGGACGTGACGAAGCATGCGTCGGTGCCCTTCAAGTCCGCCGGCGAGACACTCATCGTCATTGGAGACACGCGCGGCCATCTTGGTCAATCGATCTATGTGCGCGAGATCCTCGGCCGAGAAGAAGGTGCGGCTCCGGCCGTCGACCTGAAGACGGAGCGCCGCAATGGCGACTTCGTGCGCGGCCTGATTGCGGCCGGACGCGTGACGACCGTGCATGACGTGTCGGACGGCGGCCTTGCTGTCGCGCTTGCCGAGATGGCGATGTCGTCAGGCATTGGCGCGACCGTCGCGACGCCCAAGACGTCCTCGCGGACGGGGTTCTGGTTTGGCGAAGACCAGGCGCGCTATGTGCTGGCGGTCCCGTCGACGGAAGCCGAACGCATCCTGTCGGAAGCCAAGCTCGCCGGCGTGCCTGCCCTCAAGCTGGGCGAAACAGGCGGCGCCGGGCTGGTGTTTGACGGTGAAGCGGCCGTACCGGTTGCAGTCCTCAAGGCTGCCCACGAAGAGTGGCTGCCGAAGCTGATGGCAAGCTAGGAGCAAACTTCCATGCCCATGAATGCCGGCGACATCGAGCAACTCATCAAGGAAGCCCTTCCGGATGCAAAGGTCACCATTCGTGACCTGGCGGGTGACGGCGACCACTATGCCGCCGAAGTGATCTCGGAAGCCTTCCGGGGCAAGACCCGCGTGCAGCAGCACCAGATGGTCTATGCCGCCCTGAAGGGGCGCATGGGCGGTGAACTGCACGCGCTGGCCCTGCAGACGAGCGCGCCGGCGTAAAGAAGGAAACTTCACGCGAAGTCGCGAATGGCGCGAAGAACGCGAAAATCGAGCGTCCTGATCAGGTTGTCAGCGAACTAAAAAAGGGCGAGCGCAAGCGCTCGCCCCTCAAAACGGAATTCGCGTTATTCGCGCCATTCGCGACTTCGTGTGATACCCTTGCTTGCTACTTCACTGACAGTTGCTGGCTCGCGAAATTGCAGAGCGCTTCGAAGTCGCCGACGATCTTCGTGCCGAGCTTGGCGTGCTCGAGATAGAAGCAGGTGTCGTACTCGTCGTCCGTCTCGAACCAGACTTCGGTCAGCTCGCCACCCATGAACGGATAAGGGCCGTCCTCGCCCACAATGGCTTCCTCCGGGTTCAGGTTGGGGAAGGCCTTCTTGAATTCAGCATCGAGCGACATGATCGTTACTCCTCACCAGTTTGCCGCGACTCACTTCAGGATTACGCAGAGTAACGCCATTTTTTTGCGGTTTTACAGCCCCTTGCCCGTTCTTGACGCCCCCGGGAAACGTGCCTATCTGTCAGGGCTCAACTCCGGGATCCCTCGCATGACAAGTGCCATTGACCGCATCAAGTCCGATATCGACGCGAACGACATCGTGCTGTTCATGAAAGGCACGCCCGGCATGCCGCAATGCGGCTTCTCGGCGACGGTCGTCCATATCCTCGACCATATCGGCGTGAAGTACAAAGGCGTCAACGTGCTTGCCGATCCGGAGATCCGCCAGGGCATCAAGGACTTCTCGAACTGGCCGACGATCCCGCAGCTCTACGTGAAGGGCGAGTTCGTTGGCGGTTGCGACATCGTCAAGGAGATGTTCGAGAGCGGCGAACTGCGTCCCTTCATGCAGCAGAAGGGCATTACGCCGGAAGCCGCGTGAGCCTTTCCCTCTCCGACATCCGGGCTGCAGCCCAACGGATCAAGGGGCGTGCCGTGCGCACGCCCTTTCTTTTTGCCGACGCCGCAAGCCAGGCCACCGGTGCACGCGTGTTCATCAAGCCGGAAGTCCTGCAACGGACCGGCTCGTTCAAGTTTCGTGGAGCGATGTCTCGCCTGTCGCTGCTGACGGCGGATGAGCTTCGACGTGGCGTTGTGGCCTTTTCGTCCGGCAACCATGCGCAGGCCGTGGCCGCCGCAGCGCGCGATCTCGGCACGTCATCCGTCATCGTGATGCCGTCCGACGCGCCTCAGCTGAAGGTTGCCAATACGCGGGGCTTCGGTGCCGAGGTGGTGCTGTATGATCGGCTGAAAGAAGACCGCGTGGCCATCGGCAGGCGCCTGTCGAGTGAACGCGGACTCGTGCTCGTGCCGCCATTCGATGACTATCACGTGATGGCGGGTCAGGGGACGATCGGCCTTGAAATCGCGGATGACGCGCGATTGGCGGGTCTCACGCTCGACCGCGTGCTGCTCCCGTGCTCGGGCGGCGGACTTGCGGCCGGCGTGGCGACGGCACTTGCCGCCGAAACGCCGGGAACGCGTCTCGTCGCCGTCGAGCCTGCCCGCTTTGACGACCTGGCCCGTTCGCTCGCGGCAGGAGCGCGCGTGGCCAATGAGGCGGGGCCCCTCTCGATCTGTGATGCACTGATGGTCGACCGGCCGGGCGAGCTTACGTTTCCGATCCTCCAGAGGCTTGAAGCCAGCGCGGTGGAAGTTTCCGACCAGGAGGTCCTGCAGGCGATGTCCCATGCGTTCTACAACATGAAACTCGTCGTCGAGCCCGGTGGTGCGGCCGCACTCGCCGCCATCCTGTCGGGCAAGATCGACGTACGCGGACAGACGATCGC
>CAZYFM010000204.1:0-3861 GCA_964646885.1 uncultured Flavobacteriaceae bacterium
GCCTCCAGCGCTTGCTGCGCCAGGGTGCGCTCGGTCTGGACTGCCTCGGCAGCGCTTAGGCGCGCGAAGGCCTGCTCGATGTACAAACGAAGATCCGCAGGCTCGGGGCCACCGAGCACCTGCCAGATCGCCTTGGCAGCGTCGTCGAGGAGGGTGAGCGCCTGGCTGGCCCGGCGCTCTTTGGATTGAGCCGCGGCGAGCCGACCTTCGGCTTCCAAGAGATCTTCGAATTCACCTATGCGCGCCCGGGCGACGGCGACCGTCGTATCTTCGGGCAGCAGCAAGCCGGCGAGTGCGGGCTTCAAGGCATCCTTGGCGGTAAGCAGGGCCGTGGTCAACTCGTTCTCGCGGGCGGCATTCTTCTGGAGCTGCCGTTCGCGTTCGAGCCGCTTCCCAGCGGCCCGGTTGATCGCCGTTTCGCGTTGGTTGATTTCCGCATCAACGTCGGATGCCGTCGCCAACAGTGTGCTGAGTCGTGCATCCTCTGTAGGCACGGCGAGTCCGGTGCCGATAATCGCTGCGCGCAACTGGCTTGCCAGCGCCTGCTCGGTGGCGTGAACCTGCGCAAACTCGTCGAGCTTGGACTGCAGCGCCTCGCATGCGGCCCGTGCGGCAGGCAACAAGGCCTGCCAGTCACGCAGGGCTGCCGGCGACAGGTTCGGCAGATCGGCCCCAGCAATGGTCTGATGCCAAGTCGCCTGCCGGGACGCTTCGTCCCGGTCGAGTTCGTCGAGCTGCTCCTTGAGATCGCGGCAGTCCCTCTCCAAGGTCTCGATTTGCCGCTTGCTCGATTGCAGCGCGGCAGCACGCTCGGTGTCACTGGCCAACTCGTCGATGAGGCCATCGGCCTGACTTACCGCGTCCTCGTAAGCGGCTGGGAGCGGCTTGCCGCCGCTGATGGCATCGGTGGGAGACTCCGTGCCATCGATGTAGATCTGGCGTACCCGCACCCACTCGGCGTCTCGATGGGAGCGCGCCTTCTCGACATCATCCCGCGTGGGGACCTCGCCTTTCGCGAGCAGACGATCGCGCTCAGCGACTTCGTTGCATAGCGCCTCGGAAACCTGGTCAATTCGCTTCTCGAGTTCGTCGCGCCGCGTTGCATAGGCATTTTCCAGCTTCATCGCAGCGTCGATCTGCGCATCCAGCAGTGGCCGTACCCTGCGCAGGGCCGCTTCGTCCGCCAAGCCGGCGGCTTCCAATCCGTTGGCCACCGCGCGCTGTGCGGCCTTGATTTCAGCGGGAAGCGCAGCCAGCCGCTTGAGATCGGCGTCGCTACGCGCGAGTTCGGCCTGGGCGATGCGAAGCACCGTTCGGGATTCCGGGGACGGCAGTGCCGCTGCGGTCGATTCCTCGGCGTCCAGGGTCTGGCGCCCGGATTCCTGATGCTGTCCAAGCGCCTGCTCGGCGAGTTCGACAGCATGCAGAAGCTGCTCGATTCGGACCCGTTCTGTTCTCGCTGGAGCGTGTTCGCTGACCGCCTCGGCGGATCGCGATACGTCGATTCTGGCCGCGAGCCGGATGACTTGTTCGGTTTCCGTGGCCACGTCGGCAGTAGCCTCAGCCAAATCCCGGCGGTGCTGATCGATCGCCTCGGCGGAGGCTGCCAGTCGCTTCACTGCCGATGACACCTCCAAGATCGCAGTGTCCGGTTTGAGTTCGTCGAGCAGTTGCTGCTGGCGCGTAGCCTCAGCCGAGGCGAGGCTGGCGTTATGCTGCGCATCCGACAGGCCGGACTCTGCGGCGGCGCGCTCGGTGGCTGCGGTGAGCGACAGGAGCGGCACCGACTTCAGGTCGTCGACGATGCGCGACGCATGTTCCAGTGCGCGGAGCGCCGGCGCTACGGCACGCAGTTCCTTGATCAGAAGCAACTGGGCATTCAGTTCCCGACGGCGCGCCTCAAGCTTGGCGACGTTGGCTGCCGCCGCCTGATGCTTCTTGAAGACATCGGCCCAATGCGCCGGCCTTACCAAGGCCTGCTTGTACTCACCATGGCGTTCTTCGTAGGCCTTGATCGCTTCGTTGATGCGTGCGTTCTTTCCGCGCGCGCCGGGCATGAAGAACTTGCGCGCGGAGGCATCCAGACGATCAAGGACTTGTGGGATGCTGCGAACACCAGCGCTCGCTTCGAAGAGGGCGGCCCCGACGTCACCTTCGCCTTTGAGGAGTGCCTGACCGCCTTCCCGTAGCCGGCGATGGTCGAGCCCGAACATTGAGTCGTACTCTTCCTTGCGAAGCCCGCCGTTCAGAAGGATCTCGACATCCGGCGGAACGGGCGTTTCTAAGGCCAAGCCTTCCCGCGCGAAGTCAGCGAAAAATAGCGTCGCGCCCCGGCCCTTGCGGCGTATCAGCGAATACTCGTCGCCCTGGCGATCAACAAACTCGCCACCCACCCGCATGTCCGGATGAGCGTGTATGAAATTGTCCTTGCTGTGCAGGGGGATGCCGAACCGCAAATCCGAGACGGCGCGCAAGGTCGAGGACTTGCCCGCTTCGTTGGGGCCATAGACGAGCACGAGCCCCTGGGTGGTGGTGCCAAAGTCAAGCACGCGGTCGGTGAACGGGCCAAAAGCTTTCAGGTGCAGCCGGCGCAACCTCATTGCGTCTCTCCCTCGGCACCAACACCCGACAACTGCGCAAGCACTGTTGCCTCGGCATCCGCAAGAAACGCGCGCATTGCGTCGGCGTCGTATAAGGCAGGATCGGCGTCGGCGAGCGCGCCCGGAAGGTCTTTCATTTCCGCTACCTGCTGCAAGAACCAAGCTTTGAGCTGCCCCTCGTCCGTACCGATTGCGTCAACCAGCCGAACGACTTCGCCGACCGCATCGGTGCGCCCGGCCGCGGCAGGGCGATCGAGCGGCGACTGCAGGTCGAGGCGGACTTGCTCGATCCAGAGGTCGGCATCGTCCAGGTCTTGGGTCGCCGCCTGAATTGCCGCGACGATGGAACCGGGCTGCTCAGCCTCCAGGCGATGCAGCACCGACTCTCCGTGGATCAGGAGACGCACTGCATGGAGCCGGTCCCGGGCATCGGCGACGAGTTCGCGCGCTTGAGCCACGAAGTGCCTTGCCAGCGCGTCGACCGAAGATAGCCCCGACGCATCGAGGCGAAACTGATGCCAACGCACCACCTCCAGGGGAACGAAATCGGCGGCGGT
The DNA here is from genome assembly GCA_964646885.1 of uncultured Flavobacteriaceae bacterium. Lineage (GTDB taxonomy): Bacteria > Pseudomonadota > Alphaproteobacteria > Micropepsales > Micropepsaceae > SZUA-430. The sequence goes on from CAZYFM010000204.1 coordinate 3,158, forward strand.
GATGACGCCGCCCTCGACTGTCACCAACTCGCACCCCTTTGGGCCAGTCTCTTTGGCGTGGCGCCCCTGCAGGTTGCCCGGAAAGACGATGCGCGGATCTGACGGCCGAATCACTTCGCGCGCATGCACGTGTCCCAGCGCGAAATAGTCGTAGCCCTTATCGCACAAGGCTTCGACTGAAGTCGGCGCGTACGGGTCATGACCCTCGCGCCCGGTCAGGCTCGTATGGAGAAGGCCGATGTTGAAGCGCCCCGGCAACGGGTCTGGATAGAAGGGCACCAAATCCTCCGGCACCGCACGGTGCGGGAAACTGCGCCCATGGACGGCCACGCCGAGTGCCTCCAGGTCGATCGTTTCGCTCTTGTGAGCGCTAAAGACGTGGACACCTTCGACTTCCGGCAGTTGTTTCGTGATCTGGCTCTCCGCGTCGTGGTTGCCCTTGACCATGAAAACCAGGATGCCGGCACGCCGTAGACGCAGCATCTGTTCGCGGAAAAACAGTCCTGTGCGAAAGTCGGCCCAGTTGCCATCGTAGATATCGCCGGCCAACAATACGAATGCAACACGGTGCTCAAGGGCGAGGTCGACAAGGGCAATCAGCGCCTGACGTGAAGCGCCGCGCAAACGGTCGATGGGAGCCCCGTCGTAACTGTCCAGGCCGCGTAGCGGACTGTCGACATGCAGATCTGCTGCATGGATGAATT
>CAZYFM010000205.1:0-3860 GCA_964646885.1 uncultured Flavobacteriaceae bacterium
CTTTCAGCGCCGCTTCGATCGCTTCCGTCATGTTCGTCACCGCATGGCGAAACACCTCGCGCCCTTCCATGCGCAGGTGACCGGTCGTCTTCGTCTTCGAGGGACCACCATCGACATAGAGCAGGTCGTGGTGACGTCCGTCGGAAAAGAGATGCGACGTCAGCACGCCGCGATCAGCCGAAGTGCCCGCACCTTCACCCGCTGTCAGCACGAGCGCTCCGGCTCCATCGCCGAAGAGAACGGCCGTCGTACGATCGTTCCAGTCGAGGATCCGCGAGAAGGTTTCCGCACCGATGACAAGACAGTTCTTCACCTGTCCCGCCTTGATGAAGTTGTCGGCCACCGACAAGGCATAGACGAAACCCGAGCACACGGCCTGGACGTCAAATGCAAAGCCGCGCGTCATGCCAAGGCGCGACTGGACGGTTGTTGCCGTTGCGGGGAAAGTCTCGTCCGGCGTTGCCGTTGCAAGCACGATCATGTCGATGGCAGCGGGCCGGATCTGTGCGGCACGGAGCGCTTCCTGCGCCGCAGCAACCGCAAGGTCCGAAGTGAACTCGCCTTCCGCGGCAATACGGCGTTCGCGAATGCCGGTTCGCTCGATGATCCAGGCGTCGCTGGTATCAAGCTTCTGTGCAAGATCTGTATTCGTGAGCACCTGCGCGGGCAGGTAGGCACCAACGCCCGCCACCTGTGAGCGGATCACGGGCATCAGGATGCAGCCGCCTCGGCAGCCGGACTCATTTCGGGAGCTGGTTCGGCGCGCGACCCTTCAAGGGCCTGCGCGGAGGCCGGAAGGTTCGCCATCGCATCCGCAACGCGCTGCACGAAGTCGCTGCCGCCCATGTCGACGGCGAGATCGATGGCCGTCGCAAATCCGACGCCATCCGTACCGCCATGGCTCTTCACGACGACACCGTTGAGTCCCAGGAACACACCGCCATTGACGGCGCGCGGATCAAGCTTTTGACGGAGGACATTGAAGCCGGGACGGGCAAACACATAGCCGATGCGTGACAGGAACGAGCGCGCCATGGCCGACTTGATGTAGTGGCCGATCAGGCGTGCCGTGCCTTCTGCAGCCTTCAGGGCGATGTTGCCCGTGAAGCCGGACGTCACGACGACGTCGACTGTGCCGGTGCTGATGTCATCGCCTTCCACGAAGCCGTAAAAGCGCAATGGCAGGCCGGAGTTCTTGAGCGCTGCAGCGGCCGCCTTGACGGCCTCGTTGCCCTTCATCTCCTCGGCGCCGACATTCAGGAGTCCGACGCTCGGACGATCGAGACCCAGCACCACGCGTGCATAGGCTTCGCCGATCAGCGCGAAATCAAAAAGCTGGCGTGCGTCCGTGTCGATATTCGCTCCAACGTCGAGCACGACGGACTGCCCGCGGATGGTCGGCCAGATCGCCGCGATCGCCGGGCGCGACAGGCCGGGAACGGTCCGCAGCTGCACCTTGGCCATCGCCATCAGGGCACCGGTGTTTCCGGCGCTGACGACAACCTGCGCTTCCTTGTTGCGGACTGAATCGATCGCACGCCACATGGACGTGTTGCGCCCGCGGCGAAGCGCCTGCGATGGCTTGTCGTCCATGCCCACGACATCGTCGCAATGGACGATCTGGGTCACGTTCTTCAGGGCTGGACGGGTAAGGAGAATGGATTGCAGCCGGGCGTGGTCGCCATGCAGCAGGTACTTGGCCTTGGGATGGCGGACATGCGCAATGGCAAGCCCATCAATGACGGCCTGCGGAGCATTGTCTCCGCCCATGCCATCGACAGATACAACGATCTCGCGTGTCACGCGCGCCCAGTCCTTCCAGTCAACGGCCTTTCAGCCCACGACCGACAAATCACCGGACAACTATGCGCCGCCGGTTTCACGGACGCTAGCTGGCTTTCTTCTTCGCGACTTCACGGCCATCATAGTGGCCGCACTTCGGGCAGACGTGGTGCGGACGCTTGGTCTCGCCGCAGTTGCTGCACTCGGCATAACCCGGGCGCGCCAGGGCGTGATGCGAACGGCGCATGTTGCGACGGGACGGGCTGACTTTTCTTTTGGGGACCGCCATGGGTCTCCTCTCCTCAATTCAGGGGTCGCCTGGCTCCGGGGCAATGGTTAACCCGCACCGGTGGCAAGGCCGAAAATGAGCGCCGGATACAATAGGAAACCGCGGCCGGTTTCAACCCCTCCATTTCCCCGAATTTCTGCAAATCCGGTGGTCATTTGGGCGCAGAGCGCCGAATCCCGAGCCATTCATCCCTTGGGAGGCAGTTTTTCCTTCAGCTTGGCGAGCTTGGCGAACGGATTGGCCTTGGGCTCAGCGGGCTCCCCGAAGCGGTCTTCAAAGGCAATGCCGGCCTTCCGGGGATAGGGATCAAGGTTCAGCGACAGCTCTTCGACCGCAACCTCACCCAGGTCGATTTCATGCGTGAGCGGCTCGGGAGGATCCTCCCCTTCCGGGTCCACGAATACTTCGTCGCCGTCGCCCTCGGGATCGATCATGTCTGCAGGAAGGAAGCGTCGTTCAAAGGTCGACTTGATCGTGTTTTCGACCGGTTCCAGCGTGACGACGCAGGCCTGCTCCACGCGCGCCTCAAGACTGCCTTCAAGTTTGAGGCCCCGGGCGCGCCAGCGGCTGATGCGGAATTCTGCCCGAAGCTCAAGCACCTTCAGGATGTCCAGAAACTCGGCAATCCTGGCGCACTCCGCAGGGCTGGCTGAAATCGAATGCACAAGCCCGCTGTCACCAACCTTGCGGACGGCAAGGAGTTTCTGGAAGCCGTGGGGCGGTGCAGCAGCAGTTTTCGTCATGGCGCAGGCCATTCAAATGCGCCGGCCACGATCACGTCATCACCGGCCGCCTTCAGGGATTCCGACGCCGCGCGCACGTAGCTGGCCAGGGAATCAAGCCGCGCGGGGTCAACTTCTGCAGTCCTGTAGACGTTTCTGTGCAGCGCCGAGCGAAGTGCCGGCGTATCGCCCGAGCGCAAGGCGCTCTCGTAGGAGGAGGCCCGACCATAGAACGCCGACAGCATGCCCTTCATGCGGGGCGGCACGCCCATGTCACCCACACCCAGCTCCCGGAGGTTTGTCTCGAGATTGGCGAACATCTGGTCAAACATGGCTTGCGACAGACGGGTCCCCTCGCCCTTCACCGCCTTGAGCCGCGGCAGGTACAGGCCCGCGTGCAGGACGATCAGGTCGAACCGGCCGTCAATCGTGTCGGGAACGTCCAGCGACTCGTAGAACTCGGGCCGCCGGGACTGCTCCACGATGGAATTGTAGATGAAAGCACCCTGCCGGCTGGCCTCGCGCCCCTTGAACATGAAAGAAAAGAAAGAACGCACGGCGCTGATTTTCCCGGAATTGACCCGCCTCACTTGAAATTAGGATAGCCGGGCGGTAGGTCAATCTGCCATAGTTTCCCCCGGTTTTGGGAGCAATCCGATGACTTCACGCATTTTCCTCGCTGGCGCCCTCGTCGTTTCGAGCCTGGCCGCCTGCGCCCCGATCAAGGACGTCCGGGGCTACATTCCCGATGAGGAGCGGGTCGGCGCCATCAAGGTCGGCACTGACACCCGCGACAGCGTCCAGGAAAAGCTGGGGACGCCGTCCAGCACGGCCGCCTTTGGCGACCCGACCTGGTACTACATTTCGACGGAACAGGAGCGCTACGCGTTCTTCCACCCGGATGTCACGAAGCGCCAGATCCTGGCTGTCGAATTCAACGATGACGGCAAGGTGGCCGATATCCGCAAGTACGGCATCGAAGACGGACAGGTGATCGCCCTGGTCGACAGCGAGACGCCGAGCCGCGGCAAGGAAATGACCCTGCTGCAGCAACTGTTCGGAAACAT
>CAZYFM010000206.1:0-3800 GCA_964646885.1 uncultured Flavobacteriaceae bacterium
ATGAACTACTACAGTGCCATCGACCGTGGCCGCGAAGGCTTCCAGTGCAATTACACGAACCCCGCCAATCCGAACCTCTGCCTCCCAAGCGGCACGAACCTGGACTGGGGTAACCGCGACTATGACGTGAACCTGGTGATCGCCGACAAGGCGTGGGACAAGAACGGCCAGCTTTACTTCAACATCTTCAACACGGATGGCTTCCTGGGCGATCGCGTCCTGGTGAACTGGGCCTACAAGCCCTACATCAACGTGCGCGCACGCCGCTATCGGTTCCGCATCCTGAACGGCGCAGTCTCTCGCTACTTCAAGTTCGCGCTCATCAACTCGGCCGGTCAGCGCGTTCCGTTCCACATGATCGCCAATGACGGCAACATCATGGAGCATGCGGTGAAGTTCCCGAATGCCGAGAGCCAGGATCTCCCGACCCAGGCCATCGCCGAGCGCTATGACATCGTTGTCGACTTCAAGGGCATGGCGGCCGGAACCAAGCTGTACCTCGTCAATCTGCTTGAGCATGCCGATGGCAAGGGACCCAAGCGCGTGGTGCCGCTGAGCGAGGCATTGAGCACCAGCTACACGGATGATCCGGCCGTCGGCAAGATCATGGAATTCCGGGTGGTGGCCTACTCCGGCACCGACCAGTCCATGAACCCGGCTGACTACGAAGAGGGCAAGAAGAAGATGCTTGTCCAGCCGACCTTCACCGCCGCCGAGCTCGCAAACGCACGCGTGCGTGAGTTCGAGTTCGGTCGCTCGGGAGGTACCGATGAGGCTCCCTGGACCATCAAGACCGATGGCGGCCAGGGTCTCGCAGCGGACGTCAAGCGCGTCACGGCCGCGCCCACCATGGGCACGGTTGAGATCTGGCGCCTGCACAACGGCGGAAATGGCTGGTCCCATCCCGTCCACATCCACTTCGAGGAAGGAAAAATCCTCAAGCGTGATGGCGCGCCGCCGCCGGTCTGGGAAAAGTGGGCTCGCAAGGACGTGTACCGCATTGGCTCGTCGGACACGGGTGACTCGCGCGAAGTCGAAGTGGCCCTGCGCATCCGTGAGTTCTCCGGCACCTATGTCGAGCACTGCCACAACACGCAGCACGAAGACCACGCAATGCTGATGCGCTGGGATTCGAAGAACCCCGGGCAGACCGTGATGATCCCGACGCCGCGACAGACCTGGGAAGGAACGTTCTACGAGGACTCCTTCCAGCTCGTCACCGGACAGTAAGGCCGAAAGGCAACGTTGAACGCGAAAGGCCGCCCGTGAGGCGGCCTTTTTGCTTTGGAAGCAGTGTCGCGCTTCAGCCCGTTCTGACAATCAGGCGAATGCGCGTGTCGCCATAGGTTCTCTCGTTTTCGAGGCGCAGGCCAGGAGGAAGCTCCAGGTTTTCGCCTTCTGCAGTCTCGACGCAAAGAAGGCTGCGCGGAGACAGCCATCCGCCAGATGTCAGGCTGGCCAGCGCACGTTCGGCCAGACCCTTCCTGTAGGGCGGATCGATGAAGACAAGGTCGAACGTGCCGCCGGCATTGGCAGGTATGTCCCCCAGGGCCGAAGCATCCCGGCGCCAGATCTTCGTCGCCCCGGTCGCATGGGCCGCTTCAACGTTCCGCCGGATCAGGCCGCGGCTTTCGAAGTGGTCATCCACGAACATGACGAAGGCCGCACCCCTCGACAGGGCTTCAAGCCCCAGCGCCCCGGTGCCTGCGAACAGGTCAAGCACCCGCGCGCCGGCGAGCGAGAAATCGATGCCGAAGTCATTGTGTGCAATGACGTTGAACAGGGCCTCGCGAACGCGATCGGACGTGGGTCGGACCCGTTCGTCCTTCGGCGTGGCCAGCGAGAGCCCCCTGAATTTTCCGGCGATGATACGCAAGCGTCAGTCCTTGACCTCTGTGCCAGCCTGGCCAAGCTGTTCCTTGATCGCCTTGTACGGCACCTCGTCCACGGCACCTTCCTTCAGGAGCCCCAGATGGAAGGGCCCGAACGACACGCGAATGAGCCTGTTCACCTTCACGCCGATGAACTCCATCAGGCGTCGGACTTCGCGGTTCTTTCCTTCCTTCAGCGAGATTGTCGCCCAGGCGTTTCCACCCTGCTGGCGATCAAGCACGGCTTCCACGGGACCATAGGCAACGCCATCGATCGTCACGCCTTTCTTGAGACGGTCAAGGTCTGCCTGCTCAAGCTTTCCGAACACGCGGACCCGATAGCGCCGGGTCCAGCCATTCGACGGAAGTTCGAGCCGGCGTGCGAGCGAGCCGTCATTGGTCAGGAGCAGCAGGCCTTCGGAATTGAAATCCAGTCGACCGACCGAGATCACGCGCGGCAGGTTGTCGGGAAGATGCTCGAAGACCGTGGGACGACCTTTTTCGTCCTTGTGCGTGGTGACCAGCCCGCGCGGCTTGTAGTACCGCCAGAGCCGCGTGCGCTCTGCGCTCCGGATGGGTTTGCCGTCCACCACGATCCGGTCGGCCGCCGTGACTTTCGTCGCAGGGGTGTCGAGGACCTTGCCATTGACGGACACGCGACCTTCCTCGATCAGCCGTTCGGCGTCACGGCGCGAGCAGACGCCGGCGCGTGCCAGCGCCTTTGCGATCCGCTCACCATCTTCCTGGGGTCCCGATGTCATGTTCGGGGTTGTACCAGAGGTTGCAGCAGGGCATACGGAAATGATGACGCAAGATGAACACCAGTGGATGGAGTTGGCGTTAACCCAAGCCCGTGAGGCTGCCGGACGCCAGGAAGTGCCCGTCGGCGCCGCGCTCGTGTCCGCGGATGGCACGACGCTGCTCGCGGCCGCCGGAAACAGCATCATCGAATGTCACGACCCGACCGGTCACGCCGAGATCCAGGTGATCCGCTCAGCCGGCAAGGTACTGGGAAATGAGCGCCTCGTGGGCACGACGCTGTACGTGACGCTCGAGCCCTGTGCCATGTGTGCAGGTGCCATCTCGTTCGCCCGGATCGGCAGGGTGGTTTTCGCGGCGGTGGACCCCAAGGGTGGCGCGGTCGTGAGCGGCCCCCGCTTTTTCGAACAGCCGACCTGCCACCACCGTCCCGTCGTCGAACGTGCGCCGGAGGCCTTTTCCGAGGCTTCAGCGGCGCTTCTCAGGGACTTTTTCCGGGCACGGCGTTGACATAGATCCTAGCGGCAGGCCCCTCCGCCCGATAATCTCGCGCCATCGATATTCAATCGCGGAGGAAAGAGATGAACTTCGACTACACGCCCAGAATGAAGGAGTGGATCCGCCGGGTCTCCGACTTCATGGACCAGCACATCTACCCGGCGGAAGCCGTCTACAACGAGCAGATGGCTGCAGCGCGCGCCAAGGGTAACCCCTGGATCGTCGTTCCCGTCGTCGAGGATCTCAAGGCCAAGGCAAAGGCCCAGGGACTGTGGAACCTGTTCCTCAACGAAAGCAGCCATGGCGCTGGCCTGACGAATCTTGAATACGCCCCCCTCGCCGAAATGATGGGACGGGTAGGCTTCGCCTCCGAGGTGTTCAACTGTTCGGCCCCCGATACGGGCAACATGGAAGTGCTCGAGCGCTATGGCAGCGAAGAGCAGAAGGCCAAATGGCTGAAGCCGCTGCTCGCCGGCGAAATCCGCTCCGGCTTCATCATGACCGAACCCGAAGTGGCCTCGTCCGATGCAACGAACATCCGCACGCGCATCGAGCGCAAGGGTGATCATTACGTCATCAACGGCCGCAAGTGGTGGTCGTCAGGCGTGGGCGACCCGCGCTGCAAGATCCTCATCGTGATGGGCAAGACGGATCCCGAAGGCGACAAGTACC
>CAZYFM010000207.1:0-3784 GCA_964646885.1 uncultured Flavobacteriaceae bacterium
TCGACCAGGATCAGCTCGCCCTTGTTGATGACGCCGATGCGGTCGGCCATCTCCTCGGCTTCCTCGATGTAGTGCGTCGTCAGGATGATGGTGACGCCCTGGTCGCGCAGGCGCCGCACGAGCGCCCACATGTCCCGGCGCAGCTCCACGTCGACGCCGGCCGTCGGCTCGTCGAGGAACAGGATGATCGGTTCGTGGCTCAGCGCCTTGGCGATCATGACGCGTCGCTTCATGCCGCCCGACAGCGTCTGCAGCTGGTCGTTCCGCTTCTCCCAGAGCGTCAGGTCCCTGAGCACGCCCTCGAGCAGCTTCGGGTTTGGCGCGCGCCCGTAGAGGCCGCGGCTGAACGCGGTCGTGTTCCACACGGTCTCCCAGCGATCCGAAGTGAGTTCCTGCGGCACGAGCCCGATCTTCATCCGCGCATTGCGGAAGTCCTTCTGGATGTCGTGACCGTCGGCGATGACGCTGCCGCCAGAAGGCGTGACGATCCCGCAGATGATGTTGATCAGTGTCGTCTTGCCGGCTCCGTTCGGGCCGAGCAGGGCAAAGATCTCGCCGCGCCGGATGTCGAGGTTGATGGGCTTGAGGGCTTGCAGCCCCGACGCATAGGTCTTCGTCAGGTTGCGGATGGTGACAATGTTGTTCATGCTTCGGACCATAGACGATGAGCGTGGCGGGATGAAGGGCGGCCGCGCGTCACGCCCGGTGGGTGAGCATCTGCACGGCGCTCGTCGCCAGGGCCTCAAGCTCCCGGCGTTTCGCACCGCCGCGGGCCCGAACGGAAAGGCTGTGCAGGATGGCACCCGCAAGGGAGGCAAGCTCGCGCGGATCGCGCCTGGCAGGCAGTTCCCCATCTTCGACGGCTTGCCGGAACCGCTGTTCCAGCGCGCTGTCCATGAAGCGCAGGACCTCCGCGGCGCGGGCGCGGACGCGTTCATTGCACACGGCCTCCGGAATGGCGGAGCTGACGATGTAGCAGCCGACCGCGTGCTCCCCGCCGCCGGTATAGGCCTCGATCGCACCGGCATAGAAGCGTTTCAGCGCAAGCCGCAGCGTGGGGGCCCCGGCGAGCGCCGCACCCGCCTGCGCCTGCATGGCCTGTGCGTAGCCGTCGATCGTCCTGAGATAGAGTTCTTCCTTGTCGGTGAACGCAGCATAGAGGCTCGGCCGGTTGATCTGCATGGCCGTCGTCAGGTCATCAAGCGTTGCCGCCGCAAGTCCCTTGTCCAGGAACACGGACCGCGCGGCATCGAGCGCTACCGCCTCGTCAAACTCGCGCGGACGTCCGGCTCCCCGGCGACCCGGTTGCGCGGCTGAGGGAACTGTGTTCTTGATGCGGCTCATGGTGTTTATTGTGTACCGCAAGGAACAGAATTCACCAAGGGCAAACAGCGAAGGGCTCTCCCATGACACTTGCAGTCGTCGGCGCCGGCTTTGGCCGCACCGGAACCTTGTCGATGAAGGCCGCGCTCGAGCAGCTGGGCCTGGGGCCCTGCTACCACATGGCCGAGGTGATAGCTCATCCGCACTTTGCCGAGCACTGGATGACCGCCGCCAGCGGGCAGCCCGTGAAGTGGGACGTCGTCTTCCAGGGCTACAGGTCCGCCGTCGACTGGCCCGCCTGCGCCTTCTATCGCGAGCAGGCCGAGCATTTTCACCAGGCCAAGGTCATCCTGACCGTGCGTGACCTCGACACCTGGTACGACAGTTGCCAGGCGACAATCTTCAACGTGATGAAGGCGCCGCTCGAGGTGGTTCCGCCTCACATGGCCCATGTGGCCAAACTTGCCCGCAAACTCATCCGCGAGAACACGTTCGGCGACAGGCTGGACGACCGCGCGCACTGCATCTCCGTGCATCGCGCCCACATCGAAGAAGTCAAGCGCGCCATCCCGGCCTCGCGGCTGCTGGTATTCGACGTGAAGCAGGGCTGGGAGCCGCTCTGCCGATTCCTCGGAAAGCCTGTCCCCGAAACACCATTCCCGCGCGTGAACGAGCGCGAGAATTTCGGCAAGGACCTGCCCAAGGGCCCGGGCGCATAGCGGACGCTGTATCTCCCTCACTTGTGAGGGAGTGGGTGCGCAGGCTGCGCCTGCTGCACCCGAGGGAGTTCCAGCGGCAGCCGGAACTTACGCGAACACTTCCTTCAGGAAATTGTCCGTCGCGATCTTCGAACGCCGATCCGCATTGGCGTCATACTTCACGCCCATCGCCGGGGCATTCGCCTCATGCGCCGTGAAGGCGTGCAGCGTGTGTCCGTAGGCATGGACCTGCCAGTCCGCACCGGCCTCCGTCATCTCCTTCGCCAGGCCGAGCACGGAGTCCGGTTTCGCCATCGGATCTTCCCAGCCATGCAGCACGAGCACCTTCGCGCTGATCTTGCCCTGGGCGCCAAGACCCGGTGGCGTGAACAGCCCATGGAGGCTGACGACGCCCTTCACGTCCTTCGTTCCCGAGCGCGCCACGTCGAGCGCGCACAGCCCGCCGAAGCAGTAACCGATCACGGCGATCCTGTTCGGATCGACATCGGGACGCGACTTCGCCGCCTCGACGGCCGCGAGCAGGCGCGCGCGGAGCTTGCCGCGATCATTGAGGTAAGGTCCCATGAAGGCGCTGTTGTCTTCCTGCGGCTTGCCGCGCACGCCCTTGCCATAGACGTCGACCGCAAAGCCCACATAGCCCGCCGCCGCGAATTCCTCGGCCTTGGCGCGCTCCTGGTCATAAAGCCCCGCCCACTGGTGGACGATCAGCACGCAAGGCTTGCGCCCCGGCTTTCCATCCGTCGCCACGTAACCTTCGCAAACCGTCGCGCCGTCCTTGTAGTCAAAAGTGCCTTTTTGCATGGCGGGTCCCTCGTTGTTGGTTGGCGGCACCTATATCAATGGCTCCCGTCTTTGACGAGGGCCCATGCCCCTGCTAAACACCGCCCCTGCGTCGCCCTTGCATCGTGCGGAGGCGGGCAGGAAGGCCACAAGCTGCGTCAGGCAATAGCCGGAGGCAGTGGGTCCCGAGGGGGATGGCAATGGACATGACGATGACATACGCAGCAAGACGACTGGCCTGCTTCATTCGAATTACCAGCGCGATCGCCTGACGGCTCGATCGCCTCGAAGTCCACGCGGATCCTGCGTGGCATGCGCCAGCATCCAACACAAATCCAGAAGAGCATCCCGATGACCACGACCGATTCCGCAGCGGCGAGCCCGCGCGAGTACAAGGACACCCTTTTCCTTCCCGACACCGAGTTCCCGATGAAGGCGGGCCTGCCCAAGGCCGAGCCGCAATGGCTGGACTGGTGGGAGAAGATCGGCTTCTACCAGCGCCTGCGCGCCGCCGCGAAAGGCCGCCCGAAGTTCATCTTCCACGACGGCCCGCCCTACGCCAATGGCAACATCCACCTCGGCACGGGCATGAACAAGATCCTGAAGGACTTCATCGTCCGCAGCCAGGGCATGCTGGGCAAGGACGTGCCCTACATCCACGGCTGGGACTGCCACGGCCTGCCGATCGAATGGAAGGTCGAGGAGAAGTACCGCAAGGAAGGCAAGGACAAGGACCAGGTCCCGCTGATCGAGTTCCGCAAGGAATGCCGCGACTTCGCCAATCACTGGCTGAACGTGCAGCGCTCGGAGTTCAAGCGCCTCGGCTCCACCGGTGACTGGGACAATCCCTACACGACGATGAACCCCGCCGCCGAGGCGATCATCATCGGCGAGATCCAGAAGTTCGTCATGAACGGCGCGCTCTATCGCGGCTCGAAGCCCGTGATGTGGTCCGTCGTCGA
>CAZYFM010000208.1:0-3715 GCA_964646885.1 uncultured Flavobacteriaceae bacterium
ATGACGATGACCGGAGGCTGCCATTGCGGCGCCATTCGCTATGAAGTGAAGGGCGAGGCCCTGACGCACGCCCTTTGTCACTGCACGGACTGTCGAAGGCACGCAGGCGCACCGATGGTGGGTTGGACCATGTATCCGGAATCGTCCGTCAGGCTGATTAAGGGCGCGCCCAGGGTCTACAGCTCATCGGAGCATGGACGACGGCACTTCTGCCCCGACTGCGGCACAGGCCTCTTCTACACGAACGGCCAGAACCTCCCGGGCATCATCGATGTGCAGAGTGCAACGTATGACGACCCCGCCGCCATCCCCGCGCAGGCCCATATCCAGGTAGCCGACCGCATTTCGTGGATGGCAACCGCGCACACACTCCCCGCCTTCGACCGCTACCCGCCCCAGGACTGAAGCCGCCCCCTGCCGGCATTGACATCAGCGAGGCCCTAATGTATCCAGTGGATACATTAGGGAGGGGCTGACACATGAAGGAAGCAATCCTCGAACATCTCAGGCACGGCGTGCCGTTTGCAAACCACGTCGGCATTGAACTGATCTCGATGGATGAAGGCGTTGGCGAAGCGCGCCTGGAGGAACGACCGCAGGGCCTGAACCACGTCGCAACGCATCACGCGGGCGCCCTCTTCACCCTCGCCGAAACCGCATCGGGTGCGGCCATGGCCGGCACCTTTCTTCCCGTCCTCGCCGCGGTAAGACCCGTCACGGCCAATGCAGCGATCCGCTACCGGCGCCCCGCAAGGGGAACGATCACGGCCACCGCGCAAGTCGACACACCGGCCGCTGCGCTGCTCGAGGAATTGAAGGAGAAGGGCAAGGTGCAGTTTCGCGTTGGCGTCGTACTGCGCAACGATGCCGGCAACGAAGTCGCCTCGATGGACGTGGACTGGAATGTCAGCACCCTCCGCACCGCCGCGTGACGACTACCACCATGGTCACCTGCGCGACGCTGCGCTGAAGGAAGGCCTGCGCGCGCTCGAAGCCGGCGAGGAACTCAGCATGCGCGCTATCGCGCGCGCGCTCGGCGTGGCCCACCGGGCACTTTTCAACCACTTCCCCGACCGAACGGCCTTCGAGGCTGCCCTGAGCGCCCGCGGCTTTGACGGCCTCGCGACCGCCCTGCATGGCACGAAGACGCCCCGTGCCTTTGTGAAAACCTACGCATCATTCGCCCTCGACAACTTCCCGCTCTACGACCTTATGATGCGCCAGTCCTACGAGGCCTTTGAAGGTCATCCAGAACTGCGGGCCAGCGCCGACAAGGTCATCGCAACCTCGCTCAGGGTTCTGGCCCCCCACGCTCCCGACGCGGAAGCCGGTCGACGCATGGTCATGCGCCTGTGGATGATGACCCACGGCGGCGTCAGCCTGCACCGTGCCGGCGTCCTGCGAAAACGCGCCGACCCCGGCTTCATCGAGGAACTGCTAAAGGTCGCGGGTCTCGCACCCGACGCCCCCGAGGGCCACCAACCACTCTGGACACCCAGGAAAGGAAGGAAGACATGACCAGCAACCCCGCCCACACAATGCCGTTTGCCCGGATGCTCGGCGTCGAGATCGACGAAGCGAGCAGGGAGAAAATACGGGGACGCCTCGTCGTGCGCGATGACCTCTGCACGTCTGGCGGCATAATGCATGGCGGCGCAATCATGTCCTTCGCCGACTCGCTGGGCGCCATCGGCGCCTTCATGACACTTCCCGAAGGAGCGAAGGGCACCACCACGATCGAAAGCAAGACGAACTTCCTCGGTGCAGCGCCTTTGGGCAGGACGGTCATCGGCGAAACCACGCCCATCAAGACCGGGCGGACCCTCTCGGTATGGCAGACCCGCATCACGCTCGAGGGCGGTCGCGACGTCGCGCTGGTGACGCAGACGCAGCTCGTGCTTTGATGGCGGCGAACTCCACGCGCACCGCCTGAAAGAACCCGGACGGTTGACGACAGTCGCGCATGGTCTAGACTCATGCGATGACACTCCGCTTCCCGCCACATATCGCCAGTTTCTGGGACCGTGCCGAACCCGTGCTTCGCGGCGACGAGCGGCTGCTGGCAGTCCTTGCGGCAGGCTCCGCCATCTCGCATCAGCTCGACGAGCATTCCGACCTCGACCTGGTGCTGGTCGTTCGACCGGAGGCGTATGCGGAGGTGCTGGAAAGCCATGTGAGCTATCCCGAACGCATAGAAGGCCTGCTGTCAGCCTTTGTGGGCTACCACGTGGGTGAACCCCGCCTGGTCATCGCGCTCTACGACAACCCGATCATCCACGTGGACTTCAAGTTCGTCACGCCCGACGACTTGTCCGACCGGATCGAGACCCCCATCATCCTGTTCGAGCACGGCAACGACATTTCTCGCCTACTGGCCAACGGAAAGGCCGAGTGGCCGAACCGGGACCCTCAGTGGTTCGAAGATCGCTTCTGGGCCTGGATGCACTATGGCGGCGTCAAGATCGCGCGCGGAGAACTTTTCGAAGCCCTGGGCTTTCTCTCGGACATCCGCAGCATGGTCCTCGGTCCCCTGGCTGCCAGACGCCAGGGGCGCCACCAGCGGGCGGTTCGGCGCGTCGAACAGTTTGACCCGGCCTTTGCAGGCCAGCTGCAGGCCACGCTCGCAAACTACGACACGCAGGACATCTGGCGCGCGCTCGAAGCCTGCATGGATCTCTACTGCGATCTGCGGCGCGACTTGCCGCCGCCAGTGCCCAGGGTCGCCGCCGAAGTGGCCGTACGCACCTGGATTGGCGCCAGGGGCGTGTCAAACGCCCACCCTGCAGCAAGATCAGGAGCCGGCACCCTGCCCTAGGCAGGCCGTCGCAGGATCTTCTCCATGGCCCTGCCGCGCGCCAGTTCGTCGATGAGCTTGTCGAGGTAGCGGATCTCGCGCATTGTCACCTCCTCGACTTTCTCCACCCTGACGCCGCACACTGTCCCCGTGATCAGGTGGCGCGCCGGGTTCAGTCCGGGCGCATTGGCATAGAAGTCCTGCATTGACGTCTTCTTCCTGATCTCGCCGTCCAGTGACTTCTGGGTATGCCCGGTCAGCCAGCGAATGATCTCGTCAACCTCTGCTTTCGTCCGCCCCTTCTTCTCGGCCTTGGCGACATAGTGCGGATAGATGCTGGCGAAGCTGACGGAATAGACGCGGTGGCCGGCCATGCACTTTCTCCCTGTTGCGTGCCGTCCCCAGAATGCGCTATCTGGCCCGATGACTGCAATCGCGATCCGGCCGGCAACCCCTGATGACCTGGAAGCCATCGTGGCCGTGATCCTGCCCATCCAGCAGGAAGAGTTCGGCATCCCGATCACGCGCGAGGCGCAGCCAGACCTGCTCCGCATTTCCGAGTTCTACCAGGTCCGCGCCGGCAACTTCTGGGTTGCAGAAGCTGCCGGGAACATCGTTGGCACGATCGGCCTCCTCGACATTGGCAATGGCGAAGGCGCACTTCGCAAGATGTTCGTGTCAGCCCCGTGGCGCGGTCCCGAATTCCGCATTGCGCAGCGACTGCTTGGGCAACTGCTCTCCTGGGCACGCACGAAGGCGTTGCGGCGCATCTACCTTGGCACGACGGACAGGTTTCTGGCCGCCCATCGCTTTTACGAGAAGCATGGCTTCAGCCTCATTGCGAAACAGGACCTGCCCGACACGTTTCCCGTCATGACGGTCGACACGCGCTTCTATGCGCTTGATCTGGGTTGAAGGCCG
>CAZYFM010000209.1:0-3657 GCA_964646885.1 uncultured Flavobacteriaceae bacterium
CGCATCAACCGCTTCCTGGTACACGGCATTCTCGGTGACGAGCCGCCGAACCTCCGTCAGTAGCTCCGCATGCAGCGCATTCAGCAGTACCTGCAGGTCGGACGAGAACCTTTGCGCCACGTTGCCGGCAAGCACGCTATGGCCACCCGCCTCCTGCAGCGCGCGCATGACATCAAGCGCAACCTCCCGCGAGGATTGCTCCCAGAGCTTTGCATGCAGGTTCAGCTGTCGCTCAAGCTGCTTCTCGAGGACATCGCCCGGCTCGCCGTCCACGCCAAGCCCTGCAAGGGCAAGAAGCACCGGCTTCAGCGCAGGATCGACCGACCATTCCTTCACGAGGCTGGACACACGCGTTTTCAGCAGCGTTCCAGGCTGGAAGAAGGGATCAAGCTTTGCCATGAGCGCCGCCACGCCATGATGGGCGCCGCGCGCGGCAGCAAGCACGCCCTTCAACTGCCGCGACAGCGCAGAAGCATCAACATCAAGCCGCGCAGCCACGCCGAGCGACGCCTGCGCGCTCTCGCTGCGCTTGACCTCCATCTGCACGTGGGAGGGATCAGCAGGATCGGCGAGTGTGAGGCGCGTCGCATAGGCGCCATTCCAGCTGGCGCGCGCGTCGATCTTGACGGATCCGGTTCCGGGGACAGCTGGACCGGTCGCCGCCGAAAGCGCGACATTCATCGCGAGCCTCAGCTCCCCGTTTCCCGTCAGCATCACCGCGCCACGCGGGTGCGCCCTTAGAAACGCGGACACGTCTTCAAGGCTGAAGGGAGAACCCATCGCCCGGACCGAAGACACGACAGCTTCCGCCAGCATCGTCTCACGCGCATGCGGTGTGACGAAGGAAAGCTTCGTGTCCCCGCGCGCCGTTGCCGACGCGCTGGCAAGCCCGAGATTGACCGGTCGCTTTGCACCAGCCTCCCCCGCCACATCGCCCGCAAGCGAAAGAACGACCAGCGCCTCGCCCTCCGGCGCGGACAGGCCTTCCACGCGGGGCGCACAGGCGATCTCGATGCAAGCCGCGGCCGAACCCTTCAGCAGGAACGCAAGCCCCGCCCCCCGCCGATCGGACCGCATGTCCTCCTTCAGCAACGGCCATCGGATCGGCATCAGGGCTCCGGGCTCGCCAACGCGCGCTAGCAAAGGTTCGAAGCGGCGCAGCTCCGCCTGCTGCTCTGCCGTGACCAGCGACAGCCATGCCGCCTGCAGCACGGCAGGCCCGCAGCCCGCGAGCGCGGCAATCTCGTCCGGCACCACAGAAGCGCCACGCGCCAGCGCGGCGCGCAACGCCGCCGAGCCCGGTGCGCTTCGCCCGGCGACAGCAAAGAACGTCAGCAGTTTCTCGCCGGCATCGATTTGCAGCAGGCGCTGCCCGTCGACCATCAACCAGCCTGTCAAGCCGCACTCCTCCGGATCAGCAGCGACGCGCGAACCCGGAATCATCGCACCTCCCCGCGGGAACAACCAGCCCCCTCCGGGTTTGCATCCCGGCTTGTCCGGGGATAGCGGCCCGCTAGCCGCGACCCTTTTGCGACACGCGCTCGGCCGTGGACGCGAGGAAGGCCGCAGACAGCATCACCAGCAGCACGAAATTGATGCCAACCTTGGGGCCATCCGTCAGCCAGAGCAGCGGATTGTCACCCAGCAGCACGCGGCGCGCGAGCGATTCGGCGACCAGCAGCCCCGTCGCGAGCGGCAGCAGCGGCCTCAGCCAGATGGCGGCAACGAAACCGAAGGCAATGCCGGGCAGATGCGCAAGGCCCAGCAATTGGAACGCCTGGAGATACTCGGTCTGCGCGATCTCGTTGAACGAGCTGACGGGAATGCCGTCGACGTGCTCGGAAACAAAGCGCGTGTTGAAGATGCTCATCAGGGACATGCCGGTCTTCATCAGCAATGCAGGAATGGCCAGCCAGATGGCAATGACCGTTCCCCAATGTCGTGGCTCGCTCATGTCTGCTCATCTCCCTTGAAGCTCGTCGTAAGCCAGGCCCGGCCAAACCAGAAGATCATGACCGCCAGCGTGAGGAGCGGCGGCAGCGCCAGGAGAAGCGTACCGCGAAGCGATGGCGGAAAATACTCAGGCTGGCCGAGAAAGAATGCAGCTGCAGCCAGCGTCAGCGCGAGGCACATGCGCCAGAGATGCCGTGCGATGCGCGCATGGCGCGACAGGCGGCCGAACGCAACCAGCGTCAGGTCCCACATTGCTGCAAACGCAGCGATGCCGCCAAAGATCAGGTAGAGTTCAGGCGGATATCCGTTCAGCGTGCCGCGCGCGGACATGCCGGCCGAAGCCCCGAGCATGATCCCGAGCACGGCGAGGCAAAGCGCAAAGACGGCCGCCCAGGGATCGAGAGTCGTGGCCTCGCCACCGTTCTGGGCCGCAGCTCGCCAGCCTGTCACCACAAGGTAAAGCGCCAGCAGTCCGGCCATCACGGATTCCCAATGGCCCTCGATCACCGCCAGCACGGTCGCCACGATGGACATGACTGAGGCCGCGATCACGAAGACCCAGCCCGCCTGTCGATGCAGCGCCTCGCCCTTTCGCGCTGAAAGCGCGACGGCACCTGCCACAAGGCACAAGGCACCAGCCCCGATATGGATAAAGACACCCGCTTCCTGGTCCACCTCATCCCCCGCGCGCGGCTTTCCCGTCTTCCCCCCGGAACCGCCGCTTGCCATAGTCCGGGAACCTGAAGCTGCCGGTTTTCTGCCAGTCGGACCATGATGCCAGAGCCCAAAAACATGATCGCAGGTAACAGCGAAGCGGGCCCCACGGTCGGCGCAGGCCCCACGGTAGGCGCCGGCTATGCGCGCTCCCTGCTCGACTTCGCGATCCGCCAGGGCGCCGGACGGCAAGCCCTGCTCGAGGCCGCCGGCATCGGCGACGCAGTGCTCGACGACCCGGACAACCGCCTGCCCTTCCAGTCTTTCGTGTCGCTGATGCGCGCCGCAAAGACCGCGTGCAACAACCCGGCACTCGCACTGCACTTCGGCGAGTCCATCGACATGGCCGAATTTTCTGTCGTGGGGCTGATCTGCAATGCGGCTGCCACGATGAAGGACGCCTTCGAGGAAATGAACCGCTACGGGCGCCTCGTGGTGGAGGTGGACGGTATCGGCGAAGGCCCGCGCTTCGCGCTCGAACCCGATGCGAAGGGGCTCTGGGTGGTCGACCGGCGCAGCGACCCCAACGCGTTTCCCGAACTGACCGAGTCGACCTTCGCCCGCATGGCTGCACGGCCACGCACCTTTGGCGTGGAACAGCTCATGCTCGAAGTGGAAGTCACCCACCCGAGGCCCGCTTATGCCGCGGAATACGACCGGATCCTGCGCGCGCCCGTGAAGTTTGGCGCCGCGCGCAATGCCTACCTGTTCGACGTGCGCTATCTCGAGTACCCGATTGCGCTGCAGCCGCGTTACGTGTTCGGCGTGCTGAGCGAACACGCCCAGGGCCTGATGGACGAACTCGAAAAGTCAAAGACGACGCGCGGTCGTGTCGAGGCCCGGATCCTGCCGGCGCTGCACACCGGCACCGCCAGCATCGACAGCATCGCACGCATGCTCGGCATGAGCCGGCAGACCCTCTATCGTCGCCTGAAGGACGAAGGCGTCACATTCGAGGAAGTCCTCGAATCCCTCCGCCACCGCATGGCC
>CAZYFM010000210.1:0-3650 GCA_964646885.1 uncultured Flavobacteriaceae bacterium
CTTCAGCTCCGCGCGTGAATCGCCCAGAGCCCCGCGAGGCGACCGTACTTGGCATCATCCTTCAGGCTGTTAAACGACTTGATCGCGTCGTCCTTCTTGCCGCTCTTCAGTTGGGCGATGCCGAGCAGCAACTGTACTTCCGCCTTGTCCGACAAGCCGCCCTTGCCGATACCGCGCTGCAGGGCAGTGGCAGCCTTGTCGTACTGGCCGTAGCTCAGATAGCCCTTGCCGAGACCGACATCCGCACCGCCCGTCTTGGCCTTTGCAGCCTCAGCCTCAAGCGATGCGAGCGCCGCCTGGTCGGTGGCCGCCGACTTCTTGGCTGCCTCGAGCAGACGCTGGTTCTTGTCCTTGTCGCGCGGCTCGGTGAAGATGTTCTTGGCAAACGCCTTTTCCAGCGTGCTCACGGCTTCGCCCGGCGTGCCTTGCTCGATGGCGAGCTGCGCCATCTCCGTGTATTCCTCACCGCGCTTCAACGCATCGACATCGGCCGCAAGACGGAAGGTGTTGAGCAACACCTTGTCGTCCGTGTCCTGCCGGAAGAGCGAATACATGATGTTCTGCCAGTACTCCGGCGTCGGGTAGTACTTCACGAGGCGTTCGAGGGCGCCCGTCGTGCAGGCGTCATCCTTCATCTTCACGCATGAGGAAAGGATCAGCTCGAGGGACTGCTTCTTCGGCGTTTCGCCACGGCGCACCTGGCTGTCCACGTAGTTGTCCATGAACTTGAGCGTGCCCTTGTAGTCGCCCTGGACGTAATACGCCTGGCCGACCAGCGTATAGATGTCGGCATCCGCGAACCCGCCCTTGATCGCTCGATTGCCGTATTCGATCGCCTTGGCGTAGTTCTTCGTCTGGTAGGCAATCTGCGACAGCGCGCGCACGCGGGTCGGGATTTCATCTTGCGCCAGAAAACCCGAATTGAGGCCCGCCTCGAGATTCTTTGCCGCCTCGGCATAGTTGCCGCTGCGAACATAGGCAAAACCGCGCATCTCGGCGATGAGGTGCTGGTCGTAGGGCGTCTTGCCCGAGACCGCGTCGGCTTCATCGAGCTTCGCGAGCGCGCTCTTCCAGTCCTTCTTGCCGAGCGCCTCCTGCGCCGCCTTGAGCGGCTTCGCGAGCGCCTTGCTGACCGTGGGCCCCTTCGCGTCCGCCGCAAGCGTCACGCCGGGAAGCGTCGTCGAACCGACGGCAAGCAGCGCCATCGCGAATACCGGAGCGAGACTCAGTGTCTTTCTCATGCTGATGTTGTCCTCTGGTCCAAATGCGCGATCCCGGGCGTGGGCCCCGGGGTCACGTTCTCATGGGACGGATGAACGGGCGATGAACGACGGCCGCGCACGGCCTGCACGCCTCAATCGTCGCGGAAATCCGCCGTGTTGACGAAACCGATCTTCTGCATGCGATTGTGCTGGGCGGCCGCGAGCACTTTCGCCACCACATCATAACGGGCGCGGGCATCAGGACGCAGGTGCAGTTCCGGCTGCGGGTCCTTCTGCGACTCCTGCCGGAAATAACTCTCGAGTGTCTCGAGGTTCGGCACCACGGTGCCGTTCCAGACGATCGTGCCGTCAAAGTCGATCTCGATATCGACGACTTCGGGCGGCACGGGCGGCGGAGGCGCATGGGTATCGCGCGGCATGTCGAGTTTCACGGCATGCGTCATCACGGGAATCGTGATGATGAACATGATCAGCAGCACCAGCATGACGTCGATCAGCGGGGTGGTGTTCATCTCCACCATCGGTTCGTCGTCGCCGCTGTCGCTGCCCACACTCATTGACATGGTCGGTCTCTCCTCAGCGCACGCCGCGATCGGGCTCGGTGATGAACCCCACCTTGACCACCCCACCACGCTGGATCGTGTAGAGCACGCGCCCCACCGCTTCGTAGCGCGCGTTGCGATCCCCGCGGATGTGGATTTCGGGCTGGGGTTCCTGCACTGCCGCCGCCTTCACGAACTCGAGCAGGGCCTGCCGGTCGCGGACCTTGCCATTGTTCCAGTAGATGTCGCCGTTCCTGTCGATCGCGATCGTGATGTTCTCCGGCTTCGTCTGCGTGGCGATGTTGGTCGCCTTCGGCAGCTCGACCGGTACCGTCTTCGTGATCACCGGGATGGTGATCAGGAAGATGATGAGGAGCACCAGCATCACGTCCACGAGGGGCGTGGTGTTGATGTCCGACATCGCCTTCGCTTCGCCCTCGTCGGCGCCCGATGGAACATTCATGGACATGCGCGGTTACCCTGGTAAAGGCGACGGGTTACTTGCGGGCTGCCGGTGCCGCTGCGCGGGCGCCGCCGCCGTCTGTTGCAACGCGGGCGCCGCCCACCAGATAGGCGTGCAGGTCGGCGGCGAAGTTCCGCAAGCCTTCCTGCAGGCTCTTGTTGCGGCGGAGCAGCCAGTTGTAACCCATGACCGCCGGCACCGCGACGAAGAGGCCGATGGCCGTCATGATGAGCGCTTCGCCCACGGGACCTGCCACCTTGTCGATGCTCGCCTGACCGGCGATGCCGATCGCGATGAGGGCGTGATAGATACCCCACACCGTACCGAAGAGGCCGACGAACGGCGCGGCCGAGCCCGTGGTTGCGAGGAACCAGAGCCCCGACTGCAGCTTGCCGTTGACGGAATCCACCGCGCGGGTGAGCGACATCGTGATCCACTCGTGCAGATCGATGTGGTCGGTCAGCCGGCCCTCATGGTGCGTGGTCGCACGCAGGCCGTCTTCCGCGATGTTGCGAAAATCATCGCCCTTCTTCAGGCGCTCGACGCCATCCTTGATCGAGGGCGCGGTCCAGAACTGCTTCTCGACGAGCTTCGCGGACCGGCGCAGCTTCCCCTGGTCCCACAGCTTCGTCAGCATGATGTACCAGGAGCCGAGCGACATCAGCGCGAGGACGATGAGCGTCCCCTTCGCGACCCAGTCTCCCTGCGCCCAGAGCGCGGAGAGCCCGTACGGGTTTTCTACAACAGCGGTGGCTTGATTTTCCATAGATTCCTCAAGGATCGATGATCAATTGGTCAGCTTGAAACGAACGTTGAACTGGAAGCACTGCTCGACGGGCTTGCCGTCTTCGGTGCCGGGCTTGAAGCGGGCGCCACGTGTCGTCCACTTGATGGCGGCCTCGTCGAGTCTCTCGAAGCCCGAACTCTTGGTAATGGTCGGTGTGCCCGCCAGCCGCCCCTGCTCGTTGACGCAGACACGGACGGTGGAGGTTCCCTCTTCTTCCGCACGCTTGGACGCGGGCGGGTAGTAGTCCTCAGTCGGCTGGGAGCGCTTGTCCAGGGTCGGATTGTGGCGCACCACGGCACGCGGCGGCGGCGGCGGTGCCATCGGTGCCGGCCGGTCGGTGACATCGGTGATCGCGGTCGACGTGGTGGTGTCGACCGGAATCTGGATGTTCACTTCCGGAGGCGGCACTTCAACCGGCGGACGCTCCATCTGGGGCGGAGGAGGCGGCGGCGGCGGCTCATCCTGCTTCATCTCCTCGATGATGTCGGTCTGGATCGGAGGAGCGAGCACCTCCACGACCTTGCGCGCGAGGCCATTGGCCAGCGCCCAGATGAGGCCGATATGGAATGCGACAATGAAGAGGAACACGACGATGCGTCGTGGTACGAAGGTCGAGTCGTGCGCGTAGGCGGCCA
>CAZYFM010000211.1:0-3641 GCA_964646885.1 uncultured Flavobacteriaceae bacterium
GACCTCGCCGCGTTCGTCGGTGCCGAACTCGAACTTCGTGTCCGCGATGATGATGCCCTTGGTGGCTGCGAACTTCGCGGCCTCGCGATAGAGGCGCAGCGAAATCGCGCGCACCTGCTCGGCATAGTGCTTGCCGATGACCTGCACGGCTTCCTCGAAGGGAATGTTCTCGTCGTGCTGACCGGCGGGAGCCTTGGTTGCCGGCGTGAAGATCGGTTCCGGCAGGACGCTGGCCTGCTGCAGCCCGGCCGGCAGGCGGATGCCACAGATCGTGCCCGAGGCCTGGTATTCCTTCCAGCCGGATCCCACGACATAGCCGCGCACGACGGCCTCGATCATCAGCGGCTTGAGGCGGCGAACGACCATGGCCCGGCCTTCGACCTGGCTGCGCTCTGCGGGTGCGACGACCGACGCCGGATCCACGCCCGTGAGGTGGTTCGGCACGATGTGACCGAGGCGGCTGAACCAGAAGTTCGACAGCGATGTCAGCACCTGGCCCTTGCCGGGGATCGGGTCCGGCAGGATCACGTCGAAAGCCGAGAGGCGGTCGGTCTGGACGACGAGCAGGCGGTCATCGTCGATTGCGTAGAGGTCCCTCACCTTGCCCCGGTGCAGGAACTGCAGGGACTTGATGTCAGAGTACAGCATTGGCGTCATTTCAGGAGTGTTCCAGCCACGGGTGGCGGATCGCCATCTCAAGGATGAGGAGACCCGCATTGGGATTGGTTTCAGTGTGCAGCATCGAAGTGCCGTGCACACGATAGCGGCAGAGCATTTCCGGCACAAATGTGCATTCGAGGCCGTGTTCCACGAACTTGCACCAGAAATCGTAGTCTTCCCAGCCATTTGCGCCAAGCTGGCTGTAGCCGCCGACTTTTTCCCACGCAGATTTTGAGACCAGGGCCATCGCGTCGACATAGTTGCGGGCCTTGAAGCGTTCCCTGTCCCAGAAATCGGCGTCGCCCACGCCCGAGCGTTCGCCGAAAATCTCGAGCTGCGTGTAGGCCCCCGCCGAACCCGCGGCGTCCATGGCCTGCATGCAGCGCTCGATCGCGCGGGGATAGAGCATGTTGTCGGCGTCCATCACGAAGACGCGGTCGGCGCGGGCGAGGCCGAAGGCCGTATTGCGCGCGTAGGACAGGCCCATGTTCTCGAGATGCGCCGCGACGCGGAAGCCTGAGAACTTGCGCGCGTTCGGTTCGAGCCAGCGCAGGACACGCATCAGGCTGTCATCGGTCGAACAGTCGTCGACAACCACGAGCTCCAGGCGTCCCTGCGTCTGCGCGGCGATCGAGTCGAGGCAGTCCTCGATGAAACGCCCATAGTTGTAGAGCGTCACGATCACGGACACGGCCGGCGTGACAGAAGGCTCGATCTCGCTGACGATATTCAAGGGGCGCGGGAACAGGTTCACGGCGTGCCTCCGGCCTTCAGCAGCTCCAGCGCTGCATTGCGGGCTGTCGAGAGCGTGTTGAAGTCGGCGTGGGCGCGGGCGCGGATCTCTTCAGCCTTGTCCTGACCTTCCCGCGAGCGGACGAGCCACTCCACGAGATGGGGCATGTGGCGCGGGGCTTCCTCGAGATAGTGGATGCCGGGCTTGTAGAGGGGGTGCGGGAAGCACGGCTCGGTGACCACGAGCGTCCGGTTCCAGAAGGCCTGCATGAGGCGCCACCATTCGAAGTAGGTGTACTCGTCGCGGTGAATGTTCATGAGCACCTTGGAGCGCTGCAGCAGGGCCGCGGTGACTTCCGGCGATGCAGTCGGGCTTGTTTCCCCGTTCAGTGGCCGCGACATGCGCGTTGCATAGATGAACGTGTTCAGCTTCGAAAGCTTCGGGGCGAAGGCGGCCAGGTGCTTCTCGCGCTTGGGCGAGAGCGATCCGAGGAACAGCAGGTCGATGGGTCGCGCCGCGAAGGAGGCCTGCGTGACGTCAAAGGCGAGCACGCCGGGTGACAGGCCCTCGAACGCCCGGGTGTTCGGGAGCGTTGCCTGTGGCGAGAATGGTGCGAAGGTGCTGGCGTAGCCGGGCTGCACGGCCACGGCCTTCACCCCACCCTTGCGCAGGATCGCGGCGGTCTGCTGGTTCATGTCGGCGACGGCCTTCGCGCGGAGCAGGAAGACCAGGGAGCGCGCGAACCACTGCGTCTGGATCTGCTCGGTCGAGAAGAGGACGGCGCGGGAGACGAATTCGTCCGTGGCCCACTTGCGGCCGTCACCGAGGACGAAGAACTCGTGCGGGGCGACGACGATGTGGTGCGTGATGCCCGGCAGGGCGGCGTCCTTCTCGCTGACGCGGCGGGCGTCGACACCGGCTTCCCGGAGACCACAGACGATCACGTCGGCGATCTCGGTCATGAAGAAGTTGCCGAGGCTGGAGACGTATACGGCGGCGCGGTAACGGCCGGGATTGTCGAGTGCGGGGGCCGTCTCGGCGGTGGGCTTTTCCTGCAGTACCTCGCGCCACAGGCGGGCGATCGTGGCGAGGCTCGTGCAGTTGAGGCCCGCCTGTATGCCGTGGCGCATGTAGTGGTGCAGCGGGTCCAGGCCGGACCTTGCGACTTCCGGATAGCGCGCGACATAGGCTTCGCGGTCGAAGAGGCCTGTCTTCACGAGGAACTGCGCGACGGCGGTCGCGATGGCGTCGGCGTCGCCCTTGTAGGAACGCGGGTCGGGTGGCGTGGTGTCCCTGGAGGGCTGGCCGGGTCGCTGGAACCAGTTCACGCTTGTCAGTCCTGCCGCTAGAAGGGGCTTTCGATGTCTTTCAGACGCGGAAGCCCCAGATCCTTGGGTGAAAGATGTGCCTGATCAACCCTTACCGGCCAGTTGATGGCAAGGTCCGGGTCCGCCCAGAAGATGCCTGCATCCGTCTCGGGCGCATAAAAGTCATCGACCTTGTACATCACCTCGGTGCCGGGTTCGAGCGTGCAGAAGCCGTGGGCGAAGCCGCGCGGGATGAAGAGCTGGTTGCCCTCCTCGGCCGAAAGCTCTACGGCGACATGACGGCCGAAGGTTGGCGAGGCGCGGCGGATATCGACGGCGACGTCGAGGATGCGGCCTTTCAGGACCATGACGAGCTTGGCCTGCGCGTGTGGCGGCTTCTGGAAGTGCAGTCCCCTCACCGTCCCCACCTCTGCCGAGCGGGACATGTTGTCCTGGCAGAAGGCGACGTCGAGGCTGCGGCGGCTCCAGGTCTCGGCGAACCAGCCGCGGCTGTCGCCGAAGCGGCGGGGCTTGAGCAGGCGGACGTCGGGGATCGCGAGCGTCATCTAGTGCCCCATCTCGCGTTCTTTCAGGACCCGCTGGAGATAGGCACCGTAGTCGGAGTTCCTGAGCGTGGCGGCACGCGCGGCGACGTCGTCGGGACGGATCCAGTTGCGGTCCAGGGCAATTTCCTCGAGACAGGCGATGTGCAGGCCCGTGCGCTGCTGGATGGTGCGGACGAACTCTCCGGCCTGGATCAGGCTGTCATGCGTGCCGGCGTCGAGCCAGGCATAGCCACGAGACAGTTTCTGGACCGACAGCTTGCCCTCGCGCAGGTAGTGGGCGTTGACGTCGGTGATCTCGAGCTCGCCGCGCGCCGAGGGCTTGAGATTGCGAGCCACGTCGACGACGCTGTTGTCGTAGAAATAGAGGCCGATGAC
>CAZYFM010000212.1:0-3603 GCA_964646885.1 uncultured Flavobacteriaceae bacterium
ACCTCTTCCAGATCCCGATCCAGGCCGCGATCGGCGGCAAGGTGATCGCGCGCGAGACCATCAAGGCCATGCGCAAGGACGTGACCGCCAAGTGCTATGGCGGCGACATCTCGCGCAAGCGCAAGCTGCTGGACAAGCAGAAGGAAGGCAAAAAGAAGATGCGGGAGTTCGGCAGCGTCGAGATCCCGCAGGAAGCCTTCATCGCCGCGCTCAAGATGGACGACAACTGAGGCGCTTGCGAGCGATTGGCTAGCCAGTCGCCGCGAAGCCTCATCCCCCCGCGCAGGCGGGGATCGCGTGACGGAGGGTTCTTCGTCTGCGTCAGTGGCGGTTTCCGGCGCTGCAACATGAGCTCACGCCAAGCCGCCAATGCGCCAAGAAAGAAGATTGGCCGCACGCGAATGCGCGAAGTCTCGAAGCAAGAGTGGTAACTCCCAACAACGCGCCGAAGGCGCCATCAGGATCAAAGGGCGCTTCGCGCCGGGAGGCTTGCACAGCGTCTTGGCGCTTTGGCGGCTTGGCGTGAGCCCCCTTCCCGCCGTTCCACAGGCACGCTCGCCTGAGTTCAACCCGCGAACTTCGCCTGGCACTCGTCGAAGGTGATGACCGGCGCTGCGACGAGGCCCTTGCTGTCGGGCTTTCCCGTCGGGTCGACGAAGATCATGTTGTACTTGTTGGCCTTGAGATCGTAGGCGCGTGTCTTCGACAGGTTCACGATGCCGACGTCGAAGGTGAAGGAACGGTCCTCGCCGGCCACGAGCCAGTGGCCATTGTCGCGGTCATCCGACATGGAGATCACGCCGCCGGCCTTCATTGTCGCGTCAATGCGGGGACGCAACAGCACCTTGCCGGCCTCGACGTCATCTCCTGCACGATCAAAGGTGCGCGCGTGGAAGCTGCCCTGCATCACGAGATGCGAGGAGACCATGTTGTTGTGGACGTGCGGGATGATCGCGCCGTCCCGGCGCATGCCGAAGAAGCGGATGAACCACGGGCGCTCGATGCCGGCAACATTGATGTGCGCCGGGAACTTCGGGTCGGCGGTCTCGGCAAGGCGCGAGGGAAACTCCATGCCGGCCGTCAGCCTGTCGAAGTCGAGATAGCGAGCAAGGCCCGCGAGATCTATTCCCCTGGCCAGGCGCTCGATGCCGTCCTGCCATTGCAGCAGGCTGATCGTCCCATGCGCCAGGTCGCGGTTCAGGTCGGCGACGTCCTGCGCCCACTGGTCGAGCGTGCGCGGCGTCGATGCCAGCGCGCCGGCCTGCAGCATGCTGATCGCCGCGAGCGAGGTGGCGAAGGCCGGGAAAAATTCCCTGCGGTTCAGTCCTGTCATGCCTTGTCCCCTGCCCGGATGAAGCGCAGCCCGGTGTGCGTCTCCGAGATGCGCGCCACCTTGGTGTCCTTCAGGCCTGCCTTGCGGGCCGCCGCAATGACGGCGTCGCCGTTGAAGGCCTCTCCCTTCCTGTACACGAACCAGAGGGCACTGTCCTTCGGCAGGCGCGCGGCTGCAGCGGTGATCACAGCGGCCTCGCGCGCCGGTGGCAGGGCCACGATGGCAATGTCGGCCGAGAGGCGTGCCGGCATCCTTGCGCTGGCGGCTGCGCCGGTGGCGGTCCCGGTGATTTCGTCCGGAAGTTCGCCGACGAGCTGCAGCGACCGGCCCGGCTTCAGGCCGAGCTTCGTCGCCAGCGACGGCGGGTTCAGGATCTTGGCCGCCCATTTCGCGGCCTGGCCTGCCGGCAGCCGGAGCGCGAAGGACTGCGTCCCCGCCCTGATGCGGAGCTCGTCGCCTGCGGCTTCGGCCCGGGTGATCTCCGAGAGCGCCAGCTTCAGCCTGCGGCCGCCCTGCACCTGAAGGTGCTGGCCGTCGAGATGGACCTTCACAGCCGCGCGTTCGCGGCCCGAAACGTACTCTGCAACTGATTCGGTGCCCATGGCTGCCTCTCCCTGGCCAAGGTCCGAAGCCTAGCAGCGGCGGGGTGGCGGTGCCATTGGCCTGCGCGAAGCTGGGCTACAATCCGGCGCAACAATGATTCGTCCCAAAAGGCGGGGGTCCCCATGCTGACCAAGGCGCAGCTCAAGTCCATCTTTCCCAAGGCGCTCGAGGACGACCTCGACGCGTTCGTGCGCTTTGGCGAGCAGGCCCTGAAGGACTCCGGCATCCTGCAGGGCATCAACCGGCTGCAGTACTTCCTGGCGCAGCTCGGACACGAGTCCAACGGGCTGACGCACAAGGAAGAGAACCTGAACTACTCGGCGGCGCGGCTGACCGAGATCTGGCCGAGCCGTTTCCCGACGCTCGAGGTGGCCAAGAAGTACGAGCGCAATCCCGAGAAGCTCGCGAACTTCGTCTATGGCGGTCGCATGGGCAACGTGAACCCGGGCGACGGCTACAAGTTCCGGGGACGCGGTTACATCCAGCTGACCGGGCGCGAGACCTATCGCGAGGTTGGCAAGATCGCGGGGCTCGACCTCGAGAATGATCCGGAGCTGGCCTCAAAGCCGGAGAACGCCATCCGCATCGCCTGCGCGTTCTGGACCTGGAAGAAGATCAACCCGACCTGCGATACCGGCGACTTCACGGCCGTCACCAAGAAGATCAATGGCGGCACGAACGGCCTGACCGACCGGCTCGACTGGCTGACGAAGGTGCAGAAGGTGCTGAAGTCGGACACGCCGGCGACACCGACCACCTCACCCGCGACGGCGACGAAGCCCGCGGTGCCGACGCCCAAGCCGAAGCCGGAACAGCCCGCCAAGCCCGTGACCGAGAAGCCGGAGACGCTGGCCAACAATGCAATCCTGGAGGCGCAGAAGAAGCTCTCGCGCATGGGCTATTACCAGGGCGTGCTGGACGGCGTTTACAACCAGCTGCTCAGGGCGGCGCTGTGGGCCTTCCAGAAGGACGAGGACCTGCCGCAGACGGGGCGCCTCGACGAGCGCACGCGCCTCGAGCTGAACGTCTAGGGATCAGGCGAACTCGTCGCGCTCGCGGAAGACAACGGCCAGCAGCACGCCGGTCACGCCGAAGACGGCGAAGGCCGGCAGAGACAGCAGCGCGTTGAAGATGTCCATCACCGGGCCGGGAACGGCGCCGGCGAACCACGCCTTGAAGCTCGCCACGCCCGTGGCCGTGAAGAGCGCCCAGACATTCTCCAGCGTACGCAGGACAGGTTCCTGGCCGCTTTCAAGCATGGTCACGACATCCGCGCCCAGGAGCATCAGCCCCAGGACAATCAGGATCAACGCAAGAAACCGGAAAAAAGCCATCGAACAAGCGCCCCCACGCAAGGGCCGCATGGTACTTGAAGGCACAGGGCCTGCTCAAGGTTTACGCGGCCGGGCAAATCCCGCGACAAAGGCCGAAATCTGCGACTTTCTTGTCGCACTTTCACCTTGCTCAAAGAAAGTCTCGCTCTATAGTCCGGCGCCTTGCGCCCCTTTCCAGAGGGGATCGTGGCAATGGACAGATGGCCGAGTGGTTTAAGGCGCACGCCTGGAACGCGTGTATACCTGAAAGGGTATCGAGAGTTCGAATCTCTCTCTGTCCGCCACCACCCGCTTCCCCTCCCGCATCGTCATGCTGACCTCGGCTGAAGATGA
>CAZYFM010000213.1:0-3560 GCA_964646885.1 uncultured Flavobacteriaceae bacterium
TCAGCGCCGATGCAGTGGCGTCGAGGCGTGAGGCCTTCGCCAGTCCGAAGATGCGGTCGCGGAAGGCGCGACCCCAGTAATGCACGTGGCCGATCAGGAACGATGGCGAGAGGCCGAGTTCGGCCATCTTTGCGAAGTGCTCGTCCCAGGCGATCGAGCAGTGCTCGATGCGGTGGCGATGGTCCGTGCGCGGCTTGCTGGCCAGTGCCCTGGCGTAGCACTCCAGCACGAGGTCGATCGCGGCATCGCCATTGGCGTGGATGGCGACCTGCCAGCCGGCGTCGTGGGCGCGCTTCACGCCAGCGAGGAGATCCTCGGCAGGGAAGCTCAGGATGCCGCGATGGTCGACGTTGAGATAGGGTTCGCGCTGGTAGCCGGTGTTGCCCTGGTTCGAGCCGTCAGCCCAGAACTTGAATCCCAGCAGGCGGAACCAGTCGTCGCCCGCGCCGGGCTGTGCATCGGGAAACTTCAGCCACTCGTCCATGCGCGCGGACTGCATCATCGCCGCAATGCGGACGGGTGACCGGCGCGTGGAGGTCAGGGCCTTGAGGACGTGAAGCTCTTCCGTGCCCGCAAAGACGCCGAGGCCGGCATCGATCAGCATCGTACAACCCTTGCTCGCCGCATTGTCGAGCGTGGCCATGGCGGCAGCGATGATGGACTGGGGCGTCGATCTCGGGGCCACCTTGAGGAAGGGGGCGTAGCTCGCGCCGCCGGCGAGGACGCCCGTGAGTCGGTCGCTGTCGTCCTTCATGTACTTGCCGCCGGCTCCCGGGTCGGGCGTCGCTTCGTTCACGCCTGCCCGCTCGATCGCCAGCGAGTTCACGTAGGCCAGGTGGCCGGAGGCGTTCAGCATGAAGAGCGGATGGGCTGGAGCCACGCGGTCGAGGTCGTGCCGGGTGATGTTCGCGTTGCCCCTGCACAGCGACGGGTCGAAGCCGCGCGCCATGATCCACTCGCCCGGCTTGGTACGCGCGGCGGCCTCGGCCAGCTTTGCCATCACCGCTTCGATGGTCTCGCAGGTCAGTGCGCGGACATCCACGAAGGTGCCTAGGATGGCACCCATCACGATGTGGACATGCGGGTCGATGAAGCCGGGGAGGATCGTGCCGCCCTTCGCGTCGATGATCTCGGTACCCGTCCCCTTGAGGGCCGTGACCTCGCCCCGGCTGCCAACGGCGACAATGCGGCCCGCCTTGACCGCGATGGCCTCGGCCGCCGGTCGGGTCGGGTCCATGGTGCGGACCGTGCCGCCCAGGAGGATGAGATCGGGCTCGGGATGCCGGCCGGTGTCGGGCCTGAAGGCTGCGCCCGGCAGGGCCTGGAGGCGGCGGTGCTGGCGGGCGCTGCCGCGCGCAAAGAGGCCCTGGATGGGCGGCGCGCAGCACAGGCAGGCTGGTTCGATCATGGAGGGGTCCGGGTCGCTGTCGGTACCAGCCTATAGCGACTTGAGCCGACCAGCCAGACCCTGTAAGTCCAAATGCAACAAGCAAAACCAAACTGACGAGGAACGCATCCATGAGTAACGCTGCGCAGTTGCCGCCCGGCTTTCCGGCCATGTCGATCGAGCAGGCCCACAAGCTGCTGGTGTCGGCGCCGGCCTCGCCGTTCGAGATCGAGGAGCGCGAGATCCGCGGCGTGAAGCTCAGGACCTGGAAGAACGCGCCGCCGTCGCTGGCCGCCGTGTTCGAGATGAGCCGCCCCTTCGGCGAGCGCGTCTACATGGTCAACGAGGACGAGCGCGTCTCGTTCGAGGCGCATCGCCGGGCCGTGTCGAAGCTGGCCCACCAGCTGATCGCGGATGGCGTGAAGAAGGGCGACCGCGTCGCCATCATCATGCGCAATCTGCCGGAATGGTCCGTGGCCTTCTGGGCGGCCGTGCATGCGGGCGCCATCGTAACGCCGCTCAATGCGTGGTGGACGGGGCCGGAGCTCGAGTACGGGCTCACGGACTCGGGCACGAAGATTGCCATTGCCGACGGCGAACGCTGGGAGCGCATCCGCGAGCATGTCGACAACTGCCCCGACCTGAAGCGCGTCTATGTCTCGCGCTCGAGCGAGGAGATTGCCGATCCGCGCGTGGGCAAGCTCGAGGACATCATTGGCGGGCCGAAGACCTGGGCGGCGCTGCCGTCGACCGACCTTCCGAAGGTGCCGATGGAGCCGGAGGATGATGCCACGATCTTCTACACCTCGGGCACGACGGGCAAGCCGAAGGGCGCGGTGATCACGCATCGCAACATCATCTCGAACTTCTTCAACGCCATGTGCGCGCAGGCCCGTTCGTTCCTGCGGCGCGGCGAGCCGCTGCCCACGCCGGATCCGACGATCCAGAAGGCGAACCTGATCTCGGTGCCCTTCTTCCACGCGACGGGCTGCTTTGCGGTCATGATCCCGGCGGTGATGGCGGGCACCAAGCTCGTCATGCAGCGCCGCTGGAATGCGGACCAGGCGCTGGAGCTGATCGAGCGCGAGCGCATCACGAATGCGGGCGGCGTGCCGACGATTGCCTGGCAGATCATCGAGCATCCGCGCTTCCACGAGTTCGACCTGTCGTCGATCGAGTCGATCTCGTATGGCGGCGCGCCGTCGGCACCGGAGCTCGTGCGGCGCATGAAGGAGCGCTTCCCGAACATCAAGCCCGGCCAGGGCTGGGGCATGACCGAGACGTCGGCGACCGCCACGAGCAACTTTGCCGAGGACTATGAGCGCAAGCCGTCGAGCTGCGGCGTCCCCTCGCCCACGGGCGAAGTGAAGATCGTCAACGACAAGGGCCAGACGCTGGGGCCCAACGAGGTCGGCGAGCTCTGGTATCGCGGGCCGATCGTCGTGCGCTGCTACTGGAACAAGCCGCAGGCCACGTCAGAGACGTTCGTCGACGGTTGGGTGAAGACGGGCGACCTCGCGAAGATCGACGAGGAAGGCTTCGTCTACATCGTCGACCGCGCGAAGGACATGCTCATCCGTGGCGGCGAGAACATCTACTGCGTCGAGGTCGAGAATGCGCTTTATGACCACCCGTCCGTGATGGACGCGGCGGTGATCGGCATTCCGCATCGCACGCTGGGCGAGGAGCCGGCGGCCGTCGTGCACCTGAAACCGGGCATGAAGGCGACCGAAGAGGAGCTCCGCCACCACGTCGCGCAGAAGATCGCTGCGTTCAAGGTGCCGGTGAAGATCCTGTTCCTGCCGGAGACGCTGCCGCGCAATGCCAATGGCAAGATCATGAAGCGCGACCTGAAGGGGCTGTTCGGAGCTTAGCGCCGAGCTGTCGCCTGGTTGTCCTGGACTGATCGGGGGAAGATGACACTTCCTCCGAAGGGGCCCTGCTGTTTTTGGCGGGATGGAGCCGTTTTCCTGCGTGAAGATGACACTTTCGTCGTTGTTTTGGCGATTGTGTCCTTCGGGGTGGCAGAGGGTTTTGTGTGGGGCCTCCATGAGGTGAGGGTTTTTGCATCTGGAACAATGTGTGAACTTTGTCGCCGGTTCAAGTGCCTGAGTGTCGCATGGGGAAGAAAGGTTTCACGCGAAAGCGCGAAGGGGCGAATGGCGCGAAAAGA
>CAZYFM010000214.1:0-3551 GCA_964646885.1 uncultured Flavobacteriaceae bacterium
GAAGCCTGCCCCACCTTTGGAAAGTGGCGCGCGACAACCACCGTGAACGTCTACGCCGACGCGCTCGATGATGCGCAGGTCATCGCGCAGATCGCCGAGGGCGAGGAAGTCATGACGTCACCCGGCCAGACACTCGTCCGCCCGCTGCGCGGCACCGTCACGCGCGCCGGCGGCGGCCTGAATGTCGGGGACACCGTGTACCAGCTCCTCGGCGACGGCGAAGGCTTCACCTACGACGTCTGGCACGACGGCAAGGTGCTGAACGTCGAGGCTGATGGCGACAGCGCGCCGGTTGTGCTTTGGGATGAACGGACTGACGGCGCCCCTGCCTCCGCATGGTGGGTCCGTGTCGAAAGGAAGGACGGCACCAAGGGCTGGGTACGCAACCCCGTGAACTTCGACGGCATGGGCCCGCTGAGCTGAACAGGCAGAGACAGGGCAAGGTGCAACCCTGCCCTGTCACTTCTTGTGCTTTACTTGCCCAGGAACTTCTCCAGGAACAGCATCGTCGCTTCCTGCTGGGCATTCTGGTTGGCCTTCTTCGCAAAGCCGTGGCCTTCATCCTTGGCCATCATGAACCAGACTTCCTGCCCGTTCGACCGGATCGCCTTCAGCATCTGCTCGGCTTCGGTATAGGGAACGCGCGGATCGTTCAGGCCCTGCACGATGAACATCGGCTTGGTGATCTTGCTGGCATGCGTCAGCGGCGAGATCGACTGCAGGAACTTCGCCATCTCCGGATCGCGCTCGTCGCCATACTCGACGCGTCGAAGGTCACGTCGATAGCCGCTCGTGTTGTTGAGGAACGTCACGAAGTTCGAGATGCCGACCACCGAGATCCCCGCCGCGAGACGGTCGTTGTAGTGGGTCATGACGGCATAGGACATGTAGCCGCCATACGAACCGCCGCTCACCACCACGCGCGACTTGTCGAGGTTCGGCTGCGTTGCAATCCAGTCCAGCAGCGCACCAATGTCCTTGACCGAATCTTCGCGCAGCCGGCCATTGTCCAGGTTGACAAAGGTCTTTCCGTAACCGGTCGACCCGCGGACATTCGGCAGGATGACCGCCAGTCCGGCCTTCTTCACCATCATCTGGATGTTGCTCGAGAAACCGGGACGCGATTGCGACTCCGGCCCGCCATGGATGCTGATCATGACCGGATGCGGACCAGGTCCGGCGGGCTGGTAAAGGAAGCCCGTGATCATGCGCGGCTTGCCATCGACCTGGTCAAACGTCGGCCAGGACACGAGCCTGGGCTGCACGAAGGTCGAGGGATCGATGCCTCCCACTTCGCTTTCGGTCCAGCGCGTGAGCTTGCGGGCCTTCAGGTCCCACACCCACACGTCGCCCGACGTCTGCGCATTCGAAAGCGACAGCGCAAGCTTCGTTCCATCAGGAGAGAAGCCGGCACCCGAGAAGACCGCCGTCGGCAACTCCGGCGACGGCAGGCGGGCCCCGCTCGCCGCGTTGATGATGTAGACCCGGCTGACCCCGTCTTCGTTTGTGACATAGGCAAGGGTTTTCCGGTCGCGGGTGATGTCAAACCCGTCCACATCCCATTTGATGGCGCCGGACAGCAGCGTCTTCTGGCCGTCCTTCAGGCTGATGCGGACGAGGCGCGAGAACTCGCTGTCCTCATCCGACACGACGAACAGCGACTGGCCATCTGCCGAGAACTCTGCGTCGCCATAGGAGATCTGCTTCGACGATGGATTGACCTGTGTCCGCGCGCCCGTCTTGAGGTCGATGAGGTGCAGGTAGCTTTCGTTCACCGACACGCCGCGGCGCACGAGAAGCTTCGAGTTGTCGGGCGAGAAAGCCACGGGCGACCAGGCGCCATCCTCGTCGAGCACGATGCGCGGCTCCTTCGGCGCGCGACCATTGGCAACCAGGATCTTGTACTTCTGGCTGTCCTTCGCGACGCTGGACCACGCAATCAGCGAGCCGTCTTCCGAGAACGTGCCGCCGCCATTGCGCGACGTGCCATCCGTGATCATGGTCGAGGCGCCTTCGCGCTCATCCATCAGGTAGAGCTGGAAGTTCTCGTCACCACCACGGTCCTTGCCATAGAGGATCGTCCGCGCGCCGCCGCCCGGGCGATACGTGCCGCCACCGACGGGCTCGGGAAAGAACGTCAGCTGGCGACGAAGGCCCAGCGGCATGTCCACGCGGTGCAGCTGCGCGGCATCTCCGAAACGCGTCGCGATCAGGATCGACTTGCCGTCAGGCGTCCAGTCCGAGAACGAGGCACCGCGCACGTTCTGGTACTGCAGCAGCATGTCCTTCAGCGCCGTCGGCGTCTCGGGAACATTTTCCGTGACCAGCATGCCACGCTCGACACGTTGGACGTCACCGGCCCAGGCCAGCCCCGTCGACGCGAGCGCGACAAGCGCAATTGCAGCAATACGCATGAGAATCCCCATTTGGTGAATGGCGCGCATTCTGCACAAAGCAGCGGGAGCTTCCAGCCCCACCGCGAATTCCACGACATCATCCCGGACAAATCGGCGTGAGCAGGTCCTGCACGTGCGGCAGCCACCGTCACGCGCATGCTGGCACGTTTTCAGTCATCCCAGCTCGGCTGCTCGTTCAGGTACTCGCAGAAATACATGGCGTCTTCTTCGTCTTCGGGACGATTGGGCTCACATTCTTCCTTCGAACCGTAAGGCCCCGTCCATACAAACGGCCCGACAATCGTGTCAGCCACCACGTACCAGCCCGCGCCCTTCCAGTGAGGCTCCGCGCGCGCAACACCCATGACGAGCAAAAAAAGTCCGGCTGCAAGCAACCCAATGACAGTCTTCATGTGAGCCCCCATTTTCATGCCACTTCGCCCCAAGGCGTCCGGTGGCACGCTTGCAGCATAGCATGATCCGCAGCAGGCGCTGACATTGGGCCAGCCGGGAGCTACCTTTACCAAGCCATATCACGCCAGGACGCATTCTTCGGAACCTGACGGCACGCGGACCGGCCTTGCCCTCATCAGCCGAAAAATGGCAGCGTTGTGTCATCACGGGAGTTTTCATGCGCGTTCTGGTTCTTTTGGCGCTTCTGGCGGTCGCTTGTATCTGCTCTGACGCGCGCGCCGAACTTCGGGTCACGGTGTCCAGCGAAGCCGATCATCGCCTGGTGCTCGCACGCCTGCCAGCTTCATTCGAAGCCGAGCTGTCCGGAATGGCCGAAGGCGACATCCCCGTGTTCGATGTGGCGAAGTGCGAGACACTCGGTAGCCGGCACATCACTCTCGCGCGATCTGCCGATCTCGACATGGACGTCATCATCGCCCGCTACAATCTCGTCAGCATGTGGACGGGCAATCTTTGCGGCGGCAAGTCCGATGTGATGCCAGCGGGCGCCGAGGCCCTGGCGTGGCTCGAAGAGCTCGCCGGCCTCAGTCGCCAGGAGGACGGCGCACCCTTCATTGATGCCCGAAGGCGCCTCGCCGAAGTCCTGGTCTTCGGTGCACCCGGCATCGAGCCGGATCGGGCGCGTGCACAGACTTACATCGCGGAAGAAGCGAAGCGAGACCCATCGATGCTTCTCTTCGC
>CAZYFM010000215.1:0-3486 GCA_964646885.1 uncultured Flavobacteriaceae bacterium
CCGGCGTCTCGTAGCCCCAGATGCGCTGCGAGGGCGAGAACATCGGATCGCCGCCATTGCATTCTTCGTCGTCGCCGTCGTCCTGGTTGCAGTGGACGACGACTTCATCGCCGACCTTCCAGCGCTTCACCTTCGAGCCGACGGCCCACACGATGCCCGCCGCGTCCGAGCCTGCAATGTGATAGGGGTTCTTGTGACCGTCGATCGGCGAGATCGGCGTGCCAAGCGCCGCCCAGACGCCGTTGTAGTTCACGCCGGCCGCCATCACGAGAACGAGCACGTCGTGGCTGTCGAGCTCCCACGTCGGAACGACTTCGAGCTGCATCGACTTCTCGGGCTCGCCATGGCGCTCCTTGCGGATCGTCCAGGCGTACATCTTCGAGGGTACGTATCCCATGGGAGGGATCTCGCCGATCTCGTAGAGATCCTTGTACGGCGTCTTCGAGTCCTTGGAGCCAATGGGAGTGACGGTCGCTGACATGGGGCCCTCAGCCTGATCTTGACGTTTCGCTAACGCGATTATCAGAGGCAATTGTGCAGCGCAATATAACGTTGCAAATTTTCTGAGCGAAACCCTCGGCTTTGAGCTAATAAAATAACAACACGAAAGGTTAATTCGTCATTTGTGGCACACTGTGTTGCGCTGCAACAACAAAACGAGCTCAAAAATCAGGCAGCGGAATTTGTGGTCACGCGCGCGCCGGCACCGCGTCCTGGAACTCGACCAGAGGGCTCTCTGCACTCATCGCAACGATGCGGGAAAAGGCTCCGTCCTCTCCGCGGAACGGCAGCCAGAGCGACTCCAGGTGCACGAAATGTGCACCATCGATGACGCCGCCATAGACATTGGTGAGCACGGGACTGCGGGCGGCGCAGACTTCCTGCAGGATCATGGCGGTGCGTCGGTCCCGGATGTCCTCGGCAGTGACGCTCAGCACGCGCCCCGTATAGTCGCCACCGGCCAGCCGCGTCATCGCCGTTCCCAGCAGCCGGATCCTGAACTCGTTGCTCGATAGAATGTCATAGGCATGCACATGGGGAAGGCCACGCTTGATCACGCGCAGGTCGAGATCGGCGTGAGTGGGAAAGCCATCCGTCTTCGGAAGCGTGCGCCAGTGATCCAGAAATCCGCGCAGTCCAGGAGCATTCACTTCCGAAATGGGCGTGTAGATGACGTCTCCCGGTTCCACGGGTCGCTCCAGCTGCAATGATTCGCAGTATGAGCTTAGACCTTGCCACACCTGTCATCAATGGCAGGTTGAGGCCGGGCATGGAAACAGCGCGCTGCGTTTCACATCGTTCGATTTATCCACGGCAGATCGCGCAATTGTCTCTCGCCGGCATATGACGGTGAGCGCGGATCAACTACGTCTTCCGCTGCTCCTCGACGGGGCTCAGGGAGAGGGTGAACACCGGAATGAATCTCAGGGCCACGATGACTGACCACAAGCGCGAGGTCCTGAAGGAAGTTTTCGGCTATGACAGCTTCCGTCCCGGTCAGGAGCAGGTCATCGATGCGCTGCTGGCGGGCAGAAACGTTCTGGCCGTCATGCCGACCGGAACGGGAAAGTCGCTGTGCTTCCAGATCCCCGCGCTCGTGCAGGGCGGACTGACCATCGTCGTCTCGCCGCTCGTGGCCCTGATGCAGGACCAGGTCCAGGCCTTGCGCCTGGCCGGCGTCGCAGCCGATGCCATCAACTCGGCCCGCACGCGCGAAGAGAACGTCGAGGCCTGGCGCCGCGCGGCCGCCGGAGAGACGAGGCTGCTTTACATGGCACCCGAGCGCCTGATGACGGAGCGCATGCTCGCGGCACTGGGTCGGCTCCCCATTCGTCTGATTGCGATTGACGAGGCCCACTGCATCTCGCAATGGGGCCCCGCCTTTCGCCCTGAATACGAGGCGCTCGGCCAGCTGCGCCAGCATTTTCCGACCGTGCCCATCGCGGCACTCACCGCCACCGCCGACGAGGTCACGCGCGCCGACATTGCACGCCAGCTCTTCGATGGCGATGCGAGCATCTTCGTGCTCGGTTTTGACCGCCCCAACATCAGCCTCGCCGTCGAACCCAAGCGCGACTGGAAGCGCCAGATGCTTGACTATGTCGGCGCGCGAAAGGGCAGGAGCGGCATCGTCTATTGCCTGTCGCGAAAGCGCACCGAGGAGGCCGCAGAGCTTCTCGCCGAAAATGGAATCCGGGCTCTCGCCTACCACGCGGGCATGGACAAGGACGCGCGCGAGGCAAACCAGAACATTTTCATGACCGAGCCCGGCGTGGTGATGGCGGCCACGATTGCCTTTGGCATGGGCATCGACAAGCCTGACGTGCGCTTTGTCTTCCACGCCGATCTGCCCGGAAGCGTGGAAGCCTATTATCAGGAGTTCGGCCGCGCCGGTCGTGATGGGGCAAAGGCCGAGGCCTTCATGCTCTTCGGCCTGCAGGACATCCGCATGCGCCGTCAGTTCATCGACCAGGAAGACTCAAGCGACGACCGCAAGCGCCGCGAGCACCAGCGGCTTGGCGCGCTCGTTGGCTATTGCGAGGCCGCGGGCTGCCGACGACAGGTGTTGCTCGGCTATTTCGGCGAACGCGCAGCACCGTGCGGGAACTGTGATTCATGCCTGACGCCGTCAAGTCTCGTCGACGCAACGACCGAGGCGCGACTGGTTGCAGATACGGTGCGATTGACAGGCCAGCGTTTCGGCACCGTGCACGTCGTTGACATCCTGATGGGCGCATCCAGCGAACGTGTGCTCAGGCTGGGACACGACAGGCTGCCCACCTACGCCGCCGGCAAGGGCCGCAAGCGCGAGGAGTGGCAGCAGATGATCCGCCAGCTCGTCGCGGCCGAGTATCTCGCGCTCGACATTGCAGGTTATGGCGGCCTGATGCTGGGTCCGCGCGGCGACGACCTCCTGAAGGGCGTGGCGCGCTTTGAGTGCCGCCCGACGGTGCAACCGAAACGCAGCGGGCGCAAGGCCACGGCCGCGACCGCCAGCGCTGCGCTGTCCGGCGACGAGGCCTCGCTTCTCGATGCGCTCAAGCAACTGCGCCTCGAGCTTGCCAGGCAGCGCCGCGTCCCGGCGTACGTGGTCTTCGCGGACCGCACCCTGATCGACATGGCCGCACGCAAGCCCATGAACGAAGTCGAGTTCGCCGAAGTCCACGGCGTCGGCGCCGCAAAACTGAAAGAGTTTGCGAGCGTATTCCTGGAAGCCATCCGCAATCACAAGGCTGCCTGACCACCCGCACAAAATTGTTGTCATGGTCTGCCTGCGCTGCTGCTGTCCGGTTCAGATTCCACACTACGCGCTGAAAGTCATTGGAAACGCGCAATTGGGAGCGACTCAAATTTTGGGGGCACTGTAAATCACACACTCCAACCTGGGTCATGGTCTGCGAAGGCAGACCACCCACGACTTCCTTTTTCATCGCCCTAACGCTGCAAAGTCATGGGTGGTCCGCCTTCGCGGACCATGACTATGAT
>CAZYFM010000216.1:0-3400 GCA_964646885.1 uncultured Flavobacteriaceae bacterium
TTTTCGCGCCTCTTCGCGTGAAATCCTTCCTTCTCCTCATGCGTCAATATGTTCACTTTTTGTTTTCGGCGATTTCGGCAATATTCGGCGCTGTAAACGACAAGCGTCGAAATCCGTCAGGATCGACGCAACCTCCCCAGACACCCCACATCACCCGGCAGCCAGACCCGCGCACAGCAGTGCGTGGTGCGCTGCCTTTTTCAGGACTATGCTCATGACAATGGACGAAACAATCATCAGGGACGCGCAAGGCAAGCCGCGCGTCATGTTCCTCGAGCGCCGCGGCACGCCGCTGGGCGTGTCGATCCTCACCCACGACGGCTGGCAGGTCTACAACATCGAGTTCGAGGACCGCGCGGAGCGGCGCGAGGCCTTGCTGCGCAAGTACATCCCGGAGGCCGTCTGGCGCGAGACGAACGAACTCTCACCCTTCGGCGAAGCACTGGAGCGCTACTTCGAAGGCGAGCTCGAAGCCATTGACGATCTGCCGGTTGCCACCGATTTTGGCACGCCCTTCCAGAAGAAGGTCTGGACCGCATTGCGGAAGATCCCGGCCGGGGAGACGCTGTCCTACGGCACCATGGCGTCGATGCTCGGGCATCCTGGCGCTGCACGGGCGGTCGGTCACGCCAATGGCCAGAATCCGATTTCGATCATCGTGCCCTGCCACAGGCTCGTCGGCGCGGACGGGTCGCTGGTGCACTATGGCGGCGGGATCGAGCGCAAGCGCTGGCTGCTCGCGCACGAGCAGCGCCACGCGAGACGCCCCGCGCCATCCTGACGCCTCAGCGCCAGCCTTCCGGCATGTCGGGCCAGCGTCCGACGCCGCCATTCTCGACGAGAAGTCCTGTATGCGTGCGATCCTGGTGCTGCAGGCGCCATGTCGTCAGCGCCTGCGCGGCCTGCAGGATCCTCGCCGGATCCGTCATCGGCGTGCGCCACGTGGGATCAGCGGCAAGGTCGAAGCAGAGGAAAGACCCGTCCCCGAAATGCACGTAGCCGAGGCCGGCCGAGCGCCGGACCGAGAGGCATTTCGCCTCGAGGCGGCGGTCCCACGGCCAGGGGTGCGGCCCGTGCGGAATGAAGGCGGCTCGCCAGTCAAACTCCCAGTGTGCGGCCTCACGCCACCACGGCGGCGTCTCGCCCTTGAGGAACGGCGTCAACGGAAGCCCGTCGCATTGCGCCGGAACCGCAATGCCCATCGCGTCGCACAGCGTCGGGAAAACGTCGACATTCTCGGTGAAGGCCTCCACCACCGTTCCGCGTGCGCGACCCGCGCGCGGATCACGAACGAGGCCCAGGATGTGGTAGCTCTGCTCGAACCAGCCCCCTTTCTGGATGAGGCCGTGGTCGCACAGCATCTCGCCGTGGTCCGACGTGACGATGATGAGCGTGTTGTCCCACTGGCCCGACGCCTTGAGCGCGTCAATCACGCGCCCGAGCTGCGCGTCGGCTTCGCTCACCATGCCGTAGTACTGCGCGCGCAGCGTGCGGACGCTGCGTTCGTCGGTCGGCGCGGCCGTCTGCGGATTGCGCAGGAGCCCGTCGTGCAGGCCGTCTCGCGTCTCCGACGGCCGGACGGGAAGGGGCACCGCATCCGGATCGTAGAGCGTCGCGTAGTGCCCGGCCGCCGCATAGGGCGGGTGAGGGCGCAGCTGGCTCAGATGCGCAAACCACGGGCCGTCCTGCCGCCCCAGCCACGCCAGGAACTGGTCGGTGAGCCACGCCGTCTGGCTGAGAGGCGCCGGGCGGGATGGCTCGGTGGCAAGCGCTTCCTCCCAGTGGTCGGGGATGTCGTGGCCCTGGCCGCGCACCCACTCGATCCAGGGCCCGGGCTCCGTGGCATTGAAGAAAACGCCGGCCTCGAAGCCCGGCAGCATGCCTTCGTAGCTCCGCAGCCGCGGATCGTCCGGACCGCTCGTCTCGCGCGGATCGACGGCCTGGTCCGTGTAGCCGAACAGCGTCGGCGCGTAGCCTGCACGGCGCGCGGCCTTCGCGATGTTGTCG
Organism: uncultured Flavobacteriaceae bacterium; assembly: GCA_964646885.1. Lineage (GTDB taxonomy): Bacteria > Pseudomonadota > Alphaproteobacteria > Micropepsales > Micropepsaceae > SZUA-430. Next base: position 2,008 of record CAZYFM010000216.1, read on the forward strand.
AAGCGCCGGTCGAGCGGCGTGCCATTGGCCACCACCCGGTGGTTGAACTGGTACAGGCCTGTATAGAGGCTGGCGCGGCCCGGACTGCAGGGCGCGGACTGGCTGTAATGACGGGCAAGCCGCACGCCCTCGGCGGCCAGCGCATCGAGATGGGGCGTCTTGACGACCGGATGTCCCGCGCACGACAGGCTGTCCGCGCGGAACTGGTCAAGGGTGACGAGCAGGATGTTCAGGGACACCAAGCACTCCGTAGGGTGATGCCGCAGGTCTGGGGGCATGTTTCAAAGCACTCATGACACAGACGCCGCCCCCGCGCTATCGTGCCGCCGTCTCCCGGCCCCGAGCCGCCGGCATTCAGAAGCAAAGGCAAAAGCATGACTGCAATCAATGAAGTCGCCGACCTGTCGATCGAGGGCGATATCGCCGTCCTCACCCTGAACTCGCCGCCCGTCAACGCCCTGTCCGCGCCCGTGCGCGACGGCATCTACAAGGGCATCGGCCAGGCTGTCGTGAACCCCGCCGTGCGTGCCATCGTCCTCATCTGCGACGGCCGGACCTTCATCGCGGGCGCCGACATCAGCGAGTTCGGCAAGCCGCCCAAGGGCGCCAGCCTCTTCGACGCGCAGAACGCCATCGAGAACGCGACGATCCCGGTGATCGCCGCGATCCACGGCACCGCGCTCGGCGGCGGCCTCGAAGTGGCGCTCACCTGCCACTATCGCGTCGCCGTTCCCTCGGCCAAGTGCGGCCTGCCGGAGGTCAAGCTCGGTCTCCTGCCGGGCGCCGGCGGCACGCAGCGCCTGCCGCGCATCGTGGGCGCCGAGCGCGCGCTTGAGATGGTCACCTCGGGCGAGCACGTTGCCGCAAAGCAGTGCGCCGAGATGGGCCTTGTCGACGAACTGGTGGAAGAGGGCAAGCTGCGCGAGGGCGCGCTGGCCTTCGCCCGCAAGGTCGTTGCCGAGAAGCGTCCGCTCCGCCGCATCCGCGACCTGAACGAAAAGATGGAAGCCGCGCGCGGCAAGCCGGAAATCTTCTCGGCCTTCCGCAAGGCGAATGCCAAGAAGTTCCGCGGCTTTGAGGCCCCCGAGGCCAACGTCAAGTGCATCGAGGCGGCCGTGAACCTGCCTTTCGACGAAGGCCTGAAGGAAGAGCGCAAGCTGTTCATGGGCCTGATGACCGGCAACCAGTCGGCGGCCCAGCGTTACGTGTTCTTCGCCGAGCGCGCCGTCTGGAAAGTGCCGGATGTGCCGGAAGACACGCAGACCATCCCGGTGAAGCAGGTCGGCGTCATTGGCGCCGGCACCATGGGCGGCGGCATCGCGATGAACTTCCTGAATGTCGGCATCCCGGTCACGATCGTGGAGACGAAGCAGGAAGCGCTCGACCGCGGCAT
>CAZYFM010000217.1:0-3393 GCA_964646885.1 uncultured Flavobacteriaceae bacterium
ATCATCAACGTTTCCAGGACCAGAAACGCGATCATGTACTCCTTCACGCGCGTTTCGATGGATGTCCAGCTTGCGAGAATGCAGAGCGGCATCAGGAACGCGGTGAGGATCACGAACGGCAGGGAGATCCCGTCAACGCCCAGGTGATAGTTGATGTTGCCGCCGAGCCAGGGGTAGTTCTCCTCGAACTGGAACCCCGCCGCGGACGGGTCGAACATCGACCACAGCACCAGCGTCACCGCAAAGGTAATCGCGGTGGTGAAGAGCGAGATCTGGCGCGCCATCGTCTCGCCTGCCTTGCCGGCCGGCGCCATGAGCAGGATCAGAAGCACGCCCAGCAGCGGCAGGAACGTGGCTATGGAAAGGAGGTTGCTCATTGGCCGCCTCCCGCCATGAACCAGCTTGCCAGAAGCGCAACGCCGATCAGCATCGCGAAGGCGTAGTGGAACACGTAGCCGCTCTGCAGGCGAACTGCCTGACGCGTCCAGTCGGCGATGCCTGCAGAAATGCCGTCAGGCCCCATGCCGTCGATGAGCTTGCCGTCGCCCGTCTTCCAAAGGAAGTGGCCGAGGCGCTTTGCGGGTTGAACGAAGAGCGTGTCGTAGATCTCGTCGAAGTACCACTTATTGTAGAGGAACAGGTACAGCGGGCCCTGGCGCGCCGCCATGCGCGCCGGCAGATCCGGATGGTCGATGTAGAAATACCAGGCGACCGCGAAGCCGATCAGCATGACCGTGCCCGGCGCGAACCAGACCCAGTCCGGCACGTGGTGGCGTGCGTCGAGCGCGGTGTGGTGCTGAAGGTTCACGATGGCACCGCGCCAGAACTCGACATTGTGGTGGCCGAGGAACTGCTCGTGGAAGACAACGCCGGCAAAAAGCGCGCCGGCCGCGAGAATGAAAAGCGGCACGAGCATGATCATGGGAGATTCGTGGGCGTGCTCGAGCGCATGATGGTCGCCCCTGAACTTGCCGTGGAAAGTCATGAAGATCAGGCGCCAGGAATAGAACGAGGTCATGCCGGCGGCCACGATGCCCAGGGCGAAGGCATAGTTGCCGACACCCGTGTGCGCGGCGAAGGCGCTCTCAAGAATGGCGTCCTTTGACCAGAACCCGGACAGGAAGGGGAAGCCGGTCAGGGCCAGCGTGCCGATCACCATCATCCAGTACGTGATCTTGATCTTGTCCTTCACGCCACCCATGTTGCGCATGTCCTGCTCGCCATCGAGGGCGTGAATGACCGAGCCTGCGCCGAGGAACAGCAGCGCCTTGAAGAAGGCGTGGGTGAAGAGGTGGAACATGGCAGCCTGGTAGGCGCCTACGCCTGCGGCAAAGAACATGTACCCCAGCTGCGAGCAGGTCGAGTAGGCGACGACGCGCTTGATGTCGTTCTGGAACAGGCCGACGGTGGCTGCGAAGAAGGCCGTGGTTGCGCCCACGACAGTCACGACTTCGAGCGCAAAGGGCGCGAGTTCGAACAGCGGCGAGCAGCGGCAGACGAGGAACACGCCCGCGGTGACCATGGTGGCGGCGTGGATGAGCGCCGAAACCGGCGTCGGGCCTTCCATGGCATCCGGCAGCCAGGTGTGCAGGAAGAACTGGGCCGACTTGCCCATGGCACCCATGAACAGGAGAAGGCAGGTCGTCGTCAGGATGTCGACCTGGTAGCCCGCAAACTCGAATGTCTTGCCTGCGAAATCTTTCGCCTGCTGGAAGACGCCCGGCGTCGTTTCGGTGCCGAAATCAAGCGTCCCGAACGTGAGGAATACGGCAAAGATGCCCAGCGCAAAGCCGAAGTCGCCGACGCGGTTGACGATGAACGCCTTCATGGCGGCGGCGTTGGCGGACGGCTTCTTGAACCAGAAACCGATGAGCAGATAGGACGCGAGGCCCACGCCTTCCCAGCCGAAGAAGAGCTGCACGAAGTTGTCCGACGTCACGAGCGTGAGCATCGCGAAAGTGAACAGCGACAGGTAGGCAAAGAAGCGCGGCCTGTGCTCGTCGTGATGCATGTAGCCGATCGAATACACGTGAACGAGCGACGACACGCCCGTCACGACCACCAGCATGACCGAGGTCAGCGCGTCGACCCGGATGGTCCAGTCGACCTGCAGGGTTCCGCTGTCCAGGAACTGGAACAGGGTGAATATCTGCGGCTTGTTCATCTCGAAACGGGGGAGATCGAACAGGAAGGCGCCCACCGACAGGAGAGCGGTCACGCAGAGGAGGATAGTGGCAGTGTACTCCGCCGCATGTTCGCCGAAGCGCTTGCCCATCAGTGCGGCAAGGATGGCGCCCGTAAGCGGAAGGACGAGGATGGCCTGGTAGAGCAATTCCACGCTGTCTACCCTTTCATGATGTTGACGTCTTCAACCGCGATCGTGCCCCGATTGCGGAAGTAGACGACGAGAATGGCGAGGCCGATGGCGGCTTCTGCCGCCGCGACCGTCAGGACGAGAAGTGCAAAAACCTGCCCGGTCAGATCGCCGAGGAAGGACGAGAAGGCCACCAGGTTGATGTTCACCGAAAGCAGGATGAGCTCGATGGACATCAGGATGATGATGACGTTCTTCCGATTGATGAAGATGCCGAGGATGCCGATCGTGAAGAGGGCCGCGGCGACCGCGAGATAATGACCCAAGCCGATTTCCATTGTCAGAGACCCTCTCCCGGGCGAACCTTGCGGAGTTCGACGCCCTTTTCGCGTGTACGGCCGATCTGCGCCGAGACGTTCTGGCGCTTCACGCCTTCACGGTGGCGCAGCGTGAGCACGATCGCGCCGATCATGGCGACCAGCAGCACCATGCCCGCGCCCTGGAACACGTGCACGTAGTCGGTGTAGATGATTCGTCCCAACGCTTCCGTATTCGTGACGTCCGCTGGTGTCGGGTGACGCGCGACGCCCTCGGCCGCCGGTGTCAGGGCCCAGCCGAATCCGACGGCGGCCAGCTCCCCGAAGAACACGAGGCACAGGATGATCCCCAGAGGGGCGTATTGCAGGAAGCCCTGCCGTAGCTCGGTAAAGTCGATGTCGAGCATCATCACGACGAACAGGAAGAGCACGGCCACGGCACCCACGTAGACGACCACGAGGACCATCGCGAGGAATTCGGCCCCCAGCAGCACGAAGAGGGCTGCGGCATTAAAGAACGCGAGGATCAGGAACAGGACCGAGTGCACGGGGTTACGGGCACCCACGACGAGCAGCGCTGAAATGATCAGCACTGTCGCAAAGACATAAAACGCGATTGTTGCCACCAGCACGTCTGTCGTTCCTCGTTTCGGCGAACTCGCCCCTCAGCGGTAGGGCGCGTCCAGTTCCAAGTTCCTGGCAATCTCGCGTTCCCAGCGATCGCCATTGGCCAGCAGCCTGGCCTTGTCATAGAGAAGCTCC
>CAZYFM010000218.1:0-3383 GCA_964646885.1 uncultured Flavobacteriaceae bacterium
AGGACGATCCTGTCCGCCAGTTCCTGGTCGCCGACGAAGTCGGCCTCGGCAAGACGATGGTGGCGCGCGGGGTCATCGCCCGCATGATCGAACACCTGTGGGACAGCACCAAGCGGATCGACATCCTCTACATCTGCTCGAACCAGGCGATCGCCGCCCAGAACCTCAACCGGCTGAACGTCCTCGGGCGGCGCGAGCTGGCCCTGCCGACCCGCATGACCCTTGTTCCCCTGCAACTGCGCGACCAGGCGGGCCTCGACGCCAACAGGGTGAACTTCATCAGCCTGACGCCGGGCACGACTTTCGATCTACGCTCCGCGACGGGCGTGACGCAGGAACGCGCCTTGCTGTTCCATCTCCTGCGCGACCTCGTTACGCGCCCGCGCGGCCTGCACAACCTGTTGCAGGTCACGGCCGGCGTCGAGGGTTGGAACCGCGCCGTGGACAACCTCACCCTCGAAGGCGTCGACAAGCGCATCATCGAGCGCTTCCGCCGCGACGTGCAGGCGGATCGCGACCTCTTCGAGGAACTCGAACGGGTTTGCGAACTCTTCCCGCGCCGCCGGGACACCTATCCCGCAGAAATGACGCAGCCCCGCAACAGCCTGGTCGCCCGGCTCCGCGCCAAGCTGTCCCACGCCTGCGTGGATGCGCTGCAACCCGACCTCATCATCATGGACGAGTTCCAGCGGTTCCGGGATCTGCTGCATGGCGACAGCGACGCGGCGATCCTCGCGCGCGAACTGTTCGACTACTCGAGAGGCGACGGGCACGCCGCCCGCACCTTGCTGCTCTCCGCCACACCCTACCGGATGCTCACGCTCGCCGGCGACGAGCCCGACGAAGGCGACCACTATCAGGACTTCCTTGAGACCCTGAGTTTCCTCTACGGCGGGGAAAAGGGGCCGGAGGTGGCAGCCACGCTGGCGCGTGAAATGCGCGCCTTCCGCGGCCTCCTGCATGCCCTGCCACAGTCACATGCCTCAGCGGTCGAGACCCGCCAGACCATCGAACGGCGCCTGCGCCGTGTGATCGCCCGAACCGAGCGGGTCGCATCCACGGTCGAGCGCGACTCCATGATGAGCGAGCCTCCCATCACGGTCTCGATCGCGCCCGCCGACCTCGCGCAGGCATCCGCCGTTTCTCAGGTGGCGCGCACGCTCGATGCGCCGGAGATCATCGAATACTGGAAGTCTTCGCCCTATCTGCTCAACTTCATGCGCCACTACAGCCTGAAGCGGCTGCTGGAAGACCAGGTCGACGCGCCTTCGGCCGTGCTCCGCACTGCAATCCAGGCGGCTCGACCGGCCATGCTCGATCACGACGCCATCGACGCCTATGCGCCGCTGGACCCGGCCAACGGCCGTATGCGCGCGATCATGGACGACATCTTCGGCCAGCTCCTGGAACAGAACCTCTGGATACCCGCCGCCATGCCCTATTACGGCGAGGCGCGAGCCGGGGCGCCGCTGACCAAGGCGCTGATATTTTCGTCCTGGTCCATGGTGCCCGATGCGATCGCAGCCCTGCTGTCCTACGAAGCCGAACGGCGCATGGGCGTCGGCGAATCCGGCCGGCGCTATTTCGAGCAGCATCGCCTGCGTCCCTTGCAGTTTCGGCAGGATCACGGCCGGCTCGCGGGTCTGCGCGCGCTGCTTCTGATCTATCCCTCGCCGGCGCTGGCCGAGTTGGCCGATCCGCTGGCGGTGTTCAGCGAAACGGGGGCCGCCTTGTCGCTGGAGGGAATGCGCTCCGCTGTGAGCGACCGCCTCAAGCCCGCCATCGGTGCTTTGAAGGAAGGCGCGGTGTCGCATCAGGACGCGCACAGCGCCGAGTGGGCCGCCCCAGCCGTGATCGATGACCTGCTGGGCGCGCGATCCCGCGCCTGGCTGGAAGCGCCCCACGGCATGCGCGCCCTGGCGAGCGAAGACGCCTTCCACGATCATATCGCCGAACTGGCGGCAGCGGTGAAGACGCACGACATCGGCGCTTTGTCCGACGATCTTTCGGACCTGCTGGTTGACGTCGCGCTCGGCAGTCCGGCCGTCTGCGCGCTTCGCGCCCTCAAGCGGATCGCGCCCGAGCTGGCGTGGGATGACCCACGCTTGCTCAGCGCCGCCGCTGAGGTCGCCTGGTCGTTCCGGGCGCTGTTCAATCAGCATGACGCGGTCGCCTTGCTGCGACGGGATACCGACGATCATTACTGGCGCCGCGTGCTGGCCTATTGCGCCCAGCACAACCTACAGGCCGTCCTGGACGAATACGCACATTACCTCGTCGATGCCGAAGGTCTCGGAGCCCGCCCGGCCGAGGAACGCGCCCTCGGCGTCGCTCGCGCCATGGCCCAGGCCCTGGCCATCCGCCCGTCGCAGATCGATGTCGATGACGTGCATGTCGATGGCGAGGCCCTCGCCATCAGCAAATTCCAGATGCGCGGACGCTTCGCGATGCGGCTCGCCGACTACAAGGACGAAGACGGCGCCGTCGCGCGGCTCGGAGGCGTGCGTGACGCCTTCAACTCACCATTCCGGCCGTTCGTTCTCGCCACCACGTCGGTCGGCCAGGAAGGGCTGGACTTCCACCCCTATTGCTATCGCGTCTATCACTGGAACTTGCCGGGCAACCCGGTGGACCTCGAGCAGCGCGAAGGCCGCGTTCACCGCTTCAAGGGCCATGCCGTGCGCCTCAACCTAGCCGAACGCCAGGCCGCGGTCGTCAGGGGCCGCGGGCAGGCTCCTGACGACCCGTGGAAGCTGATGTTCGAGCACGCGCGATCCGAGGCGGCGGTCGACACCGATCTCATCCCCTATTGGATCTACGAAGGTTCCGTGCGCGTCGAACGGCGCGTGCCGATGCTGCCGTTCAGTCGGGAAGTCACGCGACTCGCCTGGCTCAAACGCAGCCTCACGGTCTATCGACTGGCCTTCGGTCAACCGCGGCAGGACGATCTGCTCGACTACCTGCAAACCCTGGCCGGCGACGGCATGGACTCCAACTTGCTTACAGACCTGCAAATTCGGCTTGAGCCAGAGGTGTTCGACAGGTCAGCGTGATGACCTCACTGCACCTGGCTCCAAATGCCCTTTGCGAGCGGGAAGACCACTCCGCATCCCCGCCTATTTATATCCGCCACCATCCGCGTTCCCTACGCCTGACGATTGATACTTCCCTGGCCACTTCCGCGCGCTCATGTTCGGTCGTGCAGGAGCGTGCGCCATCGAAGCTCGGCCAGCGTGTCGGTGCCTCTGAATGACCGACACATCCCGAAATGCGCCTCGCGCTCGACCATCAACGTCAGGTCTTCTGCCAAAGGAGGGCTTATGTCAGAAACCACATTCCTCACGCCGGAAGAGGTGGCCGAACGCTATCGTGGCAGCGTTTCC
>CAZYFM010000219.1:0-3369 GCA_964646885.1 uncultured Flavobacteriaceae bacterium
ACACGCAGCACCGTGCCGAGGGCAATGATCGCGAATACGGGCACGAGGGCGGCGACGACGTCGGTCATTTTCTTTCGGCTGCGATTTCTTCGAGTTTCTTCTGAGCCGGTTCAGGCAGGAACCACGTGGGGACAATGCAGAGCGGGGCGAGCAGGGCCAGCGTCGCGATGGCGGGGCCGTGTTCACCGAAGTAGATGAAGAGTTCCCGCTCGACCAGCAGACCCAGCAGGCCGCCGGCGAGGGCCGCCATCATGCGGATCGAAGCTGCAAGGCTGCGATGGGATGTCGGGAAGAGTTCGGCGCCCAGCGCGGTCATCAGCACGTTCGACGCCAGGATCGAGAACAGGCCTGTGGTCCAGGTCAGCACGAGCCAGAAACCTGTGGCCCAGCTGTAGAACAGGGCAAAGTTGATGCCTGCGGCGAGAACGGTCACCGCGATGATCGTGCGACGCCCGAACCTGTCGCTCAGCGTGCCCGCTGTTGTCGTGCCGAGAATGGACACAAGTCCTGCGCCCAGCGTCATTGCGCTGACCTGCCAGGGCGCCCATTGGTGCGTTCCCTGCAGGTACGCGGATGCGAGAGGTATGGCTGCGCCGACGGCGAGGCCGAACAGCAGGCAGAGGCAGACCAGCAGAGCGAGCCTGCCCGGGTAGTTGCGCATGAGGCTCCGGAAGGGCTTGACCTGCTCGTTCGGGTCGCGCTCGCGGAAGCGGCGCGTTTCCGGCAGCGCGCGCCTCGCCCATACCAGCCACAGCAGCGGGATGGCGCCCAGCGCGTAGATTGCCCGCCATCCGAACGGCAGCATCTCGACGAAGGCGAACACGAGCGCGGCTGCGCCACCGCCAAGCGCCTCGAGTGCGCCGAGTTGTCCAGCGGCCCAACCGCGCGTGCGTTCCGAGAACTCCTCCGCGATCACCACCATGCAGAGTATTTCCTCTGTATAGATGAAGATGCGGGCGATCGTCTGGGCGATGATGAACTCCGGCAGCGACTGCGCGAACGCAGTCCAGACCGTCGTCACGGCAGCACCCGCAAGCGTGATCATCAGCAGCTTCCGGCGGCCGATCCGGTCGGCAAGCCAGGCCAGCGCCAGTGCCGGGATGATTCCCAGCCGGAAGAGCACGATGACGAGCCCGATATCGGACTCCGGGATCGCGAATGTCTGCTGGATCTGCCGGACCGCGAAGCCGTAGATGTTCACGTCATAGCCGGCGATGAAATAGGCGGCGCCGACGAGCATGAGCAGGCGACGCTGGTCGGAGGGTATGGGCTCGGGCGTGCGGATGTAGATCCTGCGGAAGAGGCGACCGAACATCAGGCGCGCCTCATGGCGTCGAGGACACCTTGCAGGATGAAGCCAGCGGCCATCTTGTCCACAACATCCTTGCGCCGGGCGCGCGACACATCAGCGTCGAGAAGGGTCCGCGTGACCGCCGTCGTGGAGAGCCTTTCGTCCCAGAACAGGATCGGGATCTGCCTCAGGTTCAGGAAGTTGCGCCCGAAGGTGCGGGCACTCTGTGCCGAGGGACCTTCCGTCCCGTTCATGTTCAGCGGCAGGCCAATGACCAGGCCGCCGACCCGTTCCCGGTCGATTATCGTGATGAGAGCCTGTGCATCTGCCGTGAATTTGGTCCGCGGCAGGGTCACCAGCGGTGTGGCAATCATCCGCATGACGTCGGAAATCGCGAGACCTATGGTCTTCTCGCCGAGATCCAGCCCCAGCAGGCGGTCTCCGCTTTTCAGGCTTTCCGCCAATTCGGCGGGTGTCTTGAGTATCACGCCCCTATCCCGCCCGTGCCTTGCAAGGTTCAGGCAGGGTTGGTAGCAAAGCGGCCGTTTCGCCACAAGAAATTGATGCCATGTCCGTAGATAAAGACACAGTCCGGCGGGTCGCGCGCCTCGCGCGCCTTGCGTTTCCCGAAGAGCGGCTCGAGCCCATGGCGGGCGAGCTGAACCGCATCCTGGCCTGGGTCGAGCAACTGAACGAGGTCGATACCTCCTCGGTCGAGCCCATGTCGAGCGCAGTCAAGGTGTCGCTGAAGATGCGCGAGGATGCCGTCACCGATGGTGGCAAGGCGGCGGAGGTCGTGAAAAACGCTCCGCTGGGCGAAGACAACTATTTTGCGGTCCCGAAGGTGGTCGAATGAGCGATCTTACCAACCTCACGATTGCAGAGGCGCGTGATGGCCTCACCAAAAAGTCCTTCAGTGCGAAGGAACTGGTGGATGCGCATATCAAGGCGATGGAGAAGGCGCGGTCCCTGAACGCGTTCGTCACCGAGACCCCCGACATTGCCCGCGCGGGTGCTGCCGAAGCCGACAAGCGCATCGCTTCAGGTTCCGCGCGCCCGCTCGAGGGTATCCCGCTCGGCATCAAGGACCTCTTCTGCACGAAGGACGTGCTGACGACTGCAGGGTCACACATCCTCGATGGCTTCAAGCCACCTTATGAGTCCACGGTCTCGCGCAACCTCTTCAACGATGGCGCCGTGATGCTGGGCAAGCTCAACATGGACGAGTTCGCCATGGGCTCGTCGAACGAGACCAGCTACTACGGTCCCGTGATCAATCCGTGGCGCCGCAAGGGTTCGACCACGAAGCTTGTGCCCGGTGGTTCTTCAGGCGGTTCGTCGGCGTCGGTTGCAGCCCGCCTTGTCATGGGTGCGACGGGTACCGATACGGGTGGCTCGATCCGCCAGCCTGCTGCCGTCACCGGTATTGCCGGCATCAAGCCCACCTATGGTCGCTGCTCGCGCTGGGGCATCGTCGCCTTCGCGTCGTCGCTCGACCAGGCGGGTCCGATGGCGCGCACGGTGAAGGATTGCGCGATCATGCTGAAGTCGATGGCGAGCCATGATCCGCTCGACTCGACCAGCGTCGACCTGCCTGTGCCCGACTACGAGGCCGCGATGACCGGCAACGTGAAGGGGCTGAAGGTTGGCATTCCGAAGGAGTACCGGCTTGACGGCATGCCCGCCGAGATCGAAGCGCTCTGGCAGAAGGGCATCCAGTGGCTGAAGGACGCCGGCGCCGAGATCGTCGATGTCAGCCTGCCGCATACGAAGTATGCGCTGCCGGCCTATTACATCGTGGCGCCTGCCGAAGCCTCGTCGAACCTCGCGCGCTATGACGGCGTGCGCTTTGGCCTGCGCGTGCCGGGAAAGGACATCATTTCGATGTACGAGAACACGCGTGCGGCGGGTTTCGGCAAGGAAGTGCAGCGGCGCATCCTGATCGGCACCTATGTGCTGTCGGCTGGCTATTACGACGCCTACTACATCAAGGCGCAGAAGCTGCGCACGCTGATCGCGCGCGACTTCGATGAGGCCTACAAGAAGTGCGACGTGCTTCTGACGCCAACGGCGCCGGG
>CAZYFM010000220.1:0-3351 GCA_964646885.1 uncultured Flavobacteriaceae bacterium
CTTCGCATAGCCGACGTCGAGCGCGTGCTCGGCGTCGACGAAGGCGGCGATGCCGCCCAGCTTCTGGACTTCCGCCACGATGTGGAGCGAAAGGGTGGTCTTGCCCGACGATTCCGGCCCGTAGACCTCGATCACTCGGCCACGCGGCAGGCCGCCAATGCCGAGGGCAATGTCGAGCCCCAGGGAGCCCGTTGAAACGGCCTCGATCTCGGCTACCTTCTGGTTGGCCCCCAGCTTCATGACGGAGCCCTTGCCAAAGGCGCGGTCGATCTGGCTCAGGGCTGCTTCGAGTGCTTTCTTGCGGTCCATGTCGCTCTGTTGCTCAACTGCTCGTACTGCGGCGCTCATTTGCGTGTTCCTTAGATCATGGGGTGTCTGGGGCTGCAACTTTGGTAAATGTACGGCGTTTGTTCCGAAACCGCAAATTCAGCTCAACCCATTGAATTATCTACTATAATCCCATTTTGTTCTGAGAACATTCCTAAAACGAATGTTCGTTTTTATCCCCTTCGACAACGTATATTGATTAACGGCGCCAGATTGTGCGAGGATCCGCCAATTCAACCGACAGATGTGCGCTGGAGGAATCAGGTGCCCCGCAAAAAGAAGGTTCCGACGCCCCGTCATCCGGCCGACGCGATGGTGCGCTTTGACCGCCTGCTGTCGGCGATGGCACCCCGGGTTCCGGTTCCCGAGAACGCAACACCCAAGCCTGTTCCGCCGCGTGGACGCAAGCGCCGGACGGCCGAACGGACGCCTGCCCGCTGACGGCTCACGCCTGCGGCACGGATTGGGTGCGATAGTAGCGTCGCAGCAGCAGGGCATGCGCGAGGCACGATGCCAGTGCGAGCAGGATCAGCGACGACAGGCCTGCACCCAGCGACAGCAGGATGACGGATGTCGTGCAGGCGGCGATCGCGCCCCGGTCCCAATTGTCCTCGGTCGCGACATGGAACCGGAGCGAGCAGGGAGACGCCTTGGCGAGATTGTAGACCGGCGTGTTTATTGCGGGGACATAGAAGCAGATGGCAAAGGCGCCCACGGCGTTGGCAATGACGGCCAGCTCCGGCACGCCCAGGCTTGACGCGCGAAAGACGACTGCCAGCGCGATGCCGGCGAAGATGATGACCGTCGCCCGCGCACCGTAGCCGCCATCGAGCAGCTTCCCCAGCATCAATCCACCGGCGCCGCCCGCAATCGCGGCGATGGCCATCGTGCCGCCATAGGCCGAAAGGCTGCCGGACAGGCTGAGAAACAGGGCGACCTGCCAGACCAGCACGAAGCTGGTCGCAAACCAGCCATTCGCCAGGTAGATCAGGCCTCCGAGCCGTGCGGCTTCGCGCATTCCCGGCGCGTCCTTCACGACGTCAACCGACGGCGCCCGGAGCAGCGGCACGATGCCGAGCGCCTGGATGCCCCCTATCGCAGCAAATGCAGCGCCCGCCCCCAGGTTCATGAGCGCCCAGGCTCCGAAGAGGGGGGCCAGGATCCCTATTCCGGCTGCCAGCGCCTCGCGCGCGCCGATCTGGTGCCCGCGATGCTCGCTGTCACCCACGGACGCGAAGTAGGCATGGAACGCCGTCCAGTAGAACGCTTCGCCCACGCCCGTCGCGAGGCAGCGCGCGACAAGCCCCCATCCGATGCCGTCGATGGCGGCCGACAGCGGATACTGCGCCGCCATCACGAGACAACCTGCCATCAGCGTAGTGCGAAGGCCCCAGCGCATGGCAAAGGGCGTCACGCCGCGGCGCGCGACGAGGCGCAAGAAGATGGTGGCGGCAAGGGCGAGGATCGTCTCCTTCACCGAGAGACCGCTTTTCAGCAGATAAACGAGCAGGAATACGCCACCGCTTCCCTGTGCGAGGGCCTGGAAGGCGTAGTGCAGGCTGAGCAGGTTGACATCCCGGTTCCTGAGAAAGGCCATCCCTGTTCCTGCTGCTCCGAAGGGTCCGGCATCTGCGCCGGCGCACGTGCCATCTCCACATTGGCAGGAAGCACGGAGCAAGCGAAATGAAGCCGTGCGACCGGCACAAATCGACGCGAAGGGCACTCCCCTACCCGTACGCGGCGGTCTCCCCTGCCGAGCGTCCGTGCCGCATTTTTTTGCGGTGGATCAAGGCGCGGCCGGCGGCGCGGCCGCCGTCACCGGCACGGGTCCGAGTTCGCGCTGCGCAGCGCCAACAAACCAGGCGGCCCAGAGGCTGATGCCGATGAACTTCATTCCGTCCTCCAGCAGGAACTCCCAGCGGCCGAGGGCGAGTTTCAGGCTGTCGCCGAGGAGATCGGAAACCACCGACACGCCGAAGCACGCCAGCGCCGCGAGGAGAAGCGCCGGGTTCATCAACATGACAATCGAGCGGTAGCGGTGGAGAAAGAACAGGATGGCCGCTGCGAGCAGCGCGTAGACCAGCTTCTCGCCGATGCCGACGTAACGCGGCAGCACGAACTCGTGGAACATGTAGAAGTCGTCGATCGCCAGATACAGGGACAGCAGGCCGCCATACAGGAGATGGCCGGGCTTGCGCCCATGGCTGCGCGCGGCAACGGAGAAGGCAAAGAGGCAGATGGCGGCGGCCGCCACATACATGAAGGCGCCGAGACTCGAGATCACGCTGACAAAGGGATGGACCCGCGCGAGGGCTGCCATGTCCTTCATGAAGAACTCGATCGGGATGGCCTGCGCGTAGCTCAGCGCCGTCACGGTGCCGAGGGCAAGAATGGCGATTGCCGGCAGCAGCATGGCGCCACTCACGCGGCCTGACACGGATGTCGTCACTGGTCCCTCCGATTCCCTCCGGGGAGACTAGCATGAGGCAAGGCTGGAGGGCTCACGGGCCGTCGCGACTGGCTATCTTTTGGTGACACATTACGACGGGGTGCCGACCCCGGGCGTTGCCCGACAAAAAACATGTTGTTTTCGGCTACAATCGACAGGCATCAGCCCGCGCGCTACTGTCGCTGACAATCACATGCCAGAAGGTACGCCATGACGAAGGATGAACTCACGGCCTGGGCACTATCCAGCGGCTGGCAGCAGATGGGCAATGACATCTGCCTCGTGCGCCCGAGCAAGCCGACCGAGGCCATCGTGCGCATGGTGTGCAAGGCAACCGTTGCCCAGATCGAGATCCGCAAGCCTTCCGGAAAATGGGAAAAGGTCGCCGGCGAAGCCTACGCGAAGATCACCTGGGACGAGTACGCGGAACTGCCAACCGGTCTCGGCCTGACCACCATCTCGGGGCTTACCATGCTCATGCGGGACAACAAGGACCGGCTCGCGCTCGCCAGGCTCTCGGCCAGGCCGACGGATCCACAGGAGTGAGCGACACCAAAACTCTTGTCGCTCTCCTG
>CAZYFM010000221.1:0-3344 GCA_964646885.1 uncultured Flavobacteriaceae bacterium
CAGCGAAAAGGCGCTGGCCAAGGACTTGCTGGCGCACTGAGAGGAGGGGGCTTCGAACCCCCTGCCCGGTTCTGATCCTTGCCCTTCCCCGCCGGCGACGTGCCCCCCTTCCCCTCCCGAACACGGTGACAGAAGCAATTGATTTACTTTCAACGGGCTGCAAGCCTTCACGCCGCTGGCCAGGCCTTTCGCGCGCTCGCGTGGCTCGCCTTCGTTCTGATGTCCGTGTCCATCGGCTGGGCCGCACCCCTGAAAACGCCGGCGGTGACCAACAACGCCGTCGCTTTCATCGAGCGCAAGGGGCAACCGATGGCCTACAGTTTCGGCGGCCTCGGATCCGGCAAGACGTACAAGGACGTGACCGCGCGCGCCTTTGCCATCAATCTTCGAACCGGCCGCAGGACTGAACTGCCGCCACTGCCAGATGGCATTGGCCGTCTCGCCAGTACCGCTGTCGCGGTTCGCGGCAAGATCCTCATCTTTGGCGGCTACACCGTGTCGGCGACCGGCGATGAAGTGTCTACACCGGACGTGTTTGCCTTTGATCCCGCTTCACGAAGCTATGAACGCCTGCCTCCCATGCCTGTTCCGGTCGACGACACGGTCTCATTTGTCTTTGGCGACCGGCATGTCTACCTCGTCAGCGGCTGGAGCTCGAAATCCAACACCACAGCGGTGCAGGTGTTCGATGTCGCAACATCCAGCTGGGCGCGCGCGACCGACTATCCTGGCACTCCCGTGTTCGGGCATGCGGGTGGCATCGTCGACAACACGTTTGTCGTGATGGGCGGCGTGGCCGCTGAACGCAAGCCTGACGGCAAGAACAGCTTTACGGCAAGCGAAGAGGCCTGGTGGGGTGAGATCGATGCCGCAAATCCGCTGCGCATCACGTGGGTGCGCCTCCACGCGGCGCCGGTTCATGCCGTCTATCGCATCGCCGCCACGGGCAGCCGCGCGCGCAAGGCCGTGGTCTTTCTCGGCGGCACGGACAATCCGTACAACTACGATGGCATTGGCTACAACAAGGTGCCGAGCGCGCCATCGACAGAGGTGTTTTCCTTTGATGTCGAGCGCGGCTTCTGGCGCGTGCATGCCAGACGCAAGGCCGGCACCATGGATCACCGCGGACTTGTCGAGTGGCGTGGCCGCTTCCACACGATCGGCGGGATGGATGACAGGCGTCGCGTCCTGTCGCGCGTCGTGTCCGTGAAACCCGAATGATCGCCCGGGCCTGACGCCTCAATTGCTGCGAAGGGCCCTGCGAACGGCCGACGACAGGGCCGTGCGTCCCCTGACCGTGACGCCGCCGAGACCGAGCCAACCCGCGAGCTTCCTGAGCTCACCGGCCAGGGGGACTGCAACAGCCTCGTCTGCAATGCCTGCTTCGCAGTGGCCGCCCAGGACCAGCAACTTTCCGGCCTTTCGATCGGACTTGAGGTCCACGCGGGCGCGGAGACCTTCGTCATGCAGCAACGGCATGACGTAGTAACCCTGCGTACGCTTGTGCTTGGGTGTGTAGAACGCCAGGCGATAATGAAAGCCGAACAGGCGCTCGGTGCGCGGCCTCGACCAGATCAGCGAGTCGAATGGCGACAGAAGAGCCGTTGACTGGACGTTTCGCGGCACGCGCGCCGACCGGTGCAGGTATGCTGGATGCTTCCAGCCTTCGACCTCGACCGGCAAAAGATCGCCCATTTCGCAGAGTTCCTGCACCCGCGCCTTGCTGTCGGCGGGCGACAGGCGGAAGTAATCCCTGAGGTCGGGCTCGGTCGCAATCCCGAAAGCGTTTGCGGCGATCGCGACAAGGGCGCGCTGGGCGTCGGCACGCGAGGGATCGGGCGTGGCCAGTATCGCTTCCGGAATGACCCGCTCGGGCAAATCGTAGAGACGTTCGAAGCCGCGGCGACCAGCAGAGGTGAGTTGGCCTGTCCAGAAGAGATACTCGAGTGCGCGCTTGCCCTCGCTCCAGCCCCACCAGGCGCCGCTCGACTTCCCGCCGGATGACAGTTCGCCCGCACCGAGCGGTCCCCGGTCGCGGATTTCGTCCCGTACACTTCGCACGAAGTCCGGCTTGTCCCGCGCGATGCGCGACGGGCCGCTCCACACGCCCTTGCCTGCACGCGCTTCCTCCATGCGCCAGCGGAACAGGGGCTGCCGGTCCACGGGGATCAGCGAAGCTTCGTGTCCCCAATATTCGAAAAGCTTGCGGGGATTCTGGCTGCCGGCGCGGTCGAGCACGGCTGAATCGTAGGGGCCCAGACGGGAGAAGAGCGGCAAATAGTGGGAGCGCACGAGGACATTGACGCTGTCGAGCTGCAACAGACCGATACGGCTCACCAGCTCGAGCATGCGCCTTGCGCCTGGTTGGGCGGCGCCGCGCGCGCCGAAACCCTGCGCCTGAAGCGACAGGCGGCGGGCCTCCTCGATGCTGATCGATGCTTTCGGCCTGGTGCTCATGGCTGAACTGGAGCCCGTGCGTCGTCACTCGTCAACCCGGCGGCTGCGCGCCGCAGGCCTGTGCCGCAAGGCATCGTCATGCCTCGTTGTGGGTGAAATCGAAGTACAGGATGTCGGACCAGAATCCCAATCCGACATCGTAGTAGGGTCGCAGCGGGTCCGGGGCCTTCCGCCTGAACAGGGCCGACAGGAACCCCTTTCCTGCCTTGACCGGTTCGGGCGGCTGGAGGGAATCCAGTGTCGCCGCAAGCTCCCTGATCTCCTTCAGCAATGTGCTGTTGTGTTCACCGGGGGAACCCTTGTCCATCAGGTCGAAGATCTCCCCGCATTCGAGGATGAAGTGCCTGCGGGCATGGGCCGGGGAATTCAGGAACTCAAGCGCTTCGTCGACCAGGGGGCGGGCTGCCGGATCCTTGATGCGGGCAAGGTAGGCCGACAGATGGGCACGACCCTGCGCATAGTCGCCGGCAATCGCGATGTTCTCCGGCGTGTCCCAGATGGAGGACCGGCAGGCGACGGGATTGCCGGTGAGCAGTATCCTGAAGACGAGCGGGATGTCGTACCTCCACTCGGAAATGCCATGGAGGGACTTGCTCCTCGTCCACTCATCGGACCCTGGCAGGTGATCGCATGAGTAGAGATAGCTTCGGTTTGCCATGTGGCTGCTCCGGTGGGACCGACGTGCAGGCTTGAAGGTTTCGCCGACCTCGTCGCCTGTGCATCACGACCGTGTTTAAGGGCGCCGTGCGAACCAGACAATTGCTGCTGCCTCACGCCGGAATCAAAAACGCCGCCCGGGCGGAGCCGGACGGCGTTTCTGTGTCAGAATGACTGGGTGCAGGGACAGGATTTGAACCTGTGACCTTCAGGTTATGAGCCTGACGAGC
>CAZYFM010000222.1:0-3316 GCA_964646885.1 uncultured Flavobacteriaceae bacterium
ACTGCGCCTGGCGCATCAGCGCGATGTTGCAGGGGGCCGCCTCGTTCCAGCACGACACGACACCGACGAAGGGCTGCGCGATCTCTTCGGCTGTCAGCCCCATCGCATAATAGTAGGACCGGTGCGGCGCGCGGGCCGGCCCCTCGGTCACGTGGCGCGATGGCAGCTTCGACTTGTCGAACTTGGAGGTCATGGCTTTCCCGATGGTTTGCCCGCCAAACCTAATCGTTCGCCGTCACCTCTGCAGCAGATTATTGCAGTGCCAAATGCCGCGCCCCGCCCGCATCCACGAACGGGGCACGCGATTCAGGCTGCAGCCTGCTTGGCCTTCGCCGCATGTCGGGAGAGGAGAGGCTGCAGCCCTGTCCTGGCCGCGACGTGCCGCTCGAACCGCCCGCGGACGAGCCCCGGTCGCGCCGAGAGAACCTGCAGCTCCAGTCGCTCGGGCACGCCCTCGATTTCGACGAACAGCGTGCGCAACCCGCCGAAATCAGCCCTCGTCTCTATCAGCGCGCCTCCCAGCGAGAGGTTGCGGATCTTCCCCTCATGCGTTCCGTCTTCCGACAGCAAACGGACGGCGACCGGCACCTCGAGGCGATCATCAGAACGCCTGTCCACGTCATCCGTCACGGCATGGATCGACCGCACGACCGCCAGCTGCAGGTCGGCAACCACCTTGTCGATTTCCACCGACAGGCCCGAGACTTCCTCGGTCTGGCGCTGCGCACCCGTCGCCTGCCCCGACACGGCTCCGATTTCGGTTTCAACGACCTCGGTCGACCGGGTGGCCTCCGAGATGCTCCGCGAGATTTCGGTGGTGGCCGAAGCCTGCTCCTCGATCGCCGCAGCGATGCCGGACGCGAACGAGTCCACCTGGTTGATCTTGTGGCCGATTTCGCCCACGGCGGAAGCGGCCGACTGCGTGGCGCGCAACACCATGTCCACCGTCCGGGAAATTTCCTCCGTGCTCTTCGACGTCTGCGCCGCCAGGTTCTTGACCTCCGAAGCCACGACGGCAAAGCCCTTGCCGGCATCGCCCGCGCGCGCGGCCTCGATCGTCGCATTCAGTGCGAGCAGGTTGGTCTGGTTGGCCACGTCCTGGATGATTCCCGCAAACTCGGAGATTTTCTGGACCACCGAATTCAGCTCGGCTATCGCTGCCGTCGCACCGCGAGACATCGACACCGCCTCCTTGCTCACTTCGGCAGTCTTGTGGACCTGGGTTGAGATCTCCTGGATGGACGCCGACAGCTCTTCCGCCGCGGCAGCCACCGTCTGCACGTTCGAGCGCGCCGCTACCGACGCCTCTGCAACGGCCTGGGCACGCACATTCACGTCCGACACCGAAACGTTCATTCGCGAAGAACTCTGCTTCAGCTTGTTCACGATATCGGACACATTGCCAACGGCCGCCTCCGTATCACGCTCGACATGCTCGGCCATGGCCATCAGCGCCGATGCCTGCTGGGCCTTCGCACGCGCCTCCGTTTCCACCCGCTCGAGTTCGGCATACTGGATCCGGAACCGGAAAGCCTGGATCGACTTCGCGAGCGCACCGATCTCGTCTCGCCGCTCCATGCCGGGAATGTCGTCCTCCTGCGCCCCCGCGGCCGCGCGCGACGTATACGCCGAGAGCCGTCCAATCTGTCCCGCAACGCCTCTCACGATCAGATAGGACCCGATGCCAGCCAGAAGGCCAAGCACGAGCGGCAGATAGAACAGGCGCTCGAACCCCGACTGGACTTCATCGGCCAGCGTCGCCTCGCGCGCGATGCTCCCGGCTTCTGCCTTCACGAATTCGTCAATGAGGCTCGAGAGCTTTGCCACCGTGTCCTGGACTGTCTGCGACTGCACGTCGAACTTGCCCATGAGGGGATTGCCCGCCGCAGGCCCGCCGGCCACATAGGCCTTCGCCATCTCGACGCCAACATCGTGGTACGGCTTTGCGTCCCGCTCGATCTGGTCGAGAATCTCGCCGACCTTCACGAGGCCGAGCGCCGTTGACAGCTCCCGTGCGCGCGCGATGTCCTTTGTCAGCTGCGTGCGGAAGCCGGCGGCGAGTTCGAAACCGTCGCCCAGCCCGTCCTTGGCCTGGGTCGCCGAAACGTCGGTCAGCCACTGCTGGATCTGCACCACGTCGAACTTGATGTCCTT
Source organism: uncultured Flavobacteriaceae bacterium (assembly GCA_964646885.1). Taxonomy (GTDB): domain Bacteria; phylum Pseudomonadota; class Alphaproteobacteria; order Micropepsales; family Micropepsaceae; genus SZUA-430. The sequence goes on from CAZYFM010000222.1 coordinate 2,155, forward strand.
GACCACCGCCACCAGCGGCAGGGCCTGGGATGAGACCTTTGCTGCCGCCGCGCTGCTCTGGTCGAGAGCAGCCCCGACGCGGCTCAGCGCCCAATTGCCCATCACGAGCGAAAGCACAAGCGCCGCTACCACGAGGCCGATCGCCGTATTGAACTGGGTATGGAGATTGCGGAAGCGGGAGCGCAGGTTGGCAAGGAAAGAGTTCGACACGACCCGCCCGTCCTCGATCTTCAGGCCGGCGGCCCGCCCCGACGCGATCTGCCTGTACGCGGCCTCCGACTTTTCGACTTCGGACGGCTGCGGCTTGCTCCGCACCGATATGTAGCCCGTCACCTTCCCGCCCTCGACAATCGGGGACACGTTGGCCTTGACCCAGTAGTGATCGCCATTCTTGGCGCGGTTCTTCACGAAGCCCTGCCAGGTGAGGCCCCGCTTGATGTAGCTCCAGAGATCCGCAAAGGCCTCAGCAGGCATTTCGGGATGGCGGACGATGTTGTGGGGCTGCCCGACAAGCTCCGACGCATCGAAGCCACTGACGTCGCAGAATGTCTGGTTCACGAAGGTGATGCGGCCCCCCGCATCCGTTCGCGATACAATGAGCTGGCCATCCTCGAGCACGACTTCCTTGTTCGTCACAGGCTGGTTTGTTCGCATCGCGGAACCTTTCAAGCATGAAGACCGGTATGTCTGTCCCCGGCTGGCGCCGGGGAATCACATGCGAAAAATCCGACGCTTCGCCTTAAGGCGGCGTTACCTGCCTTTTGTCTCAGATGATAGCGGCTCTCAGTTGCATCACGCGGCGTTCGCCTTGCACCGGAAAATCCCGCGCAACAGCCAGCGAAGGCGCTTTACCAAAACTGCAGATTGGCGACTGCACGACCCGCGAGGGCTCAGTCTTCTTCGTCCGGCATCTGGAAATGAAACGCGCGCCCCCGCGACAGCGGTTTCCAACCCGCCTCGATGGCCATCCGGATGCCTTCCTCGACCCGGGCCGGCGAGACATCCGGTCGTTCGAGCACCGACACATAACCCGTCGGCTTCTCGCCGGGATAGGGAAGCTCAAGGATGAGCTCGCGCCATGTCTCGCCTGCGATGCGTGCCGAAAAGGTCATGCCCTGGTAGCCAAACTCCGGCGTCCAGCGCAGTTCGCTGCGCAGGCTCC
>CAZYFM010000223.1:0-3302 GCA_964646885.1 uncultured Flavobacteriaceae bacterium
GCAGCTGCAGCGGGTCCAGCGCGCCGGCCTGGCCGCAGCTGCAGCGGGTCCAGCGTGCCGGCCTGGTCGCAGCTGCAGCGGGTCCAGCGCGCCGGCCTGGCCGCAGCTGCAGCGGGTCTAGCGCGCCGGCCTGGTCGCAGCTGGGTCAAAAAGGTCCCTCCGAATCGCGGAAGCGCTTCAGACGGGGCGGGAAGCCTCACCGGGGGTCGGTTCGTTTGTATACTTTCGGCTCAGTTACTTCTGCCGGAATCTTTGTCCACGAAACCATCGTGAATGCAGCCGGGACCACAGGCGCATCCATCGACGGTGCAAGCCAGAACGCCACCCCGCAGCATGTGTTGCGCTCGCGGATGATCACAAACGCACATCGCACGGTTTGAGCTGTCATCCCTCGGGAATTTGCTAGCTATGGTCTCTGGCAGAGCGTGATCAGACATGGAGGAGCCAGCGACGATAGGTATGTCTTCAGTAAGCTCGAAAGTCGCGTTGCGCATCACAACCGATCCTTCGTGGCTGTAGGAGGCGTGACACGCGTCACAGAGTACGATCCACGGATCAAAATCAGGCACCTCCCACCAGTGCCGATCGGGTCGTTCGTCGTCAGAGGCAAGATGAGTACAAAGCTGGAACTTCTCGCCGGCCTTAGGTGTCCGTCTCATTGCTCTTACCCTCAGTGCGGGCCCACCCAGCCAGGCCCAGGGCACTTTTTCGACTTCTTCACCTTCATGACTTGTGCCCTGAGTTGGTTGTTGTGCCGGGCCCGGCCTCAAGCAACGGCGCAATCTCCTGCCCATTGCGCACCGCCTGAAAGAAGCGGGGCAGCTGGACTCGCACCCACTCGTGCCGATCCGCGTGGGCCTGGCAGCCGAACCACATCAGGCCATCCCGATCCACGCAGACAAAGGCGGCGAGCTGCCGACACTGGGTATTGTCAGGCAGGAAGGCCAGACAGTAGCGCTTGGGGTCGCCTGGCTGCGCGGGTCGTTCTGTCTTTGAAGCGCCATCGGTCAAGAAGAAGGTGACAACCTCGTCGACCTGCTTTTCGGTTAGGGCCTTCTTCTCCTTGAACGGGCAGTCCGGGTGATGGCTTCTGCCTTGGGTGCAGAGGCAAATGCCCCGCTGATCTGGCGGGTACTGTTTGACGCTGCGGGGTCTTTCGATCCACTTCTTTGAGAACTCGCTGTACCGATCTTCGTCGTCGCTGTCTCGGTCCGCCATGTCAGTGAACCGTGATGCCTTTGACTTGATAGTGGAGTTCTGACTCAAACTCGGTCACGGCCCGCAGGATCGGCCAACAGGCGCGAGCCGCTGGCTTGTCTGAGTCAAACTCTCCGTCACAGGTCAACAGCCGGGCCGCCTTGAATCCTGAAAAAGCCTCGTCGACGAGTTCGACAAGCTGGGCCGGCTTGCGGGACAGGTGCCGAAGGCTTGGAACAATTAGTACGTTGGCCTTGCCTTCGCGCAGTTCTCTCAGTGCGTGGCTGCGGGCGAGTCTGTGCCCTCCAAGGTCACCACAAATTTCCTGAACCACGATGCCCTCTGTTCTGGCCTTGTGCAGCAGCCGATCCTTGATCCTCATAGACTTCTCATCGTCGGAAAGTCCGACGCACGCGCGGTAGTAGTAGGCAATTGCCGTCTGCGGCTTTCGATTCTTAGCGTCCATCGCTCTGTTCCCTTTCCCGTAGGATGAAGTCCTCCGACACCAGCGGCTGACCTTGCTCGTCGATGGCGCGTAGCGAGCTGGCGAGCTGTTGCACGCTGTGGTCCAGCTGCGACAGATGCCTGCGAGCGGCATCGCAGTGCGTCAGGCTCTGCGCAGCGCGAGAACCCACGAGAGGCGCCAACCAAGCGCGGGCGCGAGCCAGTGACTGATCGGCCGCCTCTAGCTCAAGCATCGCCAGTTCCAACCGTTCCCGGCCCTTCGTGCCGGCCAACTCAGCGACCTCTGCGAAGTTCGGCGGGGCCTTCATCGGATCACCACCTGCGCAATTGGCATCTCTGCCCAGTGTTCAGCCAAAGCATCCGCAAATCTGGTTTCAAGCGTCCGACGAAATCGCGCGATGTGCTCATCTTGGGCCAGATCAAACAAACGACCTGGCGGGCAGTCGTACAGCGTCGCGAGCCGGCAAAGAAGCGCCGGACTGGGAATCTCATTCCTTTCGATTCGAGAGACGTAGCCGGCCGTCTTCCCGATCGCCTCCGCAACTTCTCGCACAGTCATGCCCCGGCTAAGTCGCATCTCTCGCAGAGTGCGGAACAGCGACACAGGCGCAACGGCACAAGCTGACCGCGGCGTCGGCTTCATCGGTGCGCCTCGCTTCCGCCGGTGCCAAGGGCTCGCCGCAGCTGGCGCAGTCGCGAGATCCGGGCCGTGTTCGCAGCCCTTGCCATGTCGCGGCGCCGCTGAAGATCTTCCAGCGATACGCCCAACACATCTGCCAACGGTTCGAGCCACACATCTAGCGGGAAGATGTCGGCGCGCTCGACGCTGCGAAGGTATCCCTTGCTCATGCCGCAGTGCCGCTCTGTTTCCGCCTGGCTAAGACCCTTGGCCCTGCGCGAAGTCTCGATCCGCCAAGCGAGACCAAGCCGCGGATCCGTGGGCTCTTCTTCGGGGCTCTGCTGCGCCTGGTCGGCCCTGCGCTTTCGCTTCGCCTCTTCGGCTGCAGCTTTCGACGACTCGCACAGATCCAGCAGCCGGTTCGCGTCGCAGTTCAAGGCTTGGGCAAGCTGCAGCACGACTACTCGGCGGGGATATCGCTTGCCGGCCTCCATCGCGAGGATCGGCGTGGAACTCGTCGCGAGACATCGCCCAACCTGGGCCGCAGTCATCTTGCGCGCTTCACGCAGCCTGCGAACTTCTGCCCCGAATGCCAGAGAAGACAGCGAGGTCATGGCTGCACCGCCGGTTTCTTGCCGTTCAGCCAAGCCTGGCGTGCCTTGGCTGGCTGCGTCGTCGGAAAGAGAAGCTCTTGAGCCGCAACCATCCGTAGCACTTCATCGCTCGCCAGCAGTTGGGCCGCGTGATTCGCTGGGCAATGGCTCTTGTGCTCAACCACATAATCGGTTGGGTCTGATCCCAAAACGTGGGTCGCGTCCGCCCGACATACGCGGCAGTAGATCTTTGCCGCGCGAATATCGGCCGTAGGCTTCGCGAGCTCCGCGAATTGGTCAGCGAGATAGGCCAGAGCCCGGACCGTGCGCGCGTTCCTTTCGTCGAGTGTCTGAAGGCACAATCCACTCTCAAACCGCGCCGACGTGGCGAAGTCTTCTCTGTCTGTGCTGGTCATTCGCGCACTCCC
>CAZYFM010000224.1:0-3296 GCA_964646885.1 uncultured Flavobacteriaceae bacterium
AAAGGAAATGCGGTGGGTGTGCCCCGGACTCTGCCCGCTCACCAGCAAAGGCTCAATGGGCGCGCGATGCGCCTGACGTGGCAAAGTCAGACCACGCACCGAGGACCTTCAGACGCCAAAACAACGACGAAAGTGTCATCTTCAGGAGAAGAAAATCGCGGCGCCTGGCCAAAAATCCGAAAATGGAGTCGGAGGAAGTGTCATCTTTCGAAGCACCACATCCGGCCGTACGCGGCCAGCGTCCCAGGGCTCGAGAACGTACAAAAGGAAAATGGCGACCCCGGAAGGAATCGAACCTCCGACCCACTGCTTAGAAGGCAGTTGCTCTATCCCCTGAGCTACGGGGCCGTCGCCAGGCCGGAGGAGGACCTAGTGGGTCCAGTTGGTCTTCCGGCCGAACTTGAAATTGTCCGCATAGGCGCGGACGATGCGCTTGGCTTCCTTGGGTTCGAAAACCTGGAAGGGAATGCGGTGCCTCTGGGCAAAGGCCACGGCCTCCTCGCGCGTGTCGAACTTCAGCCGCACCTGCCCCTTGGTGTCGCCCGAGCCGGTCCAGCCCATGAGCGGATCAATCCGGCGGGCCTCCTCAGGCTCGAACTCGAGAACCCACTCCCGGCTATTGGCCTGTCCCGACTGCATGGCATTGCGGGCTGGACGGTGGATGCGTGCAAGCATGGCTATTCCTCAGAACCGGCGGTACCGGCCATTTCGCGGCCGAGCCTACCAAATCATCCCTTCATTTACGAAACGGTTTCCACCGCCGCAAGCGAATGGTCGGGGCGGCGTGATTCGAACACGCGACCCTCTGGTCCCAAACCAGATGCGCTACCAGACTGCGCTACGCCCCGACATCAAGGAAGGCGGCTCACATAAGGCCATAAGGCCCCGACCGCAAGCGATAGCTGGGCCGGCGCGTCCATTCGCCTGAGAAAAGCTGGGTTTCGGCCCGGGCCGCGCCCCTATTCGTTACCGAAGATCCGGTGGCGGACCACGTCGCCCGCCCGGATCCCGAGCTTCCGGGACAGGCCGCCATTGATCTCCAGCACGCCGCGGGTCACGCCGCCCGAAGGAATGTGCTCCAGGCTGAAGGGAACGGTCTGCTCGGCAATCCGGATGATGCGTCCGTCCGGCCCGATGAAGATGATGTCGAGTGGGATATAGGTGTTCTTCATCCAGAACCCGACCACCTGCGGCGGGTCATAGTCAAAGAGCATGCCGTGGCTTTCGGCCATCGAGCGGCGATACATGAGCCCCCGATTGCGGTCGGCTTCCTCGCGGACCACCTCGACCTGGAACGTCCGGGCACCGCCGGCAGTGTCGACCGTCAGCCCCTCGCGCTTCGTGGCAGAGGCCCCGGACGTGAGCACCAGCCCACCCAGCACGGCGACAACAAGGAGACCAAGCACGACGGCAGCTTTCAAGATCGGATCCCCGGCAATAAAAAAGGCGCCTGAACTGGCGCCTTGATTATCATCAGCCCTGAATGAAGTCACTCACTCGGCGGCTTCCACGTGGGAGGTGATCACCCGAAAGGGCTTCGGGTTCGTGACGGCCTCCGGGATCGCATGGACCTCGGTCGCCGTGAACCCCTTCGGACCGCGGCCGGCGCGGACCAGGACTTTCTGGCCGGGCTTGAGCTCCTTCAGGTCATAGCGGCGCAGCAGGTCCATATGGATGAAGATGTCACCCTCGATCTTTGTCGAGGTGAGAAAGCCAAATCCCTTCGGACGGCAGAACCACTTGCACTCCGCTTCCACGGCCGGACCCACCGGCTCCTGGAGCAGGATTTCGCGGGCCCGCGGCTCCTTCGGCCCGGAACCATTCCCGCCTTCCGCACTGGCCGTTTCGACCTTGTGAAGACGCAGGGCCTGGAATTTTGATTCAACGCCGCCCTTCGAGCGCTTCTGTGTCACTTCGCATTCAACGGTTGCCCCGTCGAGCACGGCCGTGCAGCCAAAAGCCTCGACCACTGTCTTGTGAAGAAGTACGTCCCCTGCCACGTCCTTTGAGACGATGAACCCGTACCCCTTCGAAACGTTAAACCACTTGACCTTGCCCTTAACTCGGATTCCCCCACACTCCGGCGTCGGTGCGATTGTAACTGGTGTGTCCACGATACCGCTCCATGCCTTGCAGTGACTTCTCGCACGTCAACACTTCAGGTGTTCCAGCGCGTTATCCATAACCTTTGCACAATTCTGTCACATATGGAAGGCAAGCCACGAATCATTTTGAACTTTTTTGTGTCACGCGGACGTGTTTTCTAGCGAGCGGGACAACCGACGGGCATCTACTGCCAGGTACGACTCCAGCGCAGCGTCATCACGCAAGGCTGACGCACGCAGCAGACGATGTATAACCGCCGGACATCACGCGAGGCATGGGGATCTGGCCATGGACATGAACGGAGAATACCGCATTGCAGCACCGCGCCAGCGCGTATGGGAAGCGCTGAACGATCCGGAGGTGCTGCGCCAGGCGATCCCCGGCTGCGAGGAACTCAACAAGCTCTCCGACACCGAACTCGAGGCGGCCGCCAAGGCCAAGGTCGGTCCCGTCAGCGCGCGCTTCAAGGGCAAGGTCACGCTCTCGAACCTCAACCCGCCCGAGAGCTACACGCTGTCGGGCGAAGGCACCGGCGGCGCCGCGGGCTTTGCGAAGGGCGAAGCCACCGTCACGCTCGTCGAGGACGGCGAGGCCACGATCCTGAAATACACGGTCAAGGCCAGCATCGGCGGCAAGCTCGCCCAGGTCGGCCAGCGCCTCGTCGACGGCGCCGCCAAGAAGATGGCCGACGACTTCTTCGACCGCTTCTCCGAACTCGCCGGCGGCAAGCTCGAGCCTGTCCAGCCCGAGAACCGTGAAAGCAAGGGCGGCCCGCTTCCCGCACCCGCGAACGACAACCTCGGCAAGAACGCCTTCGAGCCACCGAGCTGGATCCCCGCCGCCATCATCGGCGGCGCCATCCTGTTCCTGATTGCAATTCTGCTCAGCTGATCGCAGCCCGACGGGTTGACGCCTCCAGCCATGCATGAAAATTTGCCGGGCGCCTCCGGAACGGGGCGCCCCTTTTTCATGCCACATCAATGACTGCTGGAGGTCTTCCGCATGCCCACCGTCGCAATGACTGTCAACGGAAAGGCCGTGAGCGGCGATGTCGAGGACCGCACCCTGCTCGTCCACTTCCTGCGCGAGCAGCTGCGCCTGACCGGCACCCATGTCGGCTGCGACACGAGCCAGTGCGGCGCCTGCGTGGTTCACGTTGACGGCCGGGCCGTCAAGTCCTGCACGATGCT
>CAZYFM010000225.1:0-3255 GCA_964646885.1 uncultured Flavobacteriaceae bacterium
GGTCTTCTGCGTAGATGCGGCTTTCGAGGGCCCATCCCTTGAGCTTCACGTCTTCCTGGCGAATGGAGAGCTTTTCGCCGGCGGCCACGCGGATCATCTGCTCGACGAGGTCAAAGCCCGTGATGAGTTCCGTGACCGGGTGCTCGACCTGGAGGCGCGTATTCATCTCGAGGAAGTAGAAGTTGCGGTCCTTGTCGACGATGAATTCGACGGTGCCTGCGCTCTCGTAGTTCACGGCCTTGGCGAGGGCCACGGCCTGGGCGCCCATCGCAGCGCGTGTCTTTTCGTCGAGGAACGGCGACGGTGCTTCCTCGATGACCTTCTGGTGGCGACGCTGGATCGAACACTCGCGCTCGCCCAGATGGATGATGTTACCGTGCTTGTCACCCAGGACCTGGATTTCAATGTGCCGGGGCTCTGTCACGTATTTTTCGATGAAGAGACGATCGTCGCCGAAGGATGCCTTGGCTTCGTGCTGCGACGACTTGATGGCCTGCTCGAGCTCGTGCTCCGCCGTCACGATGCGCAGGCCCTTGCCGCCACCGCCTGCAGATGCCTTGACCATGACCGGGTAACCGATCTCGGCCGCAATGCGGGCGGCTTCCTTCAGGTCGTGGATCTCGCCGATGTAGCCTGGAACCGTCGAAACCTTTGCCTTGGCCGCAAGCTTCTTGGACTCAATCTTGTCGCCCATCGCCGCGATGGCATGCTTGTTGGGGCCAATGAACGCGATCTTGTTGGCGGCCAGCGCATCGGCGAAGGCCTCGCGCTCGGACAGGAAGCCGTAGCCCGGGTGCACGGCTTCGGCGCCGGTGCGCTTGCAGGCCTCAATGATCCGGTCAATCACCAGATAGGACTGCGCTGACGGCGGGGGGCCGATGAAGACGCGCTCGTCAGCCATGTTCACGTGCAGCGCCGCAGCATCGGCCTCGGAGTAGACCGCAACGGTCTTGATGCCCATCCGGCGCGCCGTCTTGATCACACGACACGCGATTTCGCCGCGATTGGCGATGAGGATCTTCTTGAACATGTCTGCCCTCACCTGGACTTCAGGCTTTGGTCACGGATGTGCCTGAACTCGCTGGTCCTGTACCACTTGGGCCACTTGCTGGAGTTCGCGATCTGGCTTCCCAGCTCGTGCATCACCTGCATCGTCTGTTCGGCCGCGCGAAGATCCCAGTCGGCGCTGAACTCATCCGAAGGCTGGTGATAGCGGTTGCGTGTGTAGTCCTGGCGCTGGGCCAGTCCCGCCTCACGACCTCCTTCGACAAGGTCAGTGCCCGCACCGGCATAAAGCATCGGCACGCCCACCTTTGCGAGGTTGATGTGGTCCGAACGATAGAACGATCCCTTCTCGGGTTCCGGATCCGGCGAGACAGTCTTGCCCTGCCTGCGCAGGATTGCAGCCAGCATGTCCTCAAGTTCGGACGCTCCGGAGCCGACCACCGTCATGTCCTTGGCCGGACCCGAGGGACCCACGCCGTCAAAGTTAAGGCCTGCCACGATACGGCGCGCAGGCACGACGGGGTGTTTCGCGAGATACTCCGACCCCAGCAAGCCCTGCTCCTCAAGCGTCACCGCCGCAAACAGAATGGACCTGCGGGGCGGCTTTGGTGCTGTCGTGAAGGCCTCCGCCATTTCCAGGATCGCAGCGGTACCAGAGGCGTTGTCGAGGGCACCGTTATGGATCTTGTCTTCTCCCGGCACGCTCTCCTTCACGCCGAGGTGGTCCCAGTGGGCCATGTAAAGCACATGCTCGGATGGCTTCGTGGATCCCTTGAGGACACCCAGCACGTTGCGGGTCTGGAGCTTGGTGACAGAAGAATTCGTCTTCGCGTTCAGCTTCAGCCCCTTCATGGGAACCGCGCGAAAACCGCGCTTGTTGGCCGCGAGGCGCAGTTCGTCATAGTTCAGGCCCGCGCTTGCAAACATCGACTTCGCCACGTCCGTCGTCACCCACGAGTGAACAACCGCGAGGTCAGCGTTGCCGTTCGGCTTGTCGAGATAGTACTTCGCGCCCGAATTCGAGTTGCGAACCACCTGCCAGCCATAGGCCGCCGGTTCTGTCTCATGGACGATGATGACAGCCGCGGCGCCGCGTCGTGCGGCCTCCTCGAACTTGTAGGTCCAGCGGCCATAGTAGGTCATCGCGCGGCCCTTGAAGAGGCTCTCGTCGCCGATGATGAAGCCCGGATCGTTGATGAGCACGACGATCGTCTTGCCTTTCACGTCCACGCCCTGGAAGTCATTCCACTTGTGCTCCGGCGCATTGACGCCGTAGCCGACGAAGACGAGGTCGGAGTCCTTCACGACCTGCTCCGCCTTGTCGAAGCGCGGGGTCCAGAAAGCCACTTCGTCCGCGAACTTGAGCACCCTGGTGCCATCCTTGCCCGCAATTTCGAAGGAAGAGCGGGTCGGATCCAGCGTAATCGACGCTGCCGGCACGTCCTGGAAATAGCTTCCCTTGTTGCCGGGCTGCAGGCCAATGCGCTTCATTTCTTCCGCGATCCAGTCAGCGGCGGCTTCGCCGCGCTCCGTGCCCGGGCCGCGACCGGCAAAGCGATCATCGGCAAGCGCCTTCACGCGAACGGCAAAATCCGCCTGCGTGATTGCGCCCTGCGTGATCGGGTGGCCCGGATAGTCCCCGGCAATATCGAGGTCCGGCTGGTGGCCCAACGGGGCGCAGGCCACGCTCATCAGCAGGCCCAGGGCGATGGCGCCGGATGTTTTGGTGTAGCGTTTCATGAGATCAGATCCGTCCATCAGAGAGGAATGTTGTCGTGTTTCTTCCATGGCATCTCGACGCGCTTGTTGCGCAGCGAGCGCAGGCCGCGGGCGATGCGGCGACGCGTGCCGTGGGGCATGATCACTTCGTCGAGGTACCCGCGCTGGGCGGCAACGAAAGGATTGAGGAAGCGCTCCTCGTACTCCTTCGTGCGCTCTGCAATCTTTGAAGGGTCGTTGATGTCGGCGCGGAAGATGATTTCCACTGCGCCCTTGGCGCCCATCACGGCGATCTGCGCGGTCGGCCAGGCGTAATTGATGTCAGCGCGCATGTGCTTGGACGCCATGACGTCATAGGCGCCACCAAAGGCCTTGCGCGTGATGCAGGTGATCTTCGGCACAGTCGCCTCGGTAAAGGCGAAGAGCAGCTTGGCGCCGTGCTTGATCAGGCCGCCGTACTCCTGCGCGGTGCCCGGCAGGAAGCCCGGCACGTCCACGAATGTCACGAGCGGGATGTTGAAGCAGTCGCAG
>CAZYFM010000226.1:0-232 GCA_964646885.1 uncultured Flavobacteriaceae bacterium
CACCGACTCCCACGAACACGCCAGTGACACCGCCGACTCCGACAGAAACGCCGGTGACACCGCCAACTCCGACAGAAACGCCGGTGACGCCGCCAACTCCTACGAACACACCGGGTGGTTGAAAGCGAAATGGGCCAACAAGCAAGTGGAGGGGACCGAGCGTTGACCAATACCCTCCGCCGGGGGGGTGGCCCATGACCCGTTTTTGGGACAAAGGTCTGGGGCGGGGGGT
>CAZYFM010000226.1:242-3238 GCA_964646885.1 uncultured Flavobacteriaceae bacterium
AACGCGACAGGGGCCCACCCCCACGTGGTGGGGTCAGCGCTTGGCCCGGACCCCTCCACTTGCTTGTTGGCCCATTCCCTCTTTGAGGAACAACGGACTCGGGCGTCGGCTGAGTTTGCTTCAGCCGAGCAGCGCCTGCGCTCCGGCTGTCGCCACCTCGTGGTCGTCCTCGACGCTGCTGCCGCTCACTCCAACGGCGCCGACGATCTCGCCGGCTTTGTTCTTGAGCAGGACGCCGCCTGGGAATGTGATCAGGCCGCCGTTCGAAAACTCGATGTTGAACAGCGGCGCGCCGGGCTGCGCCAGCTTGCCCAGATCGCCGGTGGGCATGTTGAACCAGCGGGCGGTCTTGGCCTTCTTGATGCAGATGTCGATGCTGCCCAGGAAGGCCTCGTCCATGCGCACAAAGGCCTTCAGGTTCGCCCCGGCATCGACCACGGCGATGTCCATGAGCGTGCCCTGCTTCTCGGCGCAGCGACGGGCGGCTGCAATGACGGTCAGGGCCTGGTCGAGCGTGAGATCGAGTGAACTGACGGGTGCTGCCATTCTTGCCTCCTTGAGCATGAGTTCCGCGGTTCTTGCCGCGGAGTGATTGCCATCAATGCCGATGTCCACGCACGAGCGCGAGCGCGGCGGAAATATCCTCGGCGATCATGGCGCGTTTGCTGCGCTCGATGTAGAAGCTGGGTCCGGCCTGAAGGTATGAGGGAAAGACGCGCTTGCCTTGAAAGCTGTGTTCGGCGCGCCGAATCCTGTACGTCGATCCGCGCGGGATCGGCGGTTTCTCGCCGAGCCGGCGGGCGATGACGTTGAGCGATCGGATGGCAACGTCGCCCATCAGCAGATAGGCGCGCGCGTTGGGGAAGAGGGCGAGTTCTCTTTCGAGCAGATGGGAACAGGCATCGATCGTGGCCGTCGCCACTCCGTACTGGGTTTTGGCGCACTTCACCGCCGTGGTCAGGTAGACGCCCAGCTCGATGACATCATCGAGGGTGTGCACGTCTTCGCCTGCGTCGCGAAAGGCCTGAACCGTCGTTTCAGCGAACAGGCCGGCGGGTCGCGCGTAATAGCCGTCGGCGGCCGCAGGCGGGGCGACCTCCGAGATCAACACGATGCCGATGTCGGCTTGCGAGAAGGCCCGGTTCGGCACCGCGTAGCATTCGTGTTTCACGTCTCCGCACGGGAACGACGTGCAATGCACGAAACGATTGATCCGCATGACGGACGCTTTCTAGAATGCGGTTCGGGACGTCAATCTTTTATCTTATGGCGAAGATCGAGTCTGACAAGGTTGATCATTTGTCGGTCAACTATGGCGACTTCACGCACCGCCATCGACGCTCAGCACCGGATGAATAGTGATGCGGTGGGCAGTGCGCGCCACGAAGAAAAACGGCCGGGCATGCATTGCCCGGCCGTCAAGGTGCGTCTTGTGACGCAGATCAACTGACGAGTCTGAACGTGAGCGACACCCGACCGAGTTGCACCGTGGCGCCGGCGGCCAGCGGATACTGGATGCCTTGCTTGAGGCGTTGGCCATCAAGGTAGACGGGGTTGCGGCCCTGGATGTCTTCGATAAAGAACGAGCCGCTCTTCTCGGTAATGGCGGCGTGATGGCGCGACACCGTCGGAAGCTCTTCCATGTCCTCGAGGTCGACGGCCAGCAGTTTGTTGTTGGCCGGATTGCGCACGTCACGCCGCCCGAGGATCGCGGGCTGCCAGCCCAACTCGAACTCGGTCAACGACCGGTTCTCGACCACATAGACGCGCTTGAAGTTCTTGCTGAACGACTCGCGATGCCCGCGTCGGATCGCTTCCTCGGTACCCGTCGCCTCGACGATGCGCACGCACACGATCGTCGCTCCTTCGCGCACGCCAACTTCCATCAGTTGTTTCTCGAGCGGCAGGGCGGGGCGCGACTCGCTGTCGAGGCGCAGTTCGTAGCGCCCGTCCAGGTTGAACTTGTCCTGGATCGTGGCGATCAGGCTGGCTACCGGCAGGCTGCTGCGCACATTCAGATGCCGATTCTCGATCGCAGAGCCGGCGATGTTCAGGGTGAGGTTGAAACGGTCCATTGAGTGATCCTTGCGGATGCGACGGCGCCCACGGCGCTGACGAAGGACGAACGACGAAGGACGAAGGACGAAAAGCGCCTCGGTCTTCGTTCAACCTTCGTCATTCGTACTTCGTCGCCCTGCGGTCCGCGGTCATCCCGTGCTTTCCTTCTTGGCTTCGGGCGCGGTTGTTCCGTTTTCGCCGGGCGCCGTGCCATTCGTCGGAGCCACGCCGTTTTCGCCGGTCGCGCCTTCCTCTTCGTCACGCTCGACAAGGACTTCGGCAAAGTTGAGCTTCGTCGGCATGGTGATGGTTGCGGAGGCTGCATCGGCGGCCTGCTGGGCCAGCAGGGCGTCGATGTCGATGGCTTCCTCGCCCATGTCGAAGGCGGTGGCGTCATAGGCCGCCGGGGCCGTCGAGGCAGCCGGGGCGCCGCCGGTCGCAGCGACGCCTGCGGGCGCCGCGCCGAGGCCGAGCGCCTCGTTCAGGGCCGTCAGGTCATCGCTGAAGTAGCTCCAGCGCGCGCGGGCGTTGCCGTGTCGGCGGCGGATGGCGTTGAAGAGCCCCGCGAGCTGCTCTTCGGCCGAGAAGCCGTTCTTGCCGTCGATGACCGGCAGCACGAACTGCGCCAGCGCAGCGCTGATCGACTTGACCGCGAAGCCGCGCCCGGCCGGCAGGTCTTTGATGCTCGAGGCGTTGATGCCGCGCACGCCCATGTAGCGTACGGTCTCGAAATCTTGCAGGATGATCGAGTAGCGCGACGACTCGGCGCGTTTGCGGACGTCGTCGAGGCTGGTGCGCGTGATGTTCAGGCTGCCACCCAACACGAGGTGCAGGTTCTTGCCCTTGCCGACCTCGGCCAGATCCTGGAAGACCTTGGCCTTGTTGATCGACTCGATGTCGTCGTAGTGGTCGATGATCATGACCACCGTGCGCTTCGT
>CAZYFM010000227.1:0-3230 GCA_964646885.1 uncultured Flavobacteriaceae bacterium
GGCACGATGCCGTCCATGTTCAGAACTTCGCGCAACTCGGACTGGTGAGGTTCGGCGAGGCGCGACATGGCTCTATCCGCCGCGATGGAACTGCGCCCAGCGTGGCGCCAGTGGCGCATCATCCACAAGGCTCTCGAGCAGGGCTGCCGTCAGGGGAAGTGCCGCAGGCGACAGCCTGCCGCCGGACATCATGCTGCGCAGTGTATCTGCAACGGCGCGGCCCAGTTCGGCGCCTTCAACCGTGTCCTCCTTCATCGGGCCTGCCTTCACGGCACTGTAGGTCATGCCCCGCCCCAGATGTTCGCCAAGCCTGGAATTGCGCCCCGCCATGCAGGTGACATAGAGGTCGCCGACGCCGGGCATGCCCCAGACACTTTCCGCCGTGCCCTTGAGCGCCAGCGTCAGGGCCATCATCTCGCGGGTGGCCTGGTCAAAGAGGATGGCGGCCGGATTGTTGTTGCGGGCCTTGTTCTCGGCTTCCGCCAGCACCTCGAACTGGCCCCTGGCCCAGCCCACGGCGATGGCGAAGAAATTCTTGAAGGCCGCGCAGACTTCAACGCCGATCATGTCGGTCGAGACGCGCGGATGATAGTAATCGGTCTCGAAGTCACCACAGATTTGTTCGGCGAGCGCCCGGTCGCGCGACACCACCACCGTGCCGGTCTGGCGCCTGACCGCAAGTTCACCGGCAATGCAGGGGCCGCCGATTGCCGCAACGGGGACGGCAAAGCCAAGGCGCTTTTTCAGTTCGCGCTGCACGACATCC
Organism: uncultured Flavobacteriaceae bacterium; assembly: GCA_964646885.1. GTDB lineage: Bacteria > Pseudomonadota > Alphaproteobacteria > Micropepsales > Micropepsaceae > SZUA-430. Next base: position 767 of record CAZYFM010000227.1, read on the forward strand.
GGGAAGGCCAGAAGCTCGCCGCCTTCCGGCTGCAGGCCCTTGGTGATCATCACCACCGGCACTGGCCGCTTCAGGTTCTCGCACAGCCTGTCGATCGCCCAGCCGACACCTGCCGAAGCAACGCCCAGCAGGATGTAGTCACTGTCGTCACCAAGCGCCTTGCCGAACGCGTCGTGCTGGAAAGCCGCCACATCGCGCGGCAGCGTCACGTTGAGCTTGGGATGAAGCCCCTTTGCCTTCACGCTGTCGATGATGGCGCGATCGAGATGGGTGCCAACCAGCCGCACCTTCATGCCGCGGTCGGAGAAGGGCAGCACCATGGCAGTTCCCATGACGCCAGCGCCCAGTATGGTGATGGTCCCGCTCACAGCGCCTTGCCCGTTTCCGCATCGAAGAGGTGGACGCGGTCGAGGCGGACCGCGAAGCTCGCCTTGTCGCCGCGTTTGAGGTCAAAGCGCTCGCGCACCACCGCGCAGATCTCGTCGCTGCCTGCGTCACTGTAGATGTGGGTTTCGGGACCGGTGGGTTCCGTGACGGAAACCGTGACATCAACACCCTGTCCGATTTCGAGATGCTCGGGGCGGATGCCATAGACCACCGCCTGCCCGTCCCTGGCGCCATGGTGCTTCGGCAGCGGAAAGGAAATCCCGCTCTCGGAGGTGAACGTCCCCCCGGTGACCTTGCCCTTGATCAGGTTCATGGCCGGCGAGCCGATGAACGAGGCAACGAAGAGATTGGCCGGATGGTCATAAACATCGAGAGGCGAGCCTTCCTGCTCGATGACGCCGTCCTTCAGGATCACGATCTTGTCGGCCATGGTCATGGCCTCGATCTGGTCATGCGTCACATAGACGGTGGTGGTCTTGAGCCTCTCATGCAGTTCCTTGATCTCGGTGCGCATCTGCACGCGCAGCTTGGCATCGAGGTTGGACAGCGGCTCATCGAAGAGGAACACCGCCGGATTGCGCACGATGGCCCGGCCCATGGCGACGCGCTGGCGTTGGCCGCCGGAAAGTTCGCGCGGATAGCGCGTCAGGTAGGATTCGAGATTGAGGATCTTGGCGGCCCAGTTCACCTTCTCGTCGATCTCGCTCTGCGGCCGCTTGGCCAGCGTCAGCGAGAAACTCATGTTGTCCTTGACGTTCATGTGGGCATAGAGCGCGTAGTTCTGGAACACCATGGCGATGTCGCGGTCTTTCGGGTGTTCGTCATTGACGCGCCGCCCGGCGATCTCGATGTCTCCCGAACTGATACTCTCGAGCCCGGCGATGGAGCGCAGCAACGTCGACTTGCCGCAGCCTGACGGCCCCAGCAGCACCACGAAGCTGCCGTCGGCAATGTCGAGGTCAACGCCGTGAATCACTTCGACGTCGCCGTATTTCTTCCGGATGTTGCGCAGTGTGACTGATGCCATTGTGCCGTCCTATTGCCGGTCGCTTGCGATGAAATCGTCGAGAAGGCCTGCGTCATCCGCCAGGTCCAGGAATGAAAAGCGGTTGCGCACGTCACGCGCCCGTTTCATGGCCTCGCGCCAGACAGGCAGCGGCAGGCCAAGTTCACTTGCCGTGGTGGGGCCGCCGGCGCTGGCGATGATTGCTGCCATTTCGTCCGGGTCCATCAGCATGGGAGCAAGCTCCGCGCGAAGCTGCGGCCAGACTTGGGAAAGAGTCTCGTTGATGCGCGCCGCTGCCGCGGCATCGAGTGCCTTTTTGGAGGCTTCTTTGAACATCATCAGCCCCAACTCCTCGCCGTAGCGGCTGGCAAACTCGCGCTCAGATATGCGGGTGGGCCTGACCTCTGGCCAGCGCTCCAGCGTGAGCAGCTGCTTGTGCAGCCGCGCCAGCGCGATCGAGGCAACACCGACCTGCTGGCCGTGGATGCTGCCCGGATGTGCAGCACCTGCGAACATGTCGATCCAGTGCGAAACCTGGTGCTCGCCCATCGAACCGGAATGGGAAGAGCCGATGATGTTGTTGCCGAAGCTCGCTTCGACCAGCACGCGGTAGAGGAAGCCGTTCGCCTCGATGGAATGCTGCGCGAGGCCCGGCGCCGTGCGGATCATCTCGGCCTCGTCGTTCTCGGCATTGAAGAGATCGAAGGGCGTCTTGGTGTAGGCCGTGCCGAAAAGCTTGTGCGCGGCATACCATTCGACCTGCGCCGTGGGCCGGCACAGGCTGTCGCCCAGTCCCGCCGCCGCCAGCCAGCCGGGAGCCGCGGCATTGACGGCAAGATCGACGAAGACGCCGCGCGGCGCATGGGCCTTGAGCGACGTCTTGTAGCCGTTCGCAAGTGTCACCGAGGCGGTGCCGGCACCATAGCCGTTCATCGACGCGGCAGTGGCGAAGCTCACGAATTTCCGGCCGTCCTTGTAGGTGGCATAGCGCACCGTGTCGGTGAGCGAGCCGGAACCGACCGCCACGCAGCCATCGCAATGGCGCGTGCGCTCCTGCATGACGGCAACCGT
>CAZYFM010000228.1:0-3136 GCA_964646885.1 uncultured Flavobacteriaceae bacterium
ATGAGAAATCGCCATTTGCAGTACGCGCAGCCTGGCTCTTTCTTGCACTCCTGTTCCTGCTTTCGTTGCTCTCGAATTGCAGCGCGCGGATCCCGAATGACCAAGAGTTGCGCGCTGCTTCTCTCGCAGCTCACACGCTGATGACCACGGTTGACCAGCAAGGAGATGTGCCAAAGGAGCAGTGGCCGCATGAGATCCAGTTGCTGAAGCCAGTTGGAGTTAGAATTGTCAGCGAACCAGATGGCTTGTTCATTGTGCTTGAGAAACGATTTGTTGAGGAAGCTGGCTACTTCATTCCGCGTCACGCAAAATCTTTTGTACCCGAAGCCGGCGCGGATCCCACTTTTGAACTCCTGGTGCACGATGTGTACCGTACCGTGTGGCGGGATAGGACAGCACCGCCTCAGTACCGAATGCTAGTCTTCCTGACCGCAATCCCGTCGTCGCCGCGCAATACACCAATCCCACCTTTGTCATGGTTCGCGTAGGCGAACCACCCACGACTATCGGCGTGGATGGCGAGGCTGGAAAGTCGTGGTTGGTCTGCCTTCGCAGACCATGACGGAGATAGTGGGGCGGTCGTGCAAGTGTGGCACTCTCTTTTCGCGCGTTCCCTGTTTTTCGCGCCTCTTCGCGTGAAACCCCTTCCTTCCCACGTTGGCCATATTGTCTCCCCCACGGATACAATCCGTCAATGCTGCGCCTGATTGTCCTCTCCTCCGTAACCAGCCATATAACTCGCCAGACGCCGCGCGTGCCACCGCTTCCGGTCCAGGGCGATGCGGCAGTACAGGGACATGAGACATGAGCAAGACCAAAGACGTGGCCGTGATCGTCGGCAGCCTGAGCAGGAACTCCCTCAACCGCAAGGTCGCGCAGCAGCTGGCGGAACTCGCACCGCCGAACCTGAAGCTGCGCATCGTCGAGATCGGGCATCTGCCGCTCTACAACAATGACGACGACGCGAACCCGCCTCAGGCCTGGGTCGACTTCCGCGCGCAGGTGAAACCGGCAGATGCGGTGCTGTTCGTCACGCCGGAGCACAACCGCTCGGTGCCGGCCGCGCTGAAGAACGCGCTCGACATCGGCTCGCGCCCCTATGGCCAGAGCATCTGGAACGGCAAGCCCGGCGCAGTCGTCACCGTGTCCCCGGGCGCATCGGGCGGCTTCGGTGCGAACCATCACCTTCGCCAGGTGCTCGTGTTCCTCAACGTGCTGACGCTGGCGCAGCCGGAGGCCTATATTGGCGGTGCCGGGCAGCTGTTTGATGCGGACGGCAAGATCACCAATGACGGCACGCGCAAGTTCCTGCAGGGCTTCATCAACGCCTTCGGCGCGTGGGTCGATACGCATGTGAAGGGGTAACTCCACCTCCTGCTTGCGCGAGCAATTGACGTATCATCCCAGCGACTTCCACAGCAGCATCACTGCGGTGGCGCGCCAGGGGCGCCAGGCTTCAGCGATCTTCAGGACCTCGCGCTCCGGGGCCATGTTGAGGGCCTTGCGCACGCCGAGGTCGGAGGCGGGAAACGCGTCGGCGTAGCCCAGGCGCATGGCCATGTAGTGCGCGGTCCAGGGACCGAAGCCCTCGAGCTCGACCAGATCGTCGACGAAGCGCTCGAGCGGCTTTTGCGTGTCAAGCAGCGCAGGCCTGTCGCGGACGGCTTGCGCGAAGCCCGTGATGGTCGCGGCACGGCGCGTCGTGAGGCCGAGGCCGGCGAGGTCCGCGTCCGCCAGATCGCGGGGCTCGGGGAAGAGATGCGTGATGCCGTCGGCGGCGCCCGTGACCTTGCGGCCGTGGCGCGCGGCAATGCGGCCGGCCAACGTGGTGGCGCCGGCGACCGAGACCTGCTGCCCAAGGATCGCGCGTACGCCGAGCTCGAAGGGCTCCCAGCAGCCCGGAACACGCAAGGTGCGGTTGGCCGCGAAAGGCTTTGAGAGCACCGGGTCCTGCCGGAACAGGCGCGCGGCCTTCGCCTCGATCGGGGACAGGTTGAAGAAGCGCTTCAGGCGTTCCTCGACGGCTGCCCGGACTGGCGCCTGCCCTGACCTTGCATGCCGGACAGTCACGGTGAGCGCCTTGCGGCCGACCGTGGCCTCGACGATGCCGGCCTTGCCGCCACTCAGGAAGCTGCGCACATAGGTGTTGCCCGCAACCCGTTCCACGCCTTTGACCGCGCGTGGCCGGAAGAATGCGAGGGCAAGCCCCGCGTCGCATGACGGCGGGAGCGCGATGCTGAAGGACGGGTCAGTCACCGGCGATGAAGACCGTCATGCGCCAGCGGCCCTTCTTCTTCTCGAACACGGCGCGGTAGTCGATGGAACTGCGGTACTGGCTTGCCTTCACGTAGCCCCGCTTGCCGTCCTGCGTCTTCACTTCGGACCAGTCATCCTCGCCCGCCTCGTGCTGGGGCTTGCCGGCGCCCTTCAGGACTTCAACGATCTCGAAGCCGAGCTTGCGAATGGTGCGGCGGCTTTCGTGCGGGCCATCGAGCAGTTCGGCTTTCGGGTCGGTGATCGCCACGTTCTCGAACGGATCGATGTCATCGGGCCAGGCGCTGAAGACATAGGGGGCCACGAACTCGGTCAGGCCCGCATTGTTGAAATGGCCGCCATTGCCCACGACGATCGCGAGCGCCTTCCAGACCTGCGTGTCCGGGCTTGTGACGTTCCAGTTCTTGCGGAACGTGGCGATGCCTTCTCCGCCGCCGAAGTCGAGCTTGATGCGCGGATCCATGAGCTTCGTGACCGCGTTGATGTCCTTGCGGGTGATCGCGTCGAGGAGTTTTTTCCGGTAGGTGGCGAAGGACGGGTTTTGCGGGCCCTCGTCGGCGGGCTTGACCTGAACGGGGGTTGCCGGCGGGGCTGCGGCGAGTGCGGGAGTGGTGAGGAGCGTGAGGGCGAGGAGGAGGCGCAGCAGCATGTGGGGCTCGTGCGGGGTTGGTGGCGGCAGGATAGTTGATGAGGGTGTTTGGTGGAAGGAGGAAGGGGTTCACGCAAAAACGCTAAGGAGGCAAGACGCAAAGAGAAAGAGGATGGCGCGCTGCGCGCGCCGGTCACCTGCTCCCCCTCACCAAAACTCGTCATGGCCGCGTCGCGCGGCAGCGCGTACCGGCCACCCAGGAATCGCAGGGAG
>CAZYFM010000229.1:0-3064 GCA_964646885.1 uncultured Flavobacteriaceae bacterium
CCGGCCGATTCCACCGTCTCGCAGGAGCGGTCGAACACCTTCATGTACGACACCGGGCCGGAGGCGCGCGAATCCGTGCCGCCTACCCATGAGCCTTCGGGCCGGATGGCGGAAAAGTCATAGCCCACGCCGCCGCCGCGGCGCATGGTCTCGGCCGCCTCGGCCAGCGCGGTGTAGATGCCCGGCACGCCGTCCACCGCCTCGGTGATGGAATCGCCCACCGGCTGCACGAAGCAGTTGATGAGCGTGGCGGACAACTGCGTTCCGGCGGCAGACTGGATGCGCCCGGCCGGGATGAAGCCCGCCTCCAGCGTTGCGCGGAACTTCGCTTCCCACACCTCGCGCCGGTCTTCGGCCTCCACCGCAGCCAGGGCCCGCGCCACGCGCTTGTGCACCTCGGTCGTCGAGGTCTCGCCGTTCTTGGCGTACTTCTCGATCAGCACTTCGCGGCTGATGGCTTGTGCCGGCGGCGTCGTGTTGGCGGTGTCGGGCGATGCAACGGGGGTGGTGGTGGCGTAGGTCATGTCAGTGGATGGGGGGGCGTAGGGGTGAGAGGGAACGGTTCGGAAAGAAGTTCACCCATTTTCATAATAAACACCGGTAGGTCTTTGATCTTTCTTAATGAACTTCAATCTTGTTGTAGGGCAGGTTCTGGCAGCCGCTGAACTGAAACTCGTTGATTGGCGGGCGATTCAAGGCAAAAATGGCTGGAAACGCTCGCCCATCAATGACTTTCGATTTGAAATCGTTATCTGGCGGGATAAAACTCGCGGGCCGCGGCCTCCAGCCACTTCGCCATGGCCCGGTACGGACCCGGCCCGTGGCTGATGCGGGCCACGCCCAGTTCCGCGCACCGGGCGGCGGACGGGGCGGCGGCAAACATCATCACATTGACCGGCAGCGCACATTCCCGGCACACACTTTCAAGCAGTTTTTCATCGACCAGGCCCGGAACAAAGAACCCGCTGGCGCCCGCGTCCGCATACGCGCGGGCCCGTGCGATGCCCTCATCGACCATGGCTGCGGAATGGGTGGCGGCCGGGGCGTTGAGGAAGATGTCCGTGCGCGCATTGATGAACAGCGGCACGCCGGCGCGGTCCGCCGCGCCCCGGGCCGAGGCGAGGCGTTTCGCCTGCTCTGCGGGGGCCTGCAAAGCGTCCCGCCCGATGATCCGGTCCTCGATATTCACGCCAATGGCTCCGGTGGCGATCAGCCGCGCAACGGATTCGCCCACCGCCTCCGGGCTGGCGCCATAGCCGGCCTCGAAGTCGATGGTGACAGGAACATCCACGGCGTCCGCGATGCGCCTGGCGTTGGCCAGCACGGCCTCGAGGGGCAACGCTTCGCCATCGGCCACGCCGTGCGCCGCCGCCACGGACCAGCTTCCGGTCGCCACCGCCGGCGCGCCGGCGCGGACCACCGCCATCGCACTGCCGGCGTCCCAGATATTGAACAGGGTCAGCGGTTTGCCCGGCACATGCAGTTGGTGGAAATGCCGGGCGCGGTCGGCTTGCGGGGCTTTCATGGGGCTTCCTGCGGAAACGAAAACCATCAATTTAGCGCCGATCAAATTTGCCTGCCGCCGGAATCCGCGCATCGACATTTCCGGGAGATTCTGCATGGTCGCGTTCGGCCATAATTGCGCGGTCCAAACAATCGCCACCCGGAGTGAAACCATGCATCGCCTGATTTTCTTGGCTGTCTTCATCTTGGCCCTGTCCGGCTGCGCGGCGATGAACGCGCAGAACCCGGGGCAGGGCTTTGGACCGGTGAATGCCCAGCCCATGGAAGGCGGGCGGCTGATGCTGGGCGGCTATGACGTGGTCAGCTATTTCACGGAAGGCATGCATCGTCGGGGCGATCCGGCGTACCGCAGCACCTGGAAGGATGTGACGTTTCAATTTGCCAGCACGGACCACAAGGCGCGCTTTGACGCCGCACCGGAAAAATACATTCCCCAATACGGCGGCTACTGCGCCAACGGCATCGTCTATGGCATTCCCTGGGGCGGTGACGCCGACACCTGGAAAATGATCGATGGCAAGCTCTACATTTTCGGCGGCAGCGGATCGCGCGATGCCTTCATGCTCGACCCCAAGGCCAACATGGCCCTGGCCGACAAATACTGGAAGGAAGAAGTCGAGGGCAGCAACAGCTTCCTGCAGCGCTACAAGCGCCTGACGTTCCGCGTGCCGCACTACAAAAGCGGCGAGGCGCTGGCCCGGGACGTGGCGGAAGCGAAAGCGGCCGGAAAGCTCAAGGAGTAGGGAAGGCCGTTTGTGCTGAACGCGCACTGCCGCCTCTGAAGCGGGCCAACGAAAACAGCAAAGTCCTTGTCCTGCGGGCATTTTCGGGGAAAAGCGTCTGGAAACCCGCGCCCAATCATGACTTTGGCCTGATTGTGCCGGGAAATCACCAGCACTAAAGTGAAATTCCACTCTGAACGTTTGTTCAGGCCGGGGCACCTTCCCATCCAGGGCATCCCGCATTCGCGTCAAGCGCGGCCGCCTTCAGGCCGATAGCGAAGCGAAGGACGGTCGCTTGTGAAATGATATGCGTCTCCGCAAGGAGATCGGCGTCGTGGCCGGGGAGGATCGGAGCCATCGAATGCAGCGTAACAACCGGTACGAGAAGGCGCTTGGGATCTGTTGCCTGGTTGCCACGAAGGCAGTGCGGACCCTGCTGTGCATTTGCCTGCCGATCATGGCGGCCAGCGCTGCCGATGGACAAGCCGATGTAACGCGCGCCGAACCCGCAGCCATCGCGGGGCCGGCCTCGTACGCAGGGCATACAGACCGAGTGATCGTGGTCTGGAAGGGCGAGGTGGCGCAGCGCGCCGCGGCCTCCGCCAAGGCTGCGGGCCTGCCGGCTGTCGTCCATGGCAAACAAGCACCCGAGGCCGTTGCCCTGTTGAATGAGCGCGCGGGACAGATCGACCCGACTCGAAGCGACCGGCTGAAATCCATCGAGGCCGCATCTCGCGCCATCGGCCGCCGGCTCGGACAATCCTTCGAACTCACGCCGCACCGGCGCATGGGCGATGGCAGTGAGGTGCTGAAATTGC
>CAZYFM010000230.1:0-3043 GCA_964646885.1 uncultured Flavobacteriaceae bacterium
AGCGCACGCGCTTCCAGTCCATGAGCCAGTTGTGCTCCCAGGTGCGGCCGCCGTCGGCGGAGACGGCCTGGCGCCATCGGCAGGAGACCGGCGTGATGCGGTCCCACAGGCCCACCGAGATCATCTTGCGGCCGTTGTCCTCGTAGCCGGATGAGAAGATTCCCACGCCATTCTCGAAGCTCCCCTCCTGCCCCGGCGAGGTCAGGACGCCGCTTTTCGCATTGACCCAGAAATCCGACCAGACGCTCCGCTGGACATCAAGCAGGCGCAAGCCCATGCCGCTGAAGTTTCGCACAGGAATGCGAAGTTCCTCGACGCTGCCGATACCGCCCAGGATCGAATGGACTGTCGCTTCGCCCTCGTATTCAAGCCAGGTGCCGTTGACGATCGAGTTGTTGTGGATGCGCCACTCGCCGGTGAGGAAGGCGAAGTCGCCCGGCCTGCCTGGTGTCGGTTTTTCAGGCAGCGGCGGCACGGGATCGAATGTAGCGGGCCTTGCGATCGCGGTCGCACTGGCCGGCAACATCGATGCGGCAACTGTCATGACGCCAGCTCCCAGAAGTGTTCGCCTGTCCTTGTCCATCTGCTTTCTCCTTGCTTTCAAGTCCGTTTCAACGAAGCGCCGAGCGGCGCATGGGCTGGAGCCGCCAACTTTCCGGAGGGCCCTTCAGCCTTGACGCCAATTCGAGTTCCACCGCGGCCCATTCACGTGATGCCTTGCGCGCCAGCAGATGACGCCTGTGCGCGTCTATGGAGGAAAAGCGCAGAAGCGACACCACGACCGGCGACTGACGGAGCGGAGCGCGCGGATAGAGGTTCGGAACATCCGCCCTTGACAGCAGAAGACAGGGTGCCGCTCCAAGTCGCTTCAGGAGCGGCAGGGCTTTGGCCTGGATAAATCCCAGAACCTCTCCTTCATCTTCGCCCCGCTTCAGGAAGTATCTTGTGCATTCGATGAGCGATGAGGGCCGCCTCGCGCGTGAAAGCGGCGGCACCTGGAGGCCTTCAAGGTCGCCCGCGTGCCGCTTCAGCAAGATGGCATCCCGGCTTGAACGAATGGTGCGGTTTGCAGACGCCCGTCGCGACAGCCACGCCGCGCTTTCGTAAAAGCCCTCGAGCGCCTTCGCCCGTGCGGCGGGGTTCGGGAAGGCACGGATCCAGATCCACCTGTCCGGGTCATCGGCATTGCTGAACACGCCGAGGATGCTCGCGCCCGCAGCCACATAGGCATCAAGGAAATGCTTCTCGAACATTTCATTGAGAACGTCGCGCTGGCCTGGTGCCATCGCGTAGCTGCGCAACTCGAAAAGCGCCGGCGCGGAAACACGCGGCCGTTTACCGTGAAGACCTGACTGCGTGCCCCCCGCGGGCTGTCCTGATGTTCGACGCGTTGCCATGCGCCGTGTATAGTCTGATTATCCTGACATCCTGTGTCAGGGTTTAATCCGGGTCTGGAATATCATGCGGGCTAGCCGCCTCCTGTCGATCCTGATGGTGCTGCAGATGCGCGGACGCGTGGCGGCCAGCGTGCTTGCGCGCGAGTTCGAGGTGTCGGAGCGCACCATCTATCGCGACATCGATGCGCTGAGCGCGGCCGGAGTTCCTGTCTATGCCGAAACGGGCCGCAATGGCGGGATCTCGCTGCACGAGGGCTATCGCACGCGACTCACGGGCCTTACGCCCGGCGAAGCGGCGGCCCTTCCGCTGGCAGGCCTTGCCCACGTGGCGCGGGACCTCGGCGTCTCCTCCGATGCTGCGGCGGCCCAGCTCAAGATCCTTGCAAGCCTTCCTGTCGATTCAGGTGCAACGGCGCAGCGCATTGCGGCACGGTTCCATGTGGATCCGGTGCCCTGGTACCACCGTCACGAGGACCTGCCCTGCCTGCCTGCCCTTGCGTCAGCCGTCTGGCAGCAAAAGCGCGTCGAGATCGCCTACGAGAGCTGGAAGGGTACGGTGCGCCGGCGCCTGGATCCGCTCGGCCTCGTCCAGAAGGGCGGGCTCTGGTACCTTGTTGCTGCCGAGCGCGCGCAGGCGCGCATCTATCGCGTGTCGAACATCCTGCACCTGCACGTGCTCGACGCGCCTGCGTCGCGCCCCAGGCGGTTTGACCTCGCACGGCACTGGGCAGCATGGACCGCACGATTTGAGGAACGTCTGATGGGCGCTCGCGCGCAGGTGCTCATTTCGGAGGAAGGGCTGCGCATTCTTCGTGCCGTCATGCCGGCTGCCGCGCAGATGGCTGAAGAGACACGGATCGCGACCGCGCGAAATGACTGGGTGCGCGCCGAGATCCCGTTCGAGACGCCGGATTACTCGGCCCGGCAATTGCTTCGTCTCGGAACGGAGGTGCAGGTGCTCGCGCCCGCAGAGCTGCGCGTTGCGCTCCTGAACGAAGCGCGTGCCGTCGTGGCGCTCAACGAGGCTTCACGCGCGACGGCCGATGCAGCGCCCGCTGCGCGGCGTACGGGCCGCCGTGTCCGTCGCGCCTGACTTTATTGTTGCGACTCATTCTCATTTGCATTATATTCCTTGAGATGAGCACGATTTCCGGCGCTTTGCAGCCCTTTTCCGGTCCGGTTCCGGTTCGCCATTTCGACGACCTCCCCTTCGCGGAGCGCTTCGTCGTATGGGCCCTTCGCTACTGGACCGAACTCAGAAGGCCGGATGGCATGCTGGACAGCCGGCACCAGGCCCTATGTCCCCGCCACGTGTCGATGCCGCTGATGGCGCTTGGTGCGCTGATGCAAGTGCATGAGGCCTGTGCGCGCCGGCCGCTTGCGCTGAACCGCATCAATGAAGTCGAGCTGGCGACCGACGAGGAACTGCTCCTTCATGCGACCGGCGCACTGCAAACCGGCGATCATGCGACGGCACACATGATCCTGCATCACTACCTGCCCTGCGCTGCCGTGCGCGTCGCGAGCGTTGCCCTGCAGGCATTTGCCGACAAGCTGCTGTCGGCCAACCTCGTCATCCGGCCGAGCGCGGCGAGCCGGTGCCATGTCGAGGCGCTGGCGCTGCAGGCCGGCGTGCCATCTTTCGT
>CAZYFM010000231.1:0-3043 GCA_964646885.1 uncultured Flavobacteriaceae bacterium
TGCGCGATTGGTGGCGCCCCCGGCTTCGTACTCTCTGCGAACGCTATGGTGACCAGTACGTTGCAAGAAAGGTCGCTGCATTGCAAATCAATCCTTGGGCAAGCACAAACTTTGACGCTACAGTTCGGCTGCCAAGTCAAAGCAAGATGCTAGAACTGGCGGAGCGCGCGGCAGAACGTGGCGCAATTCTTCTCGTCATGCGTGCTGCACGCCTTTGGCTTGAGAGCGATGTCATAAAGAATTACCCTCACAGATACAGTACAAAGTCTCCGCGCTGCTCCTACGTTACAGAAGCCAATTTGGGTGGAGAAGCTTGGGGGAAGATCAATGCCGCGTTGGCCGGGGTCTAACTAGTCGCTCCAGCCGACAGCCTTCGGCCGCGGCTGAGCTTCGTTAGGCATCGCACCGGGCGGGCTTGTTGGCGTAGTTGACAACACATACCTGTGTTGTCATCATGATCAACATGAAGGCGACCCTCGTCGCGCGAACGCGCATCGTCTACGCCGAGAGCGCTTTCGCCGAACTGGTTCTCTGGAAGGTGCCGGCTTTAGTAGCTGGGTCATCCCACGAGTTCAAATACCGCCTCGCCTACGTCGTTGACGGCGTTTGCGTGGTTCTGTACGACAACGAGGTCGGCAAAGGGGATCATCGCCACTACGGCGAGAAGGAGTCCGAGTACGCCTTCACCACGCCCGAGGCACTTCTCGCTGCCTTCGAGCGAGATATAGCGAGGTGGAACCGTGAAAACAGTCACTCTTGAAGTTCGAGCCCCCAGGAAGTCGATGACCGACTTTGCGAGCGCCTGGCGCACCGGCAAGCCGCAGAGGTCGGCTCGGATCAGTTTTTCCTCTCCTGAACTTCTCTGGAAAGTTCTCACCGCCAAGCGCTGGGAACTCTTGAAGGCACTTTGCGGAGCTGGGCCTGTGTCCATCCGGGAAGCAGCGCGTCGCGTCGATCGAGACGTCAAGGCCGTTCATAGCGACGTGATGGCGCTCCTCAGTGCCGGCGTGCTTGACCGGGCAGAAGGGGGGGGGATCGTCTTCCCGTACGAAGCCGTCAAGGTCGAATTCCTGCTTCAAGCTGCATAGCTGCCGGGTGGACTACTCGCTCCGAGGCAATGGGCTGCTGCTCTTGCTCGCGGGCGGCGACGAGTCGACCCAGGAGAAGGACATTGCTCGGGCGACCAAGCCGGCACAGGGGTTCAAGGAGCAGGAACCATGGCCAAATCCACCGCCGCAACGACGCGCAAGCCGAAAACCAAGACGACGCTCTACGACGTCACCCAGTACCTCGAGACACCGGAAGACATGGCGGCTTACCTGGACGCTTGGCCCGAGGAGGCGCCCGACGATGCTTCCGGCATTGCTCGGGCGCTCGGCGACGCCCCACGCGCCAAAGGCATGACGCAAGTCGCCAAAGACGCCGGGCTCAGCAGGGAAAGCCTCTACCGCGCGCTCAGCACCGACGGCAATCCAAGCTTTGCCACCGTGCTCAAAGTCGCATGAGCCCTCGGCGTCAAGCTTCACGTGGAGGCCGCATAGGTTGCGGCTGGCGGCGAGGCCGAACCCTTCGCTCGAGCCGACAGTCCGGGGACACCATCCAGCAGGTGGTCAACCCCGGGCATTCATCGCCGGGCATTCCGGCACCGGCTGTGCAGCAGCCCGCACCGCGGTGCTATGGCACAGCGCCGCCGAATGGATTGACGAGGGCCACGCCGAAATCAGCGAAGTCGGCTACGTTTCTCGTCACGACCGTCAGCCCATGAGTCTTGGCGACTGCGGCAATCATCGCGTCCTCATACAGGGTGTCGGAGCGGCGGTGCATCAGTCTTGCCCACATGCGGAAGGCCACGGCATCCATCGGCAGGATGTTGTATGCGCTTGCCACCAGGTTCAGCCAGGCTTCGATCTCCGCGGCCTTTGCCGCGCCTTGTTCCCGCGTGAGTTCTATCCCGGCCTGAATTTCGCCCAGGGTGATGGCAGCGACATGGAGGTGTGCGTCCTCCACCGAGTCGAGCCACGCCAGCACGCCGCCATGCGGACGCTGCTTGCGCAGTTCCGATACGACGTTGGTGTCCAGCAGGTACATCAGCCCTACCGGAATGCGCTTACCGGCCGGCGCCGGGCGTGCCCGCGCTCGGGCAGCGCCAGGTCGGCGCGGGCCGAATCGGACAGCAGCAATTGCTTGAGTGACGGCCTTGCGGCTGCCTGCAGGCGCCGCCATTCCTCCACCGGGACGAGGACTGCAGCTTCGGTGCCGCGCCTTGTCACCATCTGCGGGCCCTCAGCCAGGCACGCGTCCAGGAATTCGCTGAACCGGGCTTTGGCGTCTTGCACGGGCCAAGTGCGCATTGCATCTCCTGCGTCTAGTCAGATGACCAGTCCATTTGAATATCGTACGGACAGCAAGCGGCTGCGCGCGATGCCGGTGCCAAGGCCGCCCTGCTGTGGGCGGCACAGACCGCACCGGCGCTGAAGCCGATGCCCGGCAGTTGCTCGCACGCGTCGACGATGCGGGTGATGGTGGGATGGGCCTGCAGCGGGCCGTGGAAGCGCCGCGCGTTGCAGACCTGGGGCACCAGACAGCAATCGGCCAGGCCGGGGCGGTCGCCGCGGCAGCAGCGCGCGCGGGTTGTTCGGCGGATGGATGTTGCAGGCCGCCGAGCCTGCGCAATCAGGAGCAGCGCTCGAGCCTGCGCAGCGTCACACGGCCTTGGCCGTGTCCACCCGGTTCTCGATCGCGCCGAAGATGTTGCGGCCTTCGGCGTCGAACATCTCGATGCGCACCGTGTCGCCGTGCTGCATGAAGGGCGTGACGGGCTTGCCCTGCTCGATGGTCTCGTAGGTGCGGACCTCGGCCAGGCAGCAGTAGCCCACGCCGCCGTTGGCGATCGACGAGCCCCACAGGCCGCCCTGCTTGTTCGACACCGTGCCCGATCCGACGATGGAGCCGGCACACAGCGTGCGCGTCTTGGCCACGTGGGCGGCGAGTTGGCCGAAGTCGAAGGTCATGTCCACGCCGGCGTCGGGCTTGCCGAAGAGCC
>CAZYFM010000232.1:0-3010 GCA_964646885.1 uncultured Flavobacteriaceae bacterium
CGTATCCATTCGGCGTAGGCCGCAGAGTTACCGCCTGAGCAGTCCAGGGTTCTCTTTGTAGAACCTGATCAGCTCGATGAGGTTTTCGATTCCGAAGTCAGTGAACGCCTGGATGCCGTCATCTCCGACGCCATAGACCCAGATGACGCCGTCCTCGATTTCCAATTCGTTCGCGATGTCCCACAGCCAATCTTCGTCTACGCCGGGGTCCTTGGCGACCTGGGTGATGGTGGTGACGTGATGAACCTTGTTGACGTGGGTGGTCATGCCGCTTGAGCGGAGATCGCTGATGCCGGCGTCCAATTCCACGGCAGAAGTTCGTCCAACCGGTGAACTGGATGGGCGGCAATGCGGGCAAGGACATCGGCCAGCCAGGCTTGCGGATCGACGCCGTTCATCTTGGCCGTGACGATCAGGCTGTACATGGCGGCGGCGCGCCGTCCGCCGCGATCAGAGCCGCAGAACAGCCAGGATTTTCGTCCAAGAGCGATGCCCCGCAACCCTCGTTCGGCGGCATTGTTGGAGAGGCACACGCGGCCGTCCTGCAGGAACAGCGTGAAGCTCGCCCAACGCTTGAGGATGTAGTTGAACGCCTTGGCCAGGTCATGCCCACGGGACAGCCTGGCAAGCTGCTCCCGCATATAAATCTGAAGGTCCTCGACCAGGGGCCGGCTCAGCGTCTGCCGCACCTGAAGACGCTCTTCGGGGCTCCTGCCATTGACGGAACGCTCGATCTCGAAGAGAGCATCGATCCGCCGCACGACCTCGATCGCGATCGGAGAGAGCGGGATTTCCTTCTTTCCGGCGGCCTTGCGCCGGGCATTCTCTTCGATGTCGGCCATGGCAAAGAACGGACGCCTTCCATGCGACCAGCAGGCAGCCTCCCGGATCGGCCCGGGCTGGCGCCCGGCCAGATAGAGCTGGTTGTACCCGTCATAGGCGTCGGCCTGCAGGATGCCCCCATAGCGAGCCAGATGCCCCTGGGGATGCTCGCCCCTGCGATCTCGGGAGTAATAGAATATCGCCGCCGGCGGGTCCGTGCCCCCAAATGGCCGGTCGTCCCGGACGTAGATCCAGCACCGTGCCGTGTCGGTCTTGCCCTTGGCCAGCACCGGCACGGTCGTATCGTCGGCATGGAGCCGCTCGGCCGCCATGACATGGGCCTCCACCAGGCGCAGCAAGGGGTCCAGCGACGCACAGACCGATCCCACGGCATCCGCCATGGTCGACAGCGCGATCGGCACCCCTTCCAGGGCGTAGCGCTCGGCCTGGCGGTTTAGCGGCTGATGCTGGCCGAACTTCTCGAACATCAGCATGGCCAACAGGCTCGGGCCAGCCCATCCCCGGGCGACCGCATGGAACGGCGCCGGCGGCTGGCTGATCTTCTCGCAGTCGCGGCAGGAGAACTTCTCCCGGACCGTCTCGATCACCTTCCATTGGCGCGGCACCACTTCGAGCGTCCGCGTCACGTCCTCGCCGAGCTTGCGCAGGCGATTGCTGCCGCAGCATTCACAAGCGGTCGGAGGATCGATCACCACCCGCTCGCGAGGAAGGTGCTCCGGAAAGGTCTGGCGCTCGGTGCGCTTGCGGGTAAATCCTCGCACCGTCGTCGTCCTGGCCACGGCCCGTTCCGCCGCAAGCTCGTCCTCGGTGGCGTCGGCTTCCAGCTCTTCAAACGTCAGCGTCAACTGCTCGATCAGCCGCGAAGAACGTTCCGACCGCTGTCCATAGATCTGATGCCTTAGCTTGGCGATCTGCAGCTTCTGCTGGGCGATCAGCGCTTCGTCTTCCGATGCTTTCGCGCGGGCGACCGCGAGCTCGGCGGCAACCTCAAACCCCTTCGCACGCTCGACTGCCAGCGCCTCCTTCAGGGCGGCAACGTCATCCGCAGCAGCGTCGCGATCAGCATCCATACGACGCAGTGAATCACAGATTGGATGCGTTGGGACTCCCCAAAATGCCGGCAGCCGCAGATTTTCCAGGATCAGCCCGCGCTCTGCGGTCGCCAGCTCAGCTGCGGATTCCGCCAGTCGATGCCCTCGAGCATGTAGGCCATCTGCGCTGCTGAGATCGATACCGCGCCGTCCGACGCCGACGGCCAGATGAACCTGCCGCGATCCAGCCGCTTGGCGTAGAGCGACATGCCCAACCCGTCGTGCCAGAGGATCTTGACCAGATCGCCGCGACGGCCCCGGAAGATGTAGAGATCGCCAGCATGAGGATCGCGCTTCAGGCTTTCCTGAACCGCAAGCGCCAGGCTTTGCATGCCGCGGCGCATGTCCGTATGGCCGGTGGCAATCCAGACCCTGACGCCGCTCGGAGTCGGAATCATCGTCGCCGCAGAAGTTCAAGAACCCGCTGCAGCGCCTCAAGGTCCACGTCCCGGTCAACGCGAACGCGACAGCCGCCGCCAAGCTCGATCTCGATGATTCCAGTCGCTGTGCGCTGTGCAGGCGATGGAGACGCCGGTAGTGGCACGCCGACCGAGACCGGAGCCGCCACAGGCGTGATCTCGACGGGCACAAGAGCAGGCGCTGCATCTCCGCCCAGTCGACCCTGACGCGCTTGCCGACGCCAGGTAAACAGCAGGCTATGAGCCACTCCGTGCCGGCGCGCCACGCCGCAGACTGTCTCGCCAACCTGCAAGGTCTCTTCGACCAGGCGAACCTTCTCGTCGTAACTCCATCGTCGCCGACGCTCGGCGCCCAACACATTGACCTGCATTCGCCATGTGACCTTAAAGCTAGACTTAAGGTCAAATCCTCGGGCCGCCTCTCAAACTACACAAGGCGGCCGCCGCCGGAGGGATACTCGAATCCAGCACGCCACGGAGCTGCTCCTCGCGTTTGGCCCACATCCGCATCATGGTTTTGCGCTCGCGGTCGAGGTCATCCTGCATGTCTGTGAACTTCTCGACGATGGCGTCGATGCGGTGGCGAAAGCGGGGGCCAGTCAGGTACTGATAGACCATCTCCATTTTGGTCTGCTGGCCCTCCTGCGCCAGGCGGCT
>CAZYFM010000233.1:0-2993 GCA_964646885.1 uncultured Flavobacteriaceae bacterium
CGCTTGACCCAAATCAAGGCCGGGCGTCTCAATTCGGTGCTCAATGGGGCATGAAAGGGAGCGACGCCGATGGGGCGCGCGCCGCAATGAATGGAGCATCGCCATGACCCAGTTTCACGCCGTCGTCTGGTTGGACCACCACAACGCCCTGATCCAGCAGTTCTCTGCAAGCGAAGTGGAAGCAAGGAAGGTCAAGGATCACTCGCACTACACGCGCCAGCATGGCTCGGACGTCCGTGCAATCCACGAGTTCTATGCCGAAGTCTGCGAGGGGCTGAAGGGCGTGCAGGAAGTCCTGGTGACAGGATCACGCCAGGCGCAGGCGGACTTCCGTCACTACGTCGAGAAACACCGCGCCGCCTTGGTCCCGCACATCAAGGGCTGGGAGACGGTCGAACATCTCAGCGATGGCCAACTGCTCGCGCTCGGCCGCAAGTTCTTCGACAGCATTGACCGTGTCCCGCCGCCCAAGACCGCGTCGGGAAACTGACCGGTCACGCCGTCAGTAGAACGCCACCATGGACTGGAACTGGAAGCGGGGACCTGTTTCTCCGCCCAGTTTCTTGTCCGGGAATTTTTCAAGCAGGATGCCGCGACGCAGTTCGCCGAAGGTCGCGTTGACCTTTGTCTCCGTCCAGGAGATGCCTGACTGCGGATTCGTGACAGGCACCTCGCGCGCCTTCCACTCGACCTTCTTGCCGCTCCATGACAGCCAGCGCTCGAGCGCCAGCTTGACGATCCAGTCGTCCTGCGGACGGGTATGGATTTCCATCGTGCAGCCAATCCAGTTGCCGCCGGCCGTGAACTTGATCTCGGCCTGGTCCAGTACGCGCCCATAACGCTCGTCCCTGGAATCCGCGAGGTGCTTCATGCGCCCGCGGATCAGCGATATGCCAAACTCATCCGTTGTCACGGCGCAGACGGACATCGACTCGATGAGCGCCGTCATGAGAGGCCCTTCGGGTTCGATGTCGATGCCGGCGGTTTCATAGTGATCCGCCGTCGAAACCATCGCAAAATTGTCCGGTCCACCGGCCTCTGTCGCCCACCGGTTCTCCTGCACGCGAAGCCGGCTGATCGATTTCCTTGTGATGCGCTCGAACGGCGTCACCCAATGATCGTAGCGTGATCCCATTTCCGGGATCGTCACGGTGATGCGCTCGCCCTCGACATAGGCGGGCGAGGCATTTGCCAGGAAGCGGCGCAGTTCGTCCTTCACCGCGCTGACATTCATGGTTGCCCCGCGCGCAATGACCTTGCACGGGCCAGGTCCCTGCCGTTCGATCGAAACGATGCGGCCATCCCGCGCCCACTCATGGCGGGGACCACGCTGCACGAGCCTGTAGCCCTTGGCCGCGAGTGCGACGGCTGTACCCTGGCCATAGCCATAGAGGCGCATCTCGCTCTCGCAGGCTTTGGTGAGCTCGACAAACATCCGCTCATATTCGCGCTGGGATTCGGCAATCGAGGGAAGAGGAGGAAGGGTCGGCGAGAGCGTGCGCGGCACGGCAACCACGAAGCTGGCGCCCTTGTTGAAGGTGACGGTGGCCGTGAGCGCCTGCTCGCGCGGCAGGTCGATGCGGGCGCCCGGAAGTTCGTTGACCTCGAAGCTTACGACGCCGCCACTGGCGGCAACATCCCAGCGCCATTGCCGGTAGTCATCATTGAAGAGTGGCCGCTTGCGAGGCTGTGCCCACGCAAGGCGGCGAAGCCCAAGCTTTTCCGGCGCCGTGCTGTCGAGTGCCTTCTCAAGCAAGCGCAGGTCCTGGGGCCTGTTCGCCGTTTGCACGTGGCACTGCACGAGGCTGCCTGAATGAAAGGCGCGCACGCCGGACTTCTGGAAGCTGTTCACGACAAGCGGCGTGCGATCCCAACCCGCCCTGGCGGCCTGGAGCCCGAGCGGATTTCCCTGAACCGCGCCGGCGCAGAAGGCAAGGCCCTCGGCAAACCGGTCCACGGTCTCGTCCGCGGAGGCAGCAGGGGCGGCAGCAAGCAGGACGATCGCGAGGGCAAGTTTCTTCATGGCACCTGTTCCGAGTGACGCTGCGGAAATAGCAATTCAGGGGGCAGGCAAGCCATACCTGTTTTGGGTGATCCGCGCAGGAAAGGCAGTACGGGTTGCGCGGCCCCGGCCTTTCGGTCAATGGTCGGCGCACTCTGGTTTTGCAGGCATCAGCGATGCCCGGTGAAACCCACGACAGACAGGGACGGGAGAAACGAAATGAAGATCGACAAGACAGTATCAGCCATCGTGACCGGCGGCGCGTCCGGACTGGGCAAGGCCAGCGCACAGGCGCTCGCGGGTGCCGGCGCAAAGGTCGCCATCTTTGACATCAACGAAGCCGCCGGAGAAGCCGTCGCGAAGGAAATCGGCGGCGTGTTCTGCAAGGTCGACATCACGAGCGAGGACAGTTCGCTTGCCGGCTTCGAGAAGGCGCGCGCGGCCCACGGCCAGGAGCGCGTGCTTGTTCACTGCGCGATGACCTCGAAGCGCGGAAAGACCCTGGCATTCGACAAGGAGAATGGACGCTACAAGCGCACGCCCACGGAAGACTATGCCTACGGCGTCAACGGCATCCTCGTCGCCTCGTATCGCATGGCATCCATCGCCGCCGAAGGCATGGCGACGCTCAAGGAACTCGAGGACGGAGAGCGTGGTGCCATTACGCTGACGGCCTCGGTGGCCGCGCAGGACGCGCAGATCGGCCAGGTCATCTATGGTTCCGCGAAGGCCGGCGTGAACGGCCTCGTTCTGCCGCTGGCACGCGACCTGATGGATCTCGGTATCCGCGTGAATTCGATCATGCCCGGCATCTTCGCGACCCCGCTGATGCTCGGCGCGCCGCAGAAGGTGCTCGACAGCCTGGCGGCCTCGGTGCCGTTCCCCAAGCGCCTCGGCAAGCCGGAAGAGTTCGGCAGCCTCGTGCTCGAACTCTCCCGCAACACCTACTTCAACGGCCAGTGCCTGCGCCTCGACGGCGCGATCCGCATGG
>CAZYFM010000234.1:0-2991 GCA_964646885.1 uncultured Flavobacteriaceae bacterium
CCGGGAGCACAAGGTCCCGGCCCTCCGCCGTGCGCGCGAAGCTTGCGGTGTCGTAGAGATCGTGGCGTGCGAGAAGGTTGGCGAAGACCTGCTGCAGGAGGGAGAGGCGTGCGTCCTCGCTCATCATCATCAGTTCCTCGCGGCAGGCGGCGATGCGCGCGGGGGATGGTTGCGATGTGTCCCCGAACCTGTTCCAGACCAGATCGCTGGTGCTCGTTGGCGAGATGCGGCAGCTGGTGTCGAAGCCCCTGAAGAGGGAGCCGGCGCCAAAAAAGAGTGCCTTCAGCGTTTCGTCCGTGGGCTGAAGTTCCGGTGCGAAGATGCGGTAGCGCGCTTCGACCGGTATCAGCGCGGCCAGGCGGAGCGCGGGCGATGGGGTGCAAGTCGTGCAGAGGGCGGGGTCGCGCGGTGGCGGCAGCCGTCCGAGTTCGGCACGCATCACGGGGAGGAGGGCAGCCACTTCTCCGGCCGAGAGGCTCGTGTCGGCGGCGCCGGTGTCGCGGCCGGCAATATTGGCGGCGACGCGTTCGATGGCGCCGAAATCGCCCGAGAGGGCACGGACCAGGTCCTCGAACGCGGATGCCGACAGCTCGAACACGACGACCAGCGCGACGGCTGCGATCAGTGTCCTGCGGCTCTGCAGGTTCAGGGTGACCTCGCCTTGTTCGATCGTCTCCCAGAGCCGGTGGCCGAACCAGGCGATCGCCACGGAGGCGGCAAGCCCGCCGGCGATGCCGACCATCTTTGCCGCGGCCTCGCCCTGTTCGAACAGGTGCGTGAAGACAATGTAGAGGACGAACCCGCCCAGCACGCCGAGGGCGCCGCACAGGGACGCGATGATGCCGGCCTTTGTCGTCGCCGTTGCGGCATTGAAGGCAGCCAGGGGCGCTTTGATCGGATTCATAAAGCGGTACACTAGTCCCCCCAGCCGGACCTGTCACCGTACCGCTTCCGTCCGGCGCTACCACCCTGGAAACGGCAACCGGAGCCTGCATGCGCCAATTCGAGACCTCGTTCACCGCCCTTCCGGCCGATATCGACGAGCTCGGCCACGTCAACAATGCCGTGTGGGTGCGTTGGGTCCAGGACCTGGCGACCGCACACTGGGCGGTAGCGGCCTCTGCCGAGCAGGCGGCGGCCTATGTCTGGGTCGTGGTCCGGCACGAGATCGACTACATGGGAAACCTGGCGGTTGGCGAGAGCGTCGTGGCGCGGACGTGGGTCGCGGACGCTGCGGTTGGGGCGAAGTTCGACCGATTTGCCTCGTTCACGAAGGAGGGGCGCGAGATCGTCCGTGCACGGACGACATGGGCGATCCTCTCGCGCGGGAGCCTCCGCCCGCTCAGGGTGCCGAAGGAGATCCTGGCGCGGTTTGAGTGATCCCCCAGGGAACTAGCGCACCGTTTCCTTCTTCTTCGGTACCGAGGCCTTGCGTACGCGGGGCTCGGCCTTGGGTTTCGGCAGCAGCCTGAAGCGGGTCTGGCACCAGGCAAAGTCCACGCCGACATCGAGCAGCGCGTCGGAGCGGCCGCAGGGGCAGGCGAAGTCCATGACCTCGATCACGCGGTAGGTCTCGCCCGCGACGAGCGGAACCGGCTGGCCCGTCACATGGTTCGGGGCGGCGTTCACGCACAGTACCAGGTCGCCGGGGCCGACGGGATCGCTCATGCGTTGCATCCTTTGTACGCGGCGAGACTAGACTTTTGTTCGACCACGGCAAGGGGCCGGGTGCATGGCGGTTACGGGCGAGAGGGTGTGCTGTCCGGGTCTGTCCTGACGTGGTAGCGTGGGTGCAGTTCTGCGCTTGGGTCGAAGGAGGCTTTCATGATGCGTCTGGCGGGGCTTGCGGTGGCAGTGGCGATGGTTGCCGGCGGGCTCGCCGTGGCGTTTGCCGAGGCGCCGGGTCCATCCTGCGAGGTGCGCAAGGCGCGCGGGGTCAGCTTTCGCAGCGCAGCAGCGCGTGACGTGCTCGAGGTGAGCGTTGGGCCGGGCCCCTGCGCGTCGGCCCGACTCTCCATCACGATCCGCAGCGATGGCGGCCGCGTGCTCTATGACTATGAGCAGGGTTTCGAGCAGCATGTCGTTTACACCGACCAGGATCCGCTGCACCGGCAGGCGGTTCCGTTCGTCGACCGGCTGATCGCCGATGGTGTCGAGCGGTCCGACCGGTTGCCGCCGTGGCAGGCGCCCGACGCCTATGAGGCGGAGCACCTCGCCATGATCCTGATCGACCGCGCCGCTTATGAGCACCTGCGGCAGGTGCCGCGTCCGCTGTTCTCGCATCCCACCTATCACGAGGGATGGCGCTCGGTCGTTTGGGACGCGGCTCAGGGCAAGGCCGTCACGGTGGTCGAGGGCGGGAGCTAGTCCGGGGGCTGCGATAGATTTCGACCATGCACTTCACCATCCGTCCCGAAGGACCTGACGACGCGCCGACGATCCACCATGTCACGGAAGCCGCCTTCCTGTCGGCGCTGCGCACGAGCCACACGGAAGCCTTCATCGTGCGGGCCCTGCGCGCGGCGGGCGAGCTCACGGTGTCGCTCGTGGCCGAGGCGGGTGGCGAGTTGATTGGCCATGTTGCGGTCTCGCCTGTCCGAATTGAGGGAGCGCACGACGGCTGGTACGGACTGGGTCCTCTCTCGGTGCTGCCCGCACATCAGGGGCAGGGGATTGGTGCGCAGTTGACCCGGCAGGCGCTGGACGCACTGCGCGCGCTGGGGGCACGGGGCTGCGTGGTGCTCGGGAATCCGGCCTATTACACGCGCTTCGGATTCCGGACGGAGGCTCGGCTTGTGCTTCCCGGTGTCCCAGCATCCCATTTCATGGCGATCGCCCTTCGCGATCCAATACCGTCCGGCGTCGTCGCCTACAGCGCAGCGTTCGAGGCCACGGCATGAGGTTGGGGCGGTTCAATTTTCGCCCAAGAGCTCATCAAGCTGCGCGAACTGTTCGGGGAAGCAGTCGGGGCCGCCGGAGGCCAGGGTCTCG
>CAZYFM010000235.1:0-2978 GCA_964646885.1 uncultured Flavobacteriaceae bacterium
CCACACCCTCGAGGAGGTCGGCCAGCAGTTCTCGGTGACCCGCGAGCGCATCCGGCAGATCGAGGCGAAGGCGCTGCGCAAGCTCAAGCACCCGAGCCGCTCGCGCAAGCTGCGCAGCTTCCTCGACAACTGACACCACGACCGGCCGGGGCGGTGTTGATCCGCCCCGGGCCTTCCCTGCCGTTTCAGGCCCGCCGCGCGGCGGCCACGGCGCCCGCGATCAGCGGGACCATGATGTAGCTCAGCCCCACATCCGCCATGTAGTCGACCGGGTTCATACGCGTCATCTCGGGACCCAGGATGAAGAAGGGCACGTCGCACAGCAACGAGATCAGCATCCATATGCTGCCCGCCAGAAGTCCATCGTCGAGTGACGATGATTCCAGCCGCCTGAAGTAGATGGCCGAAGCGAGGCCGGTAACGCCCGCGAGCGTCACGACCATGATCGTGTCAAAGAGCGCCGATGACGGCGGGACGACCGGAAAGATCACCATGCCCAGTCCGAACGGTACGGCCCAGATCAGCAGTCCCAGCAGGATGATCGTGATGGCCTTGCCCATGTCCCCCTCCACTCGTTGCAGCTGGCGTCGAGCTTAACCGTGACCTGAGACGGGAGCCAGTGACCTTGCGCTGGATCAAGGACGGGTGGCGCAATTCCATGGACGCTGGCGGGGTGAGGCAATCAGGTTAACGAAGATGAGTGCAGGAAAGATCGCGCGGACGCATTTCGCGGCCGCGATCACGCAGGCCAGGGCCGAGGGGCAGGATCTCGATGCCGTGGCGCGGACAATGCTGTCCGAAGCCGTCAAGTCGATGCTTGAGCGGCGGAGCGTCAAGGACGTGCAGGCCGAGATCCTGGCGGCTGCCGACAATGTCGATCCCGACAAGGACTACATGTTCATGCGGCCCTGACTTGGTCGGTGTCCCCAATCGCGCTATGCCATCGGGCTTGGACAGCCGGGATGGAGAGCGATGCCGGGAAGTCAGGACTTTGCCGCGGACCCACGCAACGAGAATGTGCTGGTCTACCTGAACGGGCGGCTCGTGCCGCGCCATGAGGCCATGGTGTCGGTGTTCGATGCGGGCTTCGTGCTGGGCGACGGCGTGTGGGAAGGCCTGCGGCTGCACAAGGGCTGCCTGCTGCACCTTGATGACCATCTCGACCGCCTGTTCTGGGGCAGCCGCGAGATCGCGCTCGACCTGGGGCTGACGCGGGAGGCGCTCAAGCTGGCGCTGCGCCAGACGCTCGAAGCCAACGGGATGGAGGATGGTGTCCACATCCGGCTGATGGCGACGCGCGGCGTGAAGAAGACGGTGAACCAGGATCCGCGCAATGCGCTGGGGACCGCGACCATCGTCATCGTCGCCGAGCACAAGCTTCCGTCGCCGGAGGTGCGGGCGCGGGGTCTGGCGCTGTGGACCTCGTCCATACGCTGCACGCCGGCGGACATGTTCGACATGCGGCTCAATTCGCACTCCCGGCTCAATCTGATCCGTGCGCTGATCGATGTGCTGGACAAGGGCGCCGACGAGGCGCTGATGCTTGATCCGCACGGGAACGTTGCCTCGTGCAATGCGACCAACTTCTTCTGCGTCGTCGACGGGACGCTGCTGACGTCATCGGGCGCCTATTGCTTCAACGGCATCACGCGCCAGAGCGTGATCGACCTCGCCAGGCAGGCCGGGATCCGGATGACCGTGGGGGACTTCGGTCCCGCTGATGTGGCGCGCGCCAGCGAGGCCTTTGTGACGGGCACCTTTGGCGGCATCACGCCTGTGCGATCGATCGACGGCCGCACGCTGCCTGCTTCAGCGCCAGGGCCCGTCACGGCGCGGCTGATCGCGCTCTTCGAGGACGCCAAGGACCTCGAGGCCCGTCTCGCCGGAGCCCCGCGATGAGCGCGCCTGCCATCCGCATCGCGATGTGGTCGGGGCCGCGGAACATCTCCACGGCCATGATGCGCTCGTTCGGGAACCGTCCGGACACGACCGTGGTCGACGAGCCCTTCTATGCCGTCTACCTGCAGGAAACCGGAGCGCAGCATCCGCTGCGCGACGAAGTGCTGGCATCGCAGCCGCGTGACTGGCGAGCGGTGGTCGACGGGCTCATGGGGCCCGTGCCGGAAGGCCGTCCGGTCTTCTACCAGAAGCACATGACCCACCACATGCTGCCCTCGATCGGGCGGGAGTGGATCGGACAGTTGCGCAACGCGTTCCTGATCCGGGCGCCGGAGGACGTGCTCCTGTCCTATGCCCAGGTTCGGGGGACACCAAGTCCCGAGGAGATCGGCGTGCCGCAGCAGCGCGAGCTGTTCGAGCGCGAGGCGGATCGCCTGGGACATGCGCCGCCGGTCATCGATGGTGCCGATGTGCTGCGGGATCCGGGTCGCGTGCTGTCGCTGGCGTGTACTGCGCTGGGGATTGGCTTCGTGCCGGCAATGCTGTCCTGGCCTGCGGGGCCACGTGCGACCGATGGCGTGTGGGCGCCGGCGTGGTATGGCGCGGTCGAGAAGTCGACCGGATTTTCCGCGCCGCGCGAGGGGCGGGTGGAGTTGTCCGATGCGCTCCGGCGCGTTGCGGATGCGGTGCGTGCGGACTATGAGCGCCTGGCCCAGTTCCGCCTGGGGGCCTGAAGCGCGCTTCCCGAAGATGACACTTCGCCCGAAGCGGCTTGCCTGTTTTTCGCTGTCCTGAGCCAAATTCCCCTGGTGAAGACGACACTTTCGTCGTTGATTCTTCGATTTGTGCTCCTGTTTTTGTGCCTCTGCAGGCATAGTCCGAGAAAAGAACAATATAAGAACATATGGATTGGGCGCAAGCGGGCGAGGTGTCGCAGCATGGTCTAATGCGCGATTGCGGACCTGATCGTGCGCAGCGGCGGGCTGGAAGCCCGCGCTCCCGGGAATTCGTTGGCGGGTGCAAGGGAATGGGCGTATGGCTATGGGTCACTTCACCAGGACACACCCATGACCGTCAGC
>CAZYFM010000236.1:0-2891 GCA_964646885.1 uncultured Flavobacteriaceae bacterium
CCACTGCTCCCTGCGTGGCCGATAAGCGGCTCACCGCGCGACGCAGCCATGCCGTATGCGGGTTGCAATCAAAAGAGAATGCATTTGCGGTCAGGCACCAAACCCGCAGCCTCTTCCAGAAAAGCGGTGCCTGCCCGCCTGCCCGGCCCCCATGTTCAAGACCTAGCGCGACGTCCGCCGCGCGATCTCATCCAGCGCGCGTTGCAGAGCGTCTGATGCTGGCACGGCGATGTCCGGGGCGACACCAACCTGATCCCAGCCCCGACCGGTTTGCGGGTCGACTGTCTGCCCGACGGCGATGAAGGCCGTGAACCGCGTGCCGATGGGTTCCCGGCCTCCGAAATTGCCGGCGCCACGCGTGACCTCGCCCACGAGCGTGGCGCGCCCTGTAATCTTGAGAGCCAGCGAGAAGTGCTCTGCCGCGGAAGCCGTCGTGTGGCTTGTCAGAACATAGACCGGCACCTTGGCCCAGGCCGTCTGTACTGCGGCAGGCGTGGTCCAGTGCTGCCAGGTGATCACGCCATCCTTAGCTGGCTGGCGCCGCAGGGTCGGCGTTGCATCAAAGGACTCGGCCATCTCCTGGCCGCGCTGCTCGCGGATGCGCATGTCCACGAGGTGGGTTGGGGACGCGAACAGACGGGAGAAGAAAACATCCTGCTCGTCGAGCCCGCCCCCACGATGCTCGCGCATGTCGAAGATCACGGCACGCGCATCGGCGAAGTCCTCGGTCATCTTCCGCGCCACGGCGATGGAATCATCCTCACCCATGAAAAGGCGCCATGTCGCCAGCGCCACACCGGGCGCAACCCAGCGCGGCGGATCAAAGGGCACGATCTTCGGCGGCGTCTGACCCTGCGCCTTGACGGCCTCGCTGGTCAACCGCAGCTCAAGGTGTCCGTCAGGATGCACGGCCTTGAGGTCCTGCGTCACCGCCTCGGCAAATGACTCCGGTGTCCTGAACTGATCATATCCACCGGCCTCTGCTTTCGATCGCAGGGCCGCGGCATAGCGCGCACCGATGGCGGGGTCGAGATAGCCGCGTTCAAGCTTCGCAGCGAGATCAGCCACCGTCGCGCGCGCCTCGGCGCCGTCGAACGCCGGCGACGCCGCCGCAGCAAGACTCGCGAGCGACAGGACAAAGGCAGCAATGAACCGGCGGAAGAACATGCAACACCCTCGAAATGAGACCATTCCAGATTTGTCAGGCACTGACCGTTTTGTAGCCGGGACCGCACACCCCCTTCCACACATCTTCCCATCAAAACAGCGTGAGCCCTCCACAATCGCTATGGCCTCCGCCAAGTCCACAATCGTCATGGCCATTACGCGGCTCACCACGCGCCACGGCCATGACGTTTGGAGGAAGGAGGGTCTTGTCCAAAAGGCCGCAGCCGCCGCCCTTGACCCCAACCAAATGTTCTCTTATTGTTCCAATCGGCACGCGGCTCGGCCGCCTGCAACTTGACAATTGAATCACCGATCGGCGGACCTGAAAGCCCAGGCGCCCGCCTCGTGAGCCCCGCGCGAAAAGGAAATGCGGTGGGAGTGTCCCGGACTCTGTCACCTCCAGGAGCCGTCAGCTCCAGGCGCGCATCAGGCTCAACAAATGCAAAAACAACGACGAAAGTGTCATCTTCAGGAGACAAAACTGGCGCAAGACAGCGAAAATCGACACCACGTCCTCGGGACGAGTGTCATCTTCCGGACGTGGCTTTCACCCCGCCTCAGCAAAAGGGGTTGGGAGTCGAAACCGTCGCGTGAACCCGCAGGCCCGGCGCCTACTCCACCGTCACCGACTTCGCCAGGTTGCGCGGCTGGTCGACGTCCGTGCCCTTCACCACCGCCGTGTGATAGGCGAGCAGCTGGATGGGAACCGAATAGAGCAGCGGCGTGATGAACGGATCGACCTCCGGCACCTCGATGCGCGCCCAGACCTTGTTTCCGGCGAGCTCGATGCCGCGCTTGTCGGAGATCAGCAGCACCTTGCCCTTGCGCGCCATGACTTCCTGCATGTTCGAGATCGTCTTGTCGAACAGGCTGTCATAGGGCGCAATGACGACCACGGGAACGTTCTCGTCGATCAGCGCAATCGGCCCATGCTTCATCTCGCCGGCGGCGTAACCCTCGGCGTGGATGTAGGAAATTTCCTTCAGCTTCAAGGCACCCTCAAGCGCGATCGGATAGGACAGGCCGCGGCCGAGATAGAGCACGTCGCGGGCCTTCGCCAGTTCCTGCGCCAGCGCCAGATAGATCGGATCCTGCCCGAGCAGCGTGATGATGTGCCGGGGCACTTCCATCAGCGTGCGCGTCAGGCGGATCTCGGCATCGCGCGAGATCGTGTTGCGGGCGCGGCCCGCGGCAATCGCAAGCGACGCCAGCACGGACAGCTGGCACGTGAAGGCCTTGGTCGATGCGACGCCGATTTCAGGACCGGCATGGGTCGGGAAGACGACTTCCGACTCGCGCGCGATCGACGAACCCTGCACGTTGACCACCGACGCAATGTGCTGCCCATGCTCCTTGCAGTAGCGCAGGGCTGCCAGCGTATCCGCCGTCTCGCCCGACTGCGAGACGAACAGGGCCATGCCGCCGCGCGGCAGCGGCGCCTCGCGATAGCGGAACTCCGACGCCACGTCGATCTCGACCGGCATGCGCGCAATGCTCTCGAACCAGTACTTGGCCACCAGCGTCGCATAGGAAGCCGTGCCGCAGGCAATCATCGTGGCCTTGGGAAGGTTGGCGAAGTCGAACGGCATCTTGGGCAGCGTCACGGACTGCGTCACCGCATTGATCACCGTGTTCAGCGTGTGCCCGATGACTTCCGGCTGCTCGAAGATCTCCTTCGCCATGAAGTGGCGGTGCGTTCCCTTGTCGACGAGGCTCGCCGAGAC
>CAZYFM010000237.1:0-2872 GCA_964646885.1 uncultured Flavobacteriaceae bacterium
CGAAGGATGTTGAGGAGAAACGCAGGTGGGTCTCTCCCGCGCTTGCGAGGGAGTACCTGCTCACGACGCAGCTTTAGCGAAGGGGTGATGTACGGGAGGGAGTTCCCTGATGCTAGGCCCTGCGTTCCAGAGCGTGCGAAAGCCGGCTTCGAAACCAGTCACGCACAGTCCCCCGCCCGCTAAAGAAAAGCGCCGACGCAAGGGTCGGCGCTTGTGGCATCGGTCGAAAGTTGCTGCCTACTTCCGCCGAATAAAGGGCTGCAGCTCATAGTTTTTTGTCCAGGTCAGCATGTAGGCTCGCGCCGATTTCGGGTTGTCGCACGCCTGGAAGTCGAACCCGAACGTCGCGCCGTATTGGATGGTCGAGCCTTTCATGACGAGTGTATGGACGTAATAGGATTGGTCCTGCGAGACGAAGACCTTCTCTTCGCGTCCAGGCGCGACATTCACGGTCGCAAAAGCATCTACCGATGTCTTGTTCTGCGCCTCGACTTCATCGCCGACATACACATACGCAGTTTGCGCCGTCTTCGTGTTGTTGTTGAACACGATATGGGCGCGCGACCACTGGCAGGCACTGTCACTCGATGCCGGGAACTTCGAAGCCGCACCCAGCAACGAACGCGGATCCATGCCGGCGACGGCAGGCAGGGCGAGGCAGACAACCGCAGCTGCGGCAGCAAGGAGGCGCATCATGAGTTTTCTCCAGAATTGTGATACCGTCGATATCAGACGCTCCGGCGCCAGGCAACCGAGCTTCAGGGACACCAAGTGGCCGGTTCGAAGCAGAAAATGGAAGAAACGGAGCCGCGAACCCGTAGTCCACTGCAACTCCTCCGCCTGCAGCACCAGCGGTGCGCAGGCACCTCCTCACTTTCGTGAGGAGGAGACGCAGTGTTGGTCTCTCTCTCTAGCTTGCGAGGGAGTACGTGTGCACGAAGCAGCTTCAGCGAAGGCTTGCTGCATGGCACGGAGTTCTGCGGCACGCGGTTCTGCGTTACGGACGGAACGCCAGCCTCGGCTCCACTCGTCCCTCAATCCCCCGGTATCTCAAACCCGATATAACGCTCGGCGCTCTCGTACCCCGGCCATTGCGTCGCATCGAACTGGATCCAGTACCCGCGCTTCGAGATGCGCCCCGGCGGGTCGTCTTCGATCTTCGGGCCAACGATCCCGTCAGCACCGTCGGGCCAGATCTCGCACTCTTCATAGCAGCGTTCGATCCAGCCGCGTCCGAACCAGGCACCGTCGCGATGGAAATCTGCGCGAACCCAAAGGCTCGGATCGATGGAAAGTTCGATCTGCCCGGTGATCGCGCCAGTGAGCGTGATCAGGGCGTTCCGGTCCGTTTCGTGCGCGACCCCGACTGTGATTTCCTGCCCGTTGCGATCACGCCAGATGGCCGACTGGCGTGCAAACCTGCAGAGGGAGGACAGGAGCCATTGCGCAGAGCCCATCGTCGCCGGTCCATCGCCGTCGTCAAAGAATTGCGGGGACCTGAGCGGTGGGCGAGGCTCCATGACTGAAGGAAAATCGCCTGCGCCCGGCATTGTCAAGTTCGCCGCTCCCCACTGCACGCTGACACGTGTTGCAGAAGCCGAGCGCGGCAATCCACCCTGACCCCGATACCCCATGCCGATGGGCAGCTGCTGGCGCTACCGCTTACGTGGGCTCTCCCGCCCGGATCAGGTTGCACACGAGGTCGTTGAGAGGCACGGGGATCCCATGTTTGGCCGCCTTTCGAAGCACCACTTCATTGCGGGCTTGCCATTCCGTTGGTCGGTCGTTGAGCCGGTCCACGACAATGGAAGGCGTGTGCAGATGCGGCCCGCGTGACATGAAGTCATGGAGCCTCTCACCCAGGTCATCACTGAGCCTGGCGCCCTCGGCCTTGCCGACGGCAATCACTTCGGCGGCAAGCGCCTTGTAAAGTCGCGCAATTGAAGGATCCTTCAGGACTTCGTTTCCGCGCCGCGTCAGCACGCCTATGCCACCGCCAACGGCGTTGACAACAAGTTTCGTCCACGCGGACGTGAGCCAGTCCTCGACGATCACGATCTGGGCGAATGAGTTGGCGAAGGCCTTCTGAAACTGCTCGCTGCCTTTGCCGGTTGGCACGTCGAGGCGGGCGGGACCCGTCACGTTTGCCTTGCCAGGAGCGCTGCGGTCACTGGGACATGCGACCATCGCTGGAACAATCTGGACGTTTGGGCTCACAAGGGGCGTGACCCGTTCGAGGTGCTCCACGCCATTCTGCAATACCGCCAGCACCGTTTGGTCGCCGCACAAACGTTCAAGCCATGGCGCCGCTTCAGGCGTCTGGTGGGCTTTGGTGGCGAGCATCACCACGTCAAAGGGCTTGGCGGCCGTGAGGGTCAGGGGCTCAACCTTGCCCCTGACGTGACCGCCCGGATAGGTCACATCGAGTGTCGTGAAAGGCGTGCGCGCTGCAATCGCGACAGCATGCCCTGCCTGCAGCGCGGCGGCGGCAAAAGCGCAACCGATCGCGCCCGGACCGATGACGGCGATGGTGGTCATGGTTCTATTCCTCGGTGCGGGGGCCTGTGGCGAGAACTGCAGCAAGCGCGAGCGCGCCCGGCAGCGCTTGCAGGAACAGGATCGAAGGCTTGGCCGACATGGCGCCAAACAGGCCGGCCATGACAACGCAGACCAGGAAGAAAATCCGCAGGTCGCGTCGTCCGCTGAAGGCCGACCACAGCAGGCCAGCCGCGATGAACCCGTTGTAGAGGCCCTGGTTCGCGGCAAGGACGGCTGTGAGGGCGGAGACTTCCGGCGTCATGCCGAAAATGCGCTGACCCTCGGGCGTGCTCCACAGGAACATCTCAAGCCCCATGAACCCGATGTGGAGCAG
>CAZYFM010000238.1:0-2864 GCA_964646885.1 uncultured Flavobacteriaceae bacterium
GCTGCGCCGGCTCGTCGAGCAGCAGATCGGCACGCCGCAGCAACTCGTCGCGCGCGCCGTACCGGTCGGCTTGGTAGAGCTTCAGCAGGCGCTCGGGCCAGACGTCGCGCGGAGTCTCGCAGCGCGCGGCGGCCTGCAGCCAGTGGCGACAGGCTGCGCGCACGGCGTCGCCGATCACGCCGTCGGAGTCGTCGGCGCGATCGAACCACGCCGCGTCCGCCTCGATGAAGGCCTCGAAGAGCGCGAGGGCGGCCGGCGGATCCTTGGGCAGCAGCTCGCGCGCCACTTGGTCCAGCCAGCCGTCGAGCACGCGGCCGAACTCACCCGCCTCGCGGTAGCCGTAGAACCGGGTCGAGCGCTTCCAAGCGGAAAGCGTCTTCTTGAAGCCGGCGGCGAGCTTGTCCGGCCGATCGGCCAGCTGCATGCGCGCGAGACGTGCCTGAACGGCCTCGTGGTCCTTGGCGAGCTCGAGCAGCACGGCGACCAGATCCGCCGCGTCCTGGCGGCGGAGGAAGATTTCGAGGTCTTCGTTGGGTGGCTTCGCCATGGGTTGGGGCAGGGCCCGCGTATCAATTCGACGGCGCGCCCTGGCTCAAGTCCCAGAATGTGCCCTGCCATTTCGAGATTCGCCCCTCGGTGCCGCAGCCGGGGCAGCGCCAGACGACGACATCATCCTCGGTCATGCCGGTCTCGACGACGCGCTGGTCGCGCTTGCGGCACTTGAAGCAGACCGGGCCCGGCGCGTCATCGGATCGATCGAAGTCGGAGGCGTGGGCGACCACGGCGGTCAGGAAGTCCGCCATCTTGCGGGCGGGACCGCGCTCGGGCGCAATCGCACCCTTGGCGTCCAGGTAGTGGGTCAGGTCGATCACGTACATGAGCGGGAGTGTCTCCGTGGGGGCGATGGCCGGAGGCGTTCCGACGCATGCCGACGGTCGGACTGACCGCACATCAATTCTTGGCTGGCACGAATCGCACCGGGATGCCGGCAGCTTCGGCCGCGCGATTGGCTTCGTCGATGTCGCCACGCAGCTCCGCGGCGTAGTACGTGCTTCCCGGATGTTCACCCTCGACAACGTCGATGCCCAATGTCTCGAGGTCGTCGGCCGCCATGTCGCGAAAGAATTCCAGGGCCGCGCCCTGCGCGGTGCCCGACTCGGGCAGGTAGTCGTCCTCGAAAGCCCAGTCTGGTGGTTCCGAGAACCACTTCTCGATCACGGGGACGACGCGGTCTTTGAACTGCTTGCTTGTCAGACCCAGGAGCCAGTCCGCAGCTCCCTCCCCGGGTTCCTCCGGAAGCGCTTCGAGGCGGGCATTCAAGGTGGCCAGCTTCCGCTTGCTTTCGCTGCCTGCAGCTTCCGCGTCCTGCAACTCGGTCTGGAGTTCGTCGCGGAAGTCCGAGTAGATCGAGTGGACCGCCCACGCCAGCGGTTGGCATTCGTCCATCGCCTCGGCCAAGTCCTTGGGCGAGCGTGACCAGAAGCTGGCGACGTAGTCGTAGAACTCGGCACGGGTCTCGGCTTCGGCGTAGTTGGCCATGCGAAGGGTGCCGCCGTCAGCCACCTTGAACTCGGTGATCGGAACCTCCGAAGTCTCAAGCGTCTTCATCGCTCTCATCCTCACGCGCCGGGAAGTGCTCCGTCACGCGCTGCCGGCACAGCCCGTCGAAGTCAGGATAGAACTCGGACTCGGCAGTGAAGAAGTCCAGGCTCGCGTCCCGATCGCCTTCGAAATTCATCTCGAGCACGTCGATCAGCGGCCATGCCCCGAGGAAGAAGTCCGCGAACTCGCCGAGCGTCATCGCCTTGTCGGTCCGCGTCTCCCTCGTCCCCTGCAGGGTCTCGCCGCCGTACTCGTCGACCACCCGGTAGTGGATTGCACCGCCATCCGGCCGCGCGTAGACGCACGTGACGTCGTAGGTCGTCGACTTGATGCTGATGCGGGCGATCTCCACCTCGCCGTCTTCCGTGTCGGGCAGGTAGTTGCCGCCCATGAACATCGGGTGGAACGACTCCAGGGCTTTGCGGTCGGCGGCAGAGATGCCCTCGGCGCTCAACAGAGAGCGCACCTCGGCGTGCCGGCCGGCGTCGAACAGGGCCTGCAGCTTCTTGCGCAGCACCGCGCCCTTGACCTTCGACAGCAGGTAGCGCTCCAGCTTCTGCGGCCGGAAGTAGGTGTCCGGCCGGTAGTCCAGATCGATCTCGGCGCTCATGGACGTGCTCCCCCATTGGCAGAGTCCTCCCACGGCAACCCCAGGTCGTCCCGCCCGAAGTGCCCATAGGCCGCCGTCGGGTAGTAGATCGGTCGCAACAAGTCCAACTGCCGGATGATCCCGCCCGGGGTAAGGTCGAACTCCGCCTGCAACGCTCGAGCGATTTCCGCATTGCGGGCAGCGCTGGCGCCCTCGGCATCGACGAGAAAGCTCACCGGTTCGGCCACGCCGATGGCATAGGCCAGCTGCACCAGGCACCGAGGTGCCCATCCCCGGGCCACCACCTGCTTGGCCAGGAATCGCGCCATGTACGCGGCCGATCGGTCCACCTTGGACGGGTCTTTGCCCGAGAAGGCGCCGCCGCCGTGGGGCGCGGCGCCACCGTAGGTGTCCACGATGATCTTGCGCCCCGTGAGCCCGGTGTCGCCCTTCGGGCCGCCGGTGACGAAGCGGCCGGTGGGGTTGATCAGCTCGCGATAGCCGCTGGCGCGCAGCCCCTTCGGGATGACGGCGTCGATGATCTCGCGGCTCACCGCTGCGCGAAGGGTCTCGGTGTCGACGTCTTCGGCGTGCTGGGTGGAAAGCACCAACGCCTCGATCGCCACCGGCCGGCCGTCTTCGTAGCGGAAGCTGACCTGTGACTTGGCGTCGG
>CAZYFM010000239.1:0-2862 GCA_964646885.1 uncultured Flavobacteriaceae bacterium
GAGATTCGCAAGGAAAAGAGAATCACGGCGCGCTACTTCTGCAAAGCCCTCGCCTGCGCAGACCATGACAATGATTGGGGGGATGTTTCTCTTTTCGCGTCCGTTCGGCTTTTCGCGCTTTCGCGTGAAACCCTCCCTCCTCAGCCCCGTTCCTTCAGCCTCTCCAGCGCGTGGGTGTCCTCAATCTGGGCGGTGGCGCTGTTCAGCATCTGGAAGAACATGTCGTCGCCGCGGGCGGTCTGGGTGACGACGACGGCGGCGTAGAAGGCTGTCAGGAAGAGCTGGAAGCTGCCGCCGGCATAGTCGCGCTCGAAGTCCTGGCGCGTGTAGTTCTTCACGCCCAGTTCGCGCAGCCTGTCGAGGTAGCGTCCGGTCAGCGCCTTCTCGTGCTCGCGCCGCTGCTCCACCGTGATGGCGCCGGCGAGGAAGTATGCGACGTCGGTGGCGCCGGTGCTGAAGGCGATGGACTGCCAGTCCAGCGTCGTCACCGGATAGCCGCCCGCGGCTGACGCGAACATCATGTTGTCGGGGCGGAAGTCCATGTGGGCCAATGACCTCGGGCCGCCGCGGTTGAAGTAGGCCTCGATGTGCTGGCAGAGCGTCTCGCCAACGTTCTTGGCCTCCGCGGTCACGCGCGTGCCGTAGCGCGCGCAGAAAGCGCCCCACAGGGCGCTGATGGCTTCGGGCGTAGCGGGGCTCGCCGGTGCGGCGCGCGTACCGCTGACCCAGGGCAGTTCCTCGATGGCCTCGTCTTCCCAGTGCGAGGCGTGCAGCTTCGCCGCCTCGTCCATCACCAGGAAGGCCTGCTCCATCGTCACGCCGCGCAGCTGGTCGCCCTGCTCGGCGGGCGCGAGGTCTTCCATCATCAGCACGAAGTCGTGCGTCTGTTCGTTGATGTCGGTGAAGTAGACACGTGGCGTGTGGATGAGGGCCGAGCGCGCCAGATGCTTGTAGAACTTCACTTCGCGCAGGTAGTTGTTGAGCGCGATGCCGGTCTGCCGGCTCTCTATGCCTTCGGAGGGAAACTTTCCGACGAGGGCGCGCGGCGCGGCGCCGGAGGGGCCCTCGCAGACGAGGCTGAAGCGATAGGTGTCGCCGATCTGTCCCGTGCCGACGCGCTTCGCCGTGAAGGACTTCACCCTTGCCTTCTCGCCACCGGCCGCCAGGACCTGTTCGAGCCAGTCGGCGGTGA
Organism: uncultured Flavobacteriaceae bacterium; assembly: GCA_964646885.1. GTDB lineage: Bacteria > Pseudomonadota > Alphaproteobacteria > Micropepsales > Micropepsaceae > SZUA-430. The sequence goes on from CAZYFM010000239.1 coordinate 1,193, forward strand.
TGCTGGAGGGCGACCTGATCTCAATGGCCATGGAGAACCCGTTGCTTGTACGCTTCCGTGAAAACCTCCGGCGGCAGCATCTCCGGTCCGGCCATGACGGCGAAGCCATGCATGCCTATCGACGGATCCTGCGCCTTGCGCTCGAAATGCTGTTGCCGGCGTCGCGCCGCCTCCTCGCCGAACTCCATGTCGAGGATCGACGTCAGCTTCGCGGTGAAGCGCAGGCGGCGCATGCGTTCGGCGCGCTCCTCGGCGTAAGGACGGAAGTCGGGCGCCTGCCCTTTTGGTGTCGCCGCGATGATGTCGCTCACGATGCGGACGTCGCGATAGGTGATCGACAGGCCGAGGCCGATGATCGGATCGTTCCAGCCGGCCGAATCCCCGACCAGCACCATGCCCTCGGCGAAGGGCTGGTCCGTCCAGGCGTCGTTGTTGAAGAAGCTGAAGAGCGGACCCGCGGGCTGCCCCTCGACCAGATGCCTGTTGCGGGGACAGGACCGCATGTCGAAGGCGTCGAGGAAACGTCGCGCGCCCGCCTCGCCGGAGAAGCGGCTTTTCTCGCTCAGCGCATAACCGCCATAGACGCGCACCTTGCCGGCTCCCTGGGGAAACGCGAGGAAACCGAAGCTGCCTTCGGTGCCGATGGCCTGCAGGTCGTCGTCCCAGCCCTTCACGCCATCGACCAGCAGTCCTGCGAACCAGTGGTGCGGTGCATCCTGGTGCAGCGCAATGCCGGCCGCCTGGCGCACGAGCGAGGTGCGTCCCTCGGCCGCCACGATGAGGTCGCCCGTTACCGTCTGCTCGACGCCGTCCTTCATGTAGGTGACGGACGGGTTGCGCCCGAGCGTCACGCGCGAGACCTGCGCCTCGCGCAATGTCGTTGCGCCCGCGCGCCCGGCTTCGTCGAACAGGGTCTGGCAATGATGCGGGTGGCCGATGCAAAGCGGGCCCGGTATGCCCTCGTGGAACATGCCCAGCGGCAGCGTCATCGCTTCGGCCATCTCGGGCGCGATGCCCTCGTCGTAGGAGACATGGCGCGCGAGGTGATGGCCACCCGCTTTCACGAGCGTGTCGTAGAGGCCAAGGCGCTTCGTCTCGGCAACGCCCCAGGGCGCAATCCACTCGCCGCGCACGCGGTCCTGGAACCTTGCCGTCTGCTCGAGCACCAGGACGGACTTGCCCTTGCGCGCCATGGCAGTGGCAAGAGCCGAGCCGCCTATGCCGCCGCCGACGACGATGATGTCCCAGTGGGTCATGACGATCTCCTGGTTTGTGTGGGGCTAGCTTGGCGGGGTTGGGTGGGAATGGCAAGGCTGATGGGGTGGACGATCAGCCGGCGGGAGCACACCATGTCAGCGGTGGGGTCTGATGCGCACGCGAAGGCGCGAAAAGACCAAACACTCCAACCTGGGTCATGGTCTGCGAAGGCAGACCACCCACGACTTGTCCTGCTTGCCACAAGCGCCGTTAGTCGTGGGTGGTTCGCCTTCGCGAACCATGACAACCTTTAGATGGAGTGGGCATACCCCGCCTCTTCGCGCCTTCGCGTGCGCAAACCACTTCCGGGAGCGCGGGCATCCTGCCCGCTTTTCCTTCCCACGCTTGCGTTTGCGTGAAGCATCGGGCAAAGGTCGAGGATGAGCGAGAACCGAGAATTTGATTTCATCATT
>CAZYFM010000240.1:0-2850 GCA_964646885.1 uncultured Flavobacteriaceae bacterium
TTCAATCTGCAGGGTCATTCCCATTTCATCGTCCTTGCGTGGGTTTCACCAGCCTCAGGACCGGCGCCGAATCGCCCGTCACCATGGTGTGCATGTCGCGCCCGGCCGGACACCAGCCGTTTTCCGCATAGAACTTTCGCGCCTTTGCATTGCCTTCGAACACGAACAGGTACATGGCCGGTACCCCGCGAGAATGCGCCCATGCCGCCGCGTGGTCCACCAGGGCGCGACCCACCCCCCGGCCCTGCCAAGCCGGCAGCACGTGCAGGTTGTCGATGTAGGCGCCGTGGGTGCAGTGCGGTCCCCATTCGATACAGGTGAATCCGGCCGGTTCGCCGTGCAGGCTTGCCAGAAACAGTTGGGCGTTCATGCGACGGAGTTCGCGCAGGCGGCCGCGCCAGAACTCGAGCCGCTCTTGATGAACCCTGCCGTCGAGGAAATGATCGGGGTACAGGCCCCGGTAGGCGGCGCGCCAGGATTCAGCGTGCAGTGTCGCGATGATCTTCGCGGTGGCCGCATCGCCGCGACGGGTCACGTGCGTCGCGGGGCGCTTATTTGTCCGACAGCGCCTTCAGGACCTTGTCGGTGATGTCGATGCGGCTGCTGGCAAAGACGGCCTCCTGCAGGATGAGGTCGAACTTTTCCTTTTCGGCGATCTCGTTGATCACCTTGTTGGCGCGTTCCTGCAGGGACACCAATTCCTCGTTGCGCCGCAGGTTCACGTCCTCGCGGAATTCCCGCTGCAGGCGCTGGAAATCACGCGTCAGTTGCTGGAGCTGGCGCTCCTTGGCCACGCGTTCGGCTTCGGGAAGGGTCACAGCTTCCTTTTGCAGCGTGGCTTCCAGGTCGCGGCCCTGCTTCTCGAGCCGGTCGAGTTCCGTGCGCCGTGCGGCAAACTCCTTGTCGAGCTTGGTCTGCGAGCGCTTGGCCGGCGCGGATTCGCGCAGGATGCGCTCCTGGTTCACGAACCCGATCTTGGCTTCCGCAGCGGGCAGGGAATGCGCGACAAGCAATGCCGGCACGACGATGAGCGATTTGAGCAGGTTACGCATGCGGTTCTCCTCGCAGCTATTCTAGAACGCCCGGCCCAGCAGGAACTGGAAGCGCTCGATCTTGTCGCCTTCCTTCTGTTTCAGCGGCTTGGCCAGGCTGAACTTGAGCGGGCCGACCGGCGAGAACCAGCTCACGCCGATGCCGACGGAACTGCGGAGGTCCTTGAAGCGCATGTCTTCATACGGCGCCCACACATTCCCTGCATCGACAAACGCGGAGAGCCGCACGGACTTGTCCGTCTTGACGCCGGGCATCGGGAACAGGACTTCCAGGTTGCCGACGAACCGGCGGTTTCCGCCGATGTAGTCGCCGTTGACGTCCACCGGCCCCAGCGTGCTCTGCTGGAAACCGCGCACGGAGTCCACGCCGCCGGCGTAGAAGTTCTTGAAGAACGGCAGCGACTTGCCGCCGTAGCCGTCCGCGTAGCCGAATTCCGCCTTTGCGCTCAGCACCAGCGGACCCCAGATCGGGCGCAGGTAATGCGCGGTGCCCTGCAGCCTGAAATACTTCACATCGCCACCGGGCAGCCCGGCTTCGGCCGAGGCTTCGAGCAGGTAGCCCTTGGTCGGGAAATAGATGCTGTCGCGCGTGTCGCGCGCATAGCCCATCACGCCCCGGTAGGTGTCGCTGACCGCACCGAACTGGCTGACGTAGTCGAAATACCGCGGCGGACTGAACGGATCGAGGATCAGTTCGTTGCGCTCGAACCCGAAGCCGAAGTTGATCGAATCGTATTCAGTCACCGGAACGCCAAAGCGGGCCCCAAGACCTGTGGAGACCGATTTGTACTCGCCCGTGGCCAGGCTGGCGGTGTTGAGGTCGCGGCGGTAAAGGTCGAAGCCGCGCGAGATTCCGTCCACCGTCCAATACGGATTGAGGTAGGACAGTTCGTAAACCTTGGAGATCGTTCCGGTGTTCAAGCGGAAGGACAGCTGGTTGCCGGAACCGAAGATGTTCGCCTGCGCCACGGACGCGGAGAGCGAAAAGCGCTCGGCCTGCGAATAGCCGACGCCAAACTGCAGGCTGCCGGTATTGCGTTCCTTGACGGTGACCACGAGGTCGACCTGGTCCGTGGTGCCGGGAACCGCGGGCGTCTCGACATTGACCTCTTCGAAGAATCCCGTGCGGTCGAGGCGCTCCTTGGAGCGGTTGATGCGGTCAACCGAATACCAGGAAGACTCGAGCTGGCGCATTTCCCGGCGCACCACCTCGTCGCGCGTGCGCGAATTGCCCTGGATGTTGATGCGGCGCACGTACACGCGCTTGCCCGGATCGATGAACAGCGTGAAGGATGCCGTCTTGGTGTTGGCGTCGCGCTCGGGAACCGGATTGATGTTGGCGAACGAATAGCCGTCGTTGGCCAGGCGGTCGCTGATCGCCTTCACGGAATCGACCACGCGCTGGCGCGAGAAGGTCTCACCCGGCCTGAATTGCAGCAGGGCGCGCAGTTCTTCCTCGGGCACCTTCAGATCACCGGCAAACTTGACCTCGCCCATCTTGAACACCTGGCCCTCGGTGATCGCGATGGAGATGTAGATCTTTTCCTTGTCCGGCGTGATGGAGACCTGCGTGGACTCGATGTTGAAGTCAAGGTAGCCGCGGTTGAGGTAGTAGGAGCGGAGCTTTTCAAGATCCCCGGACAGCTTTTGCTTGGAATACTGGTCTTCCTTGGTGAAGAAGGAAAACCATCCGCCGGTGGACTGTTCGAATTCCTTGAGCAGGGTTTTTTCGGAAAACGCGGAGGCGCCGATGATGTTGATGTCGACGATCTTCGACACCTCGCCTTCCTCGATGTTG
>CAZYFM010000241.1:0-2836 GCA_964646885.1 uncultured Flavobacteriaceae bacterium
TAAGCAGCCCTCGGCTGCATGAATGAGGCGACAACTACCTTGACACGCACCGGCCCCGCACAGCGCCACGCCGGCGCCGACACGGCGATCCTCGCGGCGCGCCACGAGCTGTACTGCCGAGCGCGCGAGCGCAATCCGCGGCGCTGGTCCGGGCCCACTCGGAACTGGACGCCCGTCACTGTGGTGACCTTGAACCCGGAGCGCGATTCGGTCGTCGAGACCCATTCGCGCACCCTCGATAAGCAGCCCTCGGCTGCATGAATGAGGCGACAACTACCTTGACACGCACCGGTTCACCACCCGAGCTGCGGCAGCGGCGACCCTGAGATCGACGTTCGAACGGCCTAAGCGTCAGTCCTCGCCTTATGGCCAAAGAACTCGAGCAGCAGATCCACGGTGGCGCGGATGCGGGCCGAATTTCTGGCGGACTCGTGGTAAACGACCCAGCCGAATGCGCAGGCCACCGGATCGGGGAACACACGCACCAGATCCGACGAAGCATCGCCGGTGGCACACGCAATGACGCCAATGCCGGCGCCGGCGCCGATCAACGCATGGGCCACCTGCGGGCTCTCCACGCGTGTCGCGTGAGCCCCTGGCTTTGCAAACGCCTCGATCCAGGAAAACCAAGGCATCCGCAGCATCGATTCGTTGTACTGGACCAGCCGATGCTGCCGCAGAGCATCGTAGGTCTTGGGCAGGCCGTGCTTGCCTGCGTACGCCCGTGAGGCGTACACGCCCATCTCCCATTCGAGCGCCTTTCTGGCGATGAGGTCGATGTTGGTGGGCTGCAGGAACCTGATCGCGATGTCCGCGTCGCCCTTGGCGAGGTCGACGATCTGCACGGCGGAACTCAGTTCAATGGCGAGCTTCGGATAGCGCTCGGCGACGGTCGCCAGGAGCGGCATCAGATACTGGACGACGTCGGCAACGGTGGAAATGCGAACGACACCTGCGATGTCCTCCTTCGCCGCGCGGATCGAGGTCACGGCCCCGGTGGCGATACTCTCGATAGCAATCGCCGCCTCGACGGCGATCCGCCCTTCGGCGGTGAAGGCGAAATCGCGCCCGCCGCGCAGCAGCAGAGTGGCTCCGAGCGTCCGTTCGAACGACGCCAGCTTGCGGCTGACCGTCGAGGTATCGACACCGAGAAGGCGTGCCGCCGCCGCGAGCGAGCCGCCGCGCGAAAGCGCCAGCAGCAGCTTGAAGTCGTTCCACTCGGCTTCTGTCATGCTGCGGCCATCTCCTCGGTCAGTGAGCCCGGAAGATGTGAAGTATGGCCACAAGACCGGGCCCGCCCGAACCCGGCATCCATGCAAGTGGCGATTGCCGCGGCGGGCCTCGACACAAGGGTTCGGTGCCGGCATCGTCTGCCCCCATGCAGCCAACGCCCTTCAGGAGTGCCGACGGATGAAGCTCTACTGCCACCCTCTGACGACGACCAGCAGGCCGCTCCTGCTCTTCATCGGCGAGACCGGCGCCGCGGTCGACGTTCAAGTCGTCGATATCCGCGCCAGCGAGCATCTTCAGCCGGCCTTTCGGGCGATCAACCCAAATCACCTTCTGCCGGCGCTGGACGACGACGGCTTCATGCTCACGGAGAGCTCCGCGATCCTGAAGTACCTTGCCGATCTATCGGGTTCGACCCTCTACCCGCAGGACTTGCGGCAGCGCGCTCGCGTGAACGAGAGAATGGACTGGATCGCCACCCAGATCAGCCGGGACCTGGTCTTCGGCTTCGTCTACCCGCAGATCTTCCCGACCCACAAGCGCCGCAGCCGCGAAGCCCAGGACGCGACCCTCGAATGGGCGCGGGCCAGGGCTCGGAGATGGCTGGAGGTCATGGATCGCGATCTCCTCGGGCCTCACCCGTTCTTGTGCGGCGAGGCCATCACGATCGCCGACTACTACGCCTCGTCCTTCATCGCGCTGGCAGAAGTCACCGGCAACACGCTCGCCGAGTACCCGAACATCGCGGCCTGGCTCTCGCGCATGAAGGAGCTGGGCAGTTGGAGCAAGGCCTTTGCCGCCATCGACGCATTCCGCGGCGGCATTGCGCCCGGATCATTGATGGCTGTCTAGCAGCGCAGACTGCAGCAACACCCCGACAGGAGCAATTTCATGAGTGCCATTCGACCTGAAAAGTTCGTCCACGTGGTCTATCGCACCCGGCGCTTCGAGCAGATGCTGGCTTGGTATGCCAATGTCTTCGGCGCCCAGGTGAGGCACCAGAACCCCGCACTGGCTTTCCTCAGCTACGACGACGAACACCACCGATTCGCCTTCATCAACCTGGGGGTCGTGCAACCCGAGGGTTCGGAAGTCGATCGGTCCGGCGCGATCGGCGTGGACCACCTGGCCTACACCTACGCCTCGCTCACGGCCTTGTTCGAGAACTACGAACAGCTGAAGGCGCAGGGCATCGAGCCCTACTGGTGCATCCACCATGGCATCACGGTGTCGATGTACTACGCCGACCCCGACGGCAACCAGATGGAACTTCAGGTCGACTGCTTTGCGTCGGCCGAGCAGGCCAATGCGTTCATGGAGGGGCCGAACTTCGCACTCAATCCGATCGGGGTCGAGTTCGACCCCGAGGAATGGTTGAAGAGGTTGCGTTCGGGCGAGTCGCCTGCGAACCTGCTCCCTCGAACGATCCATATTCCCGTCTCGCCCATCCGAGGCTCAGCAGGGCTGGCTGGATAATAGTTGTGGGCGCCGGTGCGAACATGCTGAGTTTTGGCCGGTTTCAAAATGCTGACGGGTTCGCACCAATTCAATGGCGATGTCCCGGGATCTGTTGAACGGCTGAGCCAAAGGTGGCGGCTCCTTTCGC
>CAZYFM010000242.1:0-2778 GCA_964646885.1 uncultured Flavobacteriaceae bacterium
CCGCCGGCGCGGCGGCTCCGGCGGCGGCGCGGCTTCGGCCTGGCGGCCGATGGACCCGTCGTCGTGGACAATGTTCGTCAGTTCGAGGACTTCGTTGGCATCGCGTGCCGCAGGCGCTGGTGCAGGAGCTGCCGCAGCAGCAGGCGCAGGCGCGCCCTTGCTGGCATCGGCATCCTCGGAAATGATCCGCCGAATGGAAGCGAGAATTTCTTCCATTGTTGGTTCTTGTTGCGCCGAGGGCGTAGCCATCGCTTCAATGACCTCTAAAGACTTTCGCTCGTGGCCCCGGACACAAAACTAAGCCAACCCGTTCCCAAATGAAAGGACTTGGGCTGAAACTAAGCGCGACCTTCGCCGTTTAGAGTGAATAACGCGAAAATCCTTAGTTTTCGTAAGTGGCCGCGCCTGCCGGTCTCCACGTCTGCATCTCGTAGTTACCCGTCGGGTCGTAGGACTGAACCGGAAGCTGCAGTTCGCCCGCCGTCAGCTTGCCGACCGTGGCCAGCAATGCGTAGCCGGCGACGATCTCGTCACGCTCGCTGCGGACCAGCGCCACGCGGGCGTTCAGCAGTTCCTGCTGCTGGTCGAGCACGTCGAGCGTGGTGCGCGAGCCGACTTCCAGCTCCTGCTGCACGCCTTCAAAGGCAATTTCCGAGGCCTTGACCTGCTGGCGGTTGGCTTCCACCGAAGCCCTAGAGGCCCGGTAGGCTTCCCACGCGTTGGAAACGCGCTCATCCGTCGAGCGGCGGGTGAACTCGGTGTCCATGCGGGCCTTGTTGAAGAGTTCCTTGGCCTGGCGGATGTTCGACCACTCCGCACCGCCCTGGTAGAGCGGCCAGCGGGCCGAGGCCGTCAGGCGCGTGTCGTCGCTGATCGTTTCCGGGCCATACTCCTGGCCGCTGCGGCCATAGGAGGCCTGCACCGTCACGGTGGGCAGCATCTGTCCGACCGCGAAGTCGATGGCATAGTCGGCAGCTTCCTGGGCCTCGCGGGCCGCCACAAGCGCCGGATTGTCGACATTGGCCGTCGCGCGGGCCTGGGCCTCGCTCTCGGGCAGCGTCGGGATCGCGGGCTTCGGATCCAGCGTGCCGGGCGCCTCGCCGACCGTGCGCTCATAGAACGTGCGGCTGGCAATCAGGTTGGCTTCGGCCGAGGTCAGCTGGAACTGTCCCGAGGCCAGGCGGGCTTCCGCCTGGGAAACGTCCGTGCGCGTGATCTCGCCCACATCGAAGCGCGCCTTGGCGGCCTCGAGCTGCTTCTTCAGCAGTTCGACGTTCGTCTGGTTCAGCTTCACCACCGCTTCGTCGCGCACGACATTCATGTACGAGGTGACGGTGTCGAGGAGCACGGTCTGCTCGGTCGAGTGAAGGCGGGCGCGGCCGGCGCGGACCTGTGCATCGGCCTGGCGGCGCTGCGCGAGGATCGTGCCGCCGGCGAAGACGGTCTGCGTGGCCGTGACGGCTGCATTCCATGGATCGGTGCGGCGTTCGAAATTCACGCCCAGCGGATTGTCCGGCGAAGGATCGGTCTTGCTTTCGGTCTCCACGCGCGAGTAGTCGCCGCTCAGCGTGATTGTCGGACGCCACCGCGCGATCGCCTGAGCGACTTCTTCATCCGTCGCACGCAGGTTCGCGCGCTCCGACATCAGCTGCGGGTTCGTCTGGTACGCTTTCACGAGCGCATCGGTGAGAGTGTCCGCGGCGAATGCCGATGGCATCGTGCAGACGGTGATCATCAAGCCCGCGCGGAGTCCCAGCGCGAAATTCCGGAGAGAGGTCTTGTTCTTTTCCACAGCCAATTTGCCCTTGCTGCCTCGCGTATCGCTAAACAGCTTATAAGAAAAACCGTAAATACGGGTTTAACTTCTAGGAACAAGTGACTGTTTTGACAACAGAATCTATTACTGAAATACAAACGAGCGCGTGCGCTCGAATCCCGGAAGAACGGGAACGGTTGCATCAAATACAACCCTTTTTCCCAGTGTCCCCGATTTACGCACGCAGAAGTTGGCCTTGCCAACCGGGCCCCCATTGAGGATCACGCCCAGTCTTCCGCCCTCTTTCAGCTGGTCGACCCACGCCTGAGGGATCTCTTCGACAGCTCCGTTTACAAAGATCACATCATAGGGAGCATGCTGCGGCGCGCCCTGCTTCAGCGGTCCGACAGCACCGCTGAGGCGTCCGAGCTTCGTCACCGAACGCAGCGCCGACGATGCAGCCTTCGCCAGTTCCTCGTCTTCCTCGAGCGCCGTCACGTCAGCCGAAAGGCCTGCGAGCAGCGCGCTCGAGTAGCCCGTCGCGCATCCGACATCGAGCACGCGGTCTCCTTCGCGGATCTCGAGCGCCTGCACGAGCTTCGCGAGGCTGCGCGGATCCATGAGGAAGCGACCGGGCTTCACCTCGACGCACACATCCGAATAGGCCAGCGCCTGGCCCGCTGGCGGCACGAAGCGCTCGCGCTCCAGCCGGCTCATCAGTTCGATGATGCGCGTATCGGTCACATCGTTGGTACGGACCTGGCCTTCGACCATGAAATGGCGGGCTTTGGACATGTCTGGCATCGCGGAATTCCGGGAGAAATCTTAACGAAACATGACGGCTTATAGCCACCGTCCACCCCGCTGACAATCGGGCCATTCGCCATTCTCCCGTGATTTGTCGCAATCCGCTTTGAGACTGCGCAGTCTCTCTGCTATACGGGCGGCCCATTGCGGCTGGCGACATGGCGGAATGGTTACGCAGAGGACTGCAAATCCTTGTATCCCGGTTCGATTCCGGG
>CAZYFM010000243.1:0-2771 GCA_964646885.1 uncultured Flavobacteriaceae bacterium
ACCATTGAGCTACACCCGCTTCTCGTCCGGCTTCAGCCGTTTCAATCCTTTTCTTCCAACCCTGAACAAAACACGCTGTACGAACGCCAACGAACTGTCTTAGGCTCGCTTCCGGAGACCGGGTTTCCAGCCTCGCTTCCGATCCTTCGCCTGCCCTCCTCCAGGACACCCGCCTGAAAGGAATGGTGGGGGAGGTAGGACTCGAACCTACGAAGGCGTAAGCCAGCGGATTTACAGTCCGCCCCCTTTGCCACTCGGGACACTCCCCCAATACCGACATGCGCGATCTTCAACCGCGTGCGTGCTTGCTTGTGCTGTTTGTGAATTTTATCCTATCTCTTGGGATCGCGCCTGCGTCTGCCCACCATTACAGGGGCATGAGAACGGGGCTTATGGCGAAATAGTCCATGGCTTGTCAACTGGTTAACCCGTATCTTCCCACCGCTTTCGGGGCGGCACAATGACCAGACACAGAGATAGAAACCGGCCGTCGGGCCACAAGGACCGCGGAGACACAGGGGGCCTCTTTTGGCTCTGGGGAACCCATGCGGCCACGGCAGCCCTGCGAAATCCCGCGCGCAAGTGCCGGAAAATGCTGGCGTCTCCCGGGACGGACCCGGCGATCCTGGCGCTGGCGCACAAGGCCAAGGTCCAGGTCGAGATCGCCGATCCGGCCGTGATTTCCAAGGTCCTGCCCCGGGATGCGGTCCACCAGGGGCTCGCCGTCCATGTCCTGCCGCTCGAGGAACAAGACGTCGCAGGTGCCCTCGAAGGCGTCGCGCGTCCCTGCTGTGTCGTGCTCCTCGACCAGGTGACGGACCCCCACAATTTCGGGGCGGTGATCCGGTCGGCCGCGGCGTTCGGGGCCTGCGCGATCATCGTCCAGGACCGTCACTCCCCTCCCCTCAATGGTGTGCTGGCCAAGGCGGCGAGCGGCGGGCTCGAGGTCGTGCCGGTCGTGGGCGTCGTGAACATCGCGCGCACGCTGGAGCAACTGGGGCGCGAAGGGTTTCTTCGCCTGGCCTTCGCCGACGAGGCCTCGCAGACGCTCGAGAGCCTGGACCTGAAGCGCGATACGGTGCTGGTGCTGGGGTCCGAGGGCGAAGGGATCCGGCGACTCACGCGCGAGCATTGCGATGTCAGCGTGAGGCTGCCCACGACCGACGCCATGCCCAGCCTGAACGTCTCAAACGCGGCGGCCGTGGCGCTCTATGCGTGGTCCATCGCGCAGCGCTGATCGCGATGGACCTGTTCCGGCTCAGAACCGGTAGTTGGCGCCGAAGTAGAGCTGGCTTGAGCTGATGTCATACGGGCCGTCAATCGTGCCAGCGGCATCAATCTCATCGCCGTAGTCCGTGTAGCGATACTCGGCAACAAGGGTCCAGCGCTCGTTGACCGGAATGTCGACGCCTGCACCGATCGTCCAGCCGAACTCCTGACTGTCCGTGACGAGGAACGGCAACGCCAGTTGGCTGTACTGGGTTTCGAAGGACCCATAGGCAATGCCCGCGGTGGCGTAGGGCATGAAGCCTTCCATCTGATAGCCTGCCCGTCCGCGCAGGGTGGCTTCCCACTCCTGCTTGACCTTGAACACGACAGGCCCCGGCTCCTGAGCCATGCCGTTTGCGTCACCGAAAGACAGGTCCAGAACCGCCCCAAGAACCCAAGGCCCGTTCGACGCATAATCGTGTCCAACCAAGAGAGTGCCGAAGGCCCCATCTGCCTCGAAGGAATTATCGTTTCCCGTGCCTGCCCGCGCTGTCGTGTCGAGCCAGCCATAGCCGACCCTTGCGCCAAGGTACGTGGACGAAGCCGAACCCGCCGGGGCTCCGTCGGCCTGGGCCGAGACAGCACCTGCAATGGACGCGGCGAACAAAATTCCTGAAAACAAAGCAACTTTGGACATTATGGGCTCCCACCTGCTCCCGGTCAGTTTCCCAGAAGCTACTCGCGAGTACAATCGCACGCGCACAGTATTTGCAGGCAGTGTGACGGAGTTCCGGCAACCGATCGGTGCAGGCTTGGCCGCGCTTCGCTCGACAGGTGAGAATCCTGCTGCCGCTAGAACAGTCCCTCGACCAGTCCGTCGGCATTCAGCCGGATCGAATTGGCGGCGGGGACACGCGGCAAGCCTGGCATCGTCATGATGTCGCCCGTGATCACCACGACGAATTCCGCGCCGGCCGAAAGGCGGATCTCGCGGATCGTGATCGTATGGCCGGACGGTGCGCCCAGAAGTTTCGGGTCGGTCGAGAACGAGTACTGCGTCTTGGCCATGCACACGGGCAGATGGCCGAAGCCCGCCTTCTCGAGTTCGGCGAAACGCTCGAGCACGGCCTTGTCGGCCGCCACATCGCTGGCGCCATAAAGCGACGTCGCGATGGTGCGGACCTTGTCCAGCAAGGGCATCTCGTCGGGATAAAGCGGGCGGAAACGCGACTGGCCCGATTCTGCCAGGCGCACGACTTCCTGCGCGAGCTCGGCCGCACCGCGGCCGCCGTCGGCCCAGTGCGTGCAGAGGATCGCGCGCGCGCCGGAAGCTGCTGCCGCGTCCTGGACGGCTGCGATCTCGGCGTCGGTGTCTTCGCTGAAGCGGTTGATGCCGACGACGACCGGAACCCCGAAGGACTTCACGTTGGCGATGTGGCGCGCGAGGTTCGAGATGCCCTTGCGCACGGCCTCGACACTCGGCTCACGCAGATGATCCTTCGCGACGCCGCCATGCATCTTGAGTGCGCGCACGGTTGCGACGATGACCGCTGCGGCAGGCT
>CAZYFM010000244.1:0-2752 GCA_964646885.1 uncultured Flavobacteriaceae bacterium
AAGCGATTGGCCCTTCAAATGCGCCGCTAAATCCAACTTCTGCAAAGCCCTCGCGTAGGCAGACCACCCATGACTTTGCAGCGTTTGGGCAATCAAAAAGGAAGTCGTGGGTGGTCCGCCTTCGCGGACCATGACGATGAAGGCGCAAGCCCACACCGCCCCCGGTTAGGTAACGGAAACAACCGCCCCCTCCGAGTGCAGGTGCGAAGGGCCGGCCGCCTTCCCGGCCCTGCCAAACGCTGCTAGCGTCGTCCCATCGCCATTCGCACTTCAGGAGTCCTTCCCATGCATGATCTGGTCATTCGCCGCGGAACCATTGTCGATGGCACGGGCGGCAAGCCGGTCGAGGCTGATGTGGCGATCGACAACGGGCGCATCACGGCGGTCGGCCAGGTGAGTGGCCGCGGCAAGGAAGAGATCGACGCGTCGGGCAAAATCGTGGCGCCCGGCTTTGTCGACATCCACACGCATTATGATGGCCAGGCGACCTGGGATGCCGAGATGGCCCCGTCGAGCTGGCACGGCGTGACGACGGTCGTCATGGGCAATTGCGGTGTCGGCTTTGCGCCTGCGCATCCCGACCGCCACGAGTGGCTGATCCGGCTGATGGAGGGCGTCGAGGACATTCCGGGGACAGCGCTCGCCGAGGGCATGAAGTGGAACTGGGAGAGTTTCCCCGAGTACCTGACGGCGCTCGAAGGGCTTGCGCGCACGGTCGACGTGGGCACGCATGTCCCGCACGGCGCGGTGCGCGCCTACGTGATGGGCGAGCGTGGTGCGCGCAACGAAGCACCGACAGAAACCGACATTGCCCGCATGTCGCAGATCGTCGAGGAAGGCCTGCGCGCGGGCGCGCTTGGCTTCTCGACATCGCGAACGATCCTGCATCGCTCGGTCGACGGCGAGCTTGTGCCCGGCACGACCGCCTCCAAGGAAGAGCTGATCGGCATTGGCCGCGCCATGGGCCGCGTCGGCCACGGCGTGTTCGAGATGGCCTCGGACCTGAAGCGCGAGTGGAAGGAATTCGAGTGGATGGGCGAGCTCAGCCGCGAGACGCGCATGCCCGTCACTTTTGCGATGCTGCAGTCGATCGCGAAGGAACTGCCGTGGCAGGAACAGATGTCCTCCATGGCCGAGGAGAACGCGAAGGGCGCCAATATCCGCGCGCAGATCTCGTTGCGCGGTACCGGCATCCTGATGGCCTGGCGCGGCACCGTGCACCCCTTCATCCTGCGGCCTTCGTGGGCCTCGATCGCGGGCAAGCCGTGGGACGTGCAGCTCAAGACGCTGCGCGACCCGTCCTTCCGCGCGCGCCTCATTGCCGAGGAACCGGCGCTCGAGGGCGAACTCAGCGCCCTGCGCATGGTGATCAGCAAGGGCTGGTTCACGCAGTACGCGATGAGCGACAGCTTCAACTATGAGCCGACGCAGGCCGAGACGATCATGGCGCTCGCTTCCGCCAGGGGCGTGAGTGGCGACGAGTATGCCTATGACCTGCTGATGGAGAATGACGGTACGGGCTTCATCTATCTGCCGCTCCTCAACTATGCCGACGGCAATCTCGACTTCGTGAAGGGTCTGCTCGAGCGTGACGACGCGGTGATCTCGCTCTCGGATGGCGGCGCGCATTGCGGCACGATCTGCGACGCGGCCTCGCCCACCTTCCTGCTGCAGCACTGGGTGCGCGACCGCAAGCGCGGCACGATCCCGATCGAGCTGGCCATCAAGCGCCAGTGCCGGGACACGGCCGTGCTCTATGGCCTCGAGGATCGTGGCCTGCTGAAGCCCGGCTATCTCGCCGACCTGAACGTGATCGACCTCAACCGCCTGAAGCTCGGCAAGCCGTGGCTCGCCTTCGACCTTCCCGCTGCCGGCAAGCGCCTGCTGCAGAAGGCGGAAGGCTATGACGCCACGATCAAGAACGGCCAGGTGACGTTCCGGCACGGCGTCCTGCAACCCGCCCGCCCCGGCCGCGTCATCCGCGGTCCGCAGCGTGCACCGCGGGCGATGGCGGCAGAATAGCGGCAACCAGAACGGAGGGTCCTCACATGACGCGTACCTGGGCCCTCATCACGGCGGTTGCCGGCGTTGCGTCGCTGGGAACGGTTGTCGCCTTTCAGAGCCTCGAGCCTGTGGCGGCGGCCAAGGAATGCGGCGCGGGCGAAGCCGTCATCCGCTTCGAGCTTGCGCGCAGCGTGGACACACTGAACCAGATCTTCGGCGCAGCCGACAGCGTCTGCCGCGCCAAGGTCATTGCGGCCGTCGATGCCGTGAACACGCTTGATGTCCGGGTCTTCATTCCTGCCTACACGACATTCGCCGCCATTGCGGCGCTGTTCCTCTCGGGAGGGCGCCTCTCGTCACCGGCGCTGGCTGCCGTCGCGGTGGCGCTGCTGGCCTGCGTGATGGACTATGTCGAGACCCTGAATCTTCTGGCCTATACGCCCGCACTCGCGCCGTCGGCCGACCAGCTTGCAACGTCGGCCAATGCCGCCTGGACAAAATTTGCGGCGCTCGGCCTCAACGGGCTCTGTCTTGCTGCGATCTGCTTCACCTCCGACGCCCGGCGCCCCATTCTGGGCGCCCTGCTCTGCCTGCCGGCCATCGGCGTGGGCATGATGGCGGTCGACCTCAAGTGGATCTGGGTTCAGTCCCTGGCGTTCTTTGCAGCATGGACACCGCTGCTGGTCATGTCTGCCCGGGCCGCCGTCACCGGGCGCTGATCGACGCGGCACCGCCCTTTTGAATTAGC
>CAZYFM010000245.1:0-2723 GCA_964646885.1 uncultured Flavobacteriaceae bacterium
CAGCCATTGGTCGAGGGTCTGCGGCATGGTCGAAGCGCGCAATGGTAGGGCAAGCGCAGCTCAGGTCGCCCGACCCGCTGCACCCCTCAGCGACGATTCCAGCCGCCTTCGAGCGCTCCCTTGGTACCTGGCCTGGCAAACATCGACAGGCGCGCCGCGGCCTGCCACTGCATCAATTCTTCCTTGACAGTCAGCCCCTCCTCGTCGTCGACGGGCAGCGGATTCGACTCCTTCGGATCCGTCGCGAGGTCGAAGGCCTGCAGCGGGCCGCGGTCGAAGTCGTAGATGTACTTCCTGGAGCCTCGACGCATGCCAAGGTACGAAGACTCGATGGAGCCAGAGTAGAACAGTTTGCGCTTCGGATCCGGCGCGGAGAACATTGACTTTCCCGGCAGGCGCGCCCCCTCGATGGCGAACCCGAGCAGGTCCGCGATCGTCGGAACGATGTCGACCTGCTGGCGCGCCCCTTCGACCACGCCCTTTACCCTCGCGTCCCCCGGCGCATAGACGGTGGCGGGAACGTGAACACCCTCGTCGTACAGCGCATTGAACACCTGGTTCATCGCATGCTCGCCGAAGAATTGACCATGATCGCCGACGAATACGAAGATCGTGTCCTGCAGGACATCGGCTCGCTTCAGCTCCGCAAGCAGGTGCTCCAGGACACCGTCGATGTAGCTCAGACAGTTCAGGTAGGACTGATGGCGCTGGTCCGACGACTCGACGCCGCTGGACTCGACCGCGTAGCTGCGCCTGACCCAGCCTTCCGGGAGCGTGTAGGGGTGATGCCCGATATTGGTCATGATCGCCGCGAAGAAGGGCTGGCCGTGCTGGCGGGCGCTCGCCGCCCATTGCACGATGGGCTCGACCATGACCTCGTCCGGCGCACCCATGTAGCCGACCCGGGACTCCTCGCCTCGCCTGAAATCGCGCTCCGAGCGGATCGTCTCGAAGCCCAGCGCCTTCACCACTTCGATCTCGTTGAGCAGGCCGAGATGGGTCGGCGTGAAGAACCCGGTCGCGTATCCCTGCTCCCGCAACGCGTGGGCCAGCCCGCGAATGCGCGGCTTCTTCGCGTTCTCGCGGCTCCACTCGGCGGTCCCTTCGTTCGTGAGCGGGTATTGCCCCCCGACAACGGCCATCCAGGCGCCGGCCGTGCGAGGGACGACCGCCGACATGTCGCGCACGCTCATGCCCTCGGCCGACAACCTGGCCAGAAAGGGCATGCTCGCGAGACCGGCGACATGCATCGGCGTCGAACTCGCCCGCACCGACTCCATCATCACGATGACGACGTTCTTCCTTTGCGTTGCCGGCGTCGGCACGAATCGCATGCCGGCGCTGTACCAGGGCGGCCTGCCTTCCTTCTCGAAGGCGCGATCGACGTTGCGCTCTGCCTGTAGCATCGGCGAGCCGAAGCCAGTTCTCGCGAAGCTGAGGAACGTCGCCTCCGTGAAGCGCTCCAGCGGCATGCGATCGGCGGGCAGCAGGGGCAGCACGAGCGCGACAGCGCCGCCGACGGCCGCGATCAAGCCCAACCTGGGTTGAACGGAGTTCGGCGACGCTGCCAGCACACGGTTTCGGCGCAGCAGCAGCCACGCCGCCGCGGACACGACGAAGCCCGCAAGCAGCGCGACCCGCAGCGGCGTGGCTTCGGAGCGGATCAGCGGCAGCAGGTCGGACAGGTTGCCCGCGCTGAACAGCAGCACGGGTGCGCTGAAGGGTTGCCCCGTCGCGAGCAGGTAGCAAAGGTCGATGGCGATCATCCCGCACAGTGCCACGATCACGCCTGCCAGTATCCCGATCAGCATCGCTCTCCACCTGCTAGGGCACAGGCGCAGCAATGCGCCACAGACCAGCACGATCGCAGCGACCGCCAGCGGTTCGCGCCATGAGACGGCAAGGAAGACCCGGAGTTCGCCCGCCGAATTGCCGAGCCACTCGAGCAGGATGACAATCGGATTGCGATGCGGCGGCAAGGCGAACCGAAGGACAGCCATCGACACGAGCACCGCCCCCGAGGCCAGCACGAACAACCAACTCCGAAGCCTCCGGCGAAGCACTCGCGTCATGAGGGCTCCGACGGCCACCGCAATGGCGAGCCGTGGCCAGCCGAATCCCATCAACCACTGGGCATACGCCTTCGGGCCATCATCGTCGGGCCCTGTACCGAGCCACGTGATGTTCGTGTACTGCACCTTGAACAGCTTGGCAATGATCAGGCACCACACCAGTGGCAGCGCCAGGCGCCATGCGGCACTCCAGGCGTGAAAGCTCGCGTCGGGACGCGCCGGGGATCGGTTTTCGTTCATGGTGGGTCTCGCCGACATCAGCGGATTGTCTTCGCAGGCGAAGCGCCTGTTGAGCACTCGCGTCGGGGGGCGGCTTGCGCCGCGTCCGAATCCGGCTGGACGAGCGCCACCGACGCGCTCGCGCCTTCGGTCTCGACAGGCCAGACCCTGACCGACTGCTCGCCGATCCGCAAGTCCACCGGCTGCGCCTCGAATCCCACGTCCAATTCGGCCGGCGACACGCTCAACCCAAGGCCCACGGCCTTCAACGCGGCCTCCTTGCGGGTCCACAGGTCGAGGAAGGCCCGCCGCCGCGCCGCCAGCCCAATCGCGTTCCATTGACACCGTTCTGCCGGGCAGAGACACGCGGCAACCAAGTCTCCGTCCGCTTCCATCATGCCGGCCAGTTCGAGATCGACCCCGACCGGCGCA
>CAZYFM010000246.1:0-2700 GCA_964646885.1 uncultured Flavobacteriaceae bacterium
CGGGCAAGTGCAAGGCATGGGGCTTTGCACATCCCATCGCGAGTCGGGCTTTTCATGAACAGCTCAACGACCATCACAGCCGTATCGGGCTGCGCCTTTCCGGCGCCGCGCGTCTCGGCACTTGGCGCTCGTGAGGGAGCCGTGGATTAGCACTCAGCAAAAAACCTGAGCCTGTCCACCCCTCCCGAGCCCGCTCAGGAGGGGTTTTTGTTTGCCCGTCACCTCCCTGATTCAACCGACTGCGGCGGGCAAGCCGACGACAAATCCATGTTGCACACGATGACTGACATCACAGAAACAAAAACACGCACGCCGCGCTTTGCAGCGCTGCAGCCCTGGATCGCCGAGGCGCGGGAACTCATGAAGGTTTCCGCCCCGCTGATCGCCATGCAGCTGACGCAGTTCGGCTCGCTTACGGCTGACGTGATCATGGTCGGCAAGCTCGGCGAGGAAGCCCTCGCGGCGACCAGCATCGGCGCGGTGATGTTCTACTTCGCCTGGCTCGGGGGCTACGGCCCCGTTATGGCTGTCTCGCCCATCGTGTCCCAGATCCTGGGCGCACATCCGAACGACCGCGCACGCTCGCGCGCCGCCGTGCGGATGGGCCTGTGGGCGGCGGCCATCGTCTCGGTGCCGTTGATGATCTTCCTCATCTGGACGAGGCCTGTGCTGCTCGCGCTCGGACAGCAGCCGCATATCGTGGAACAGGCCGTGCCCTGGGTGGGAATCGTCGCGTTTGGCCTTCCTTTCACCCTGGCCTTCGGCGTGCTGAGGAACTTTGCCTCGGCCACCGGGCGCCAGAACGCGGTGCTGGGAATCTCCGTGGCGACGCTGGCGGTCAACATCCTGCTGAACTGGATCCTGATCTTCGGGAAGCTCGGCGCGCCGGCATTGGGCATCGTCGGTTCGGCGATCGCGACGGTGATTGCCTACGCCTTCTCGTTCTTCGCGATGCTGGCACTGCTCATCCTGTCGCCGCATTTCGCGAAGTTCAGGCTGTTGCACCACTTCTTCCGTCCGGACTGGAAAAGGTTGAAGGAAGTGTTCCGCCTGGGGTTCCCGATGGGAATGTCCATGATCTTCGAGGCGATGCTCTTCAATGCGGCGACGCTGATCATGGGGACCTTCGGGGCGGCATCACTGGCAGCGCACCAGATCGCGATGAACCTGGCAGGCATTGCCTTCATGATCCCGCTGGGCATGGGCCTCGGCGCGACAGTGAGGGTGGGGCTGGCAGCCGGCGCCCGCGATGCGGAAGGTGCGAGGCTCGCAGGGCACACGGCCATCATCTGCTCGGCTGCAGTCGCGGTCTTCTTTGCAGCATGCATGGCCATGTTCCCCTACACGCTGGTCGGCCTCTACGTGTCCGGGGAATCGCCGAACACGGCCGAGGTGGTGAACCTCGCGGTGTCGTTCCTGATGTTCGCGGCGTTCTTCCACCTGTTCGACGCCCTGCAGGTCACGGGGCAGATGGGGTTGCGCGGACTGAAGGACGCGAACATGCCGATGTGGATCGCCGGTCTCAGCTACTGGCTGATCGGCTTCACGGTGGCTTGGGGTCTTGCCTTCGGCGCCGGTTGGCAGGGCGTCGGCGTCTGGACGGGACTGACCGCAAGCCTTGCGGTCGCGGCCTTCGGCATGGTGTGGCGCTTCGAGATCATCTCGCGGCGGCCTCTCTGAAGCAGGCGGCGCGGCAGGTCATGACAGGCCTGCCGCGCCATTCACCATCAGCGGCGCGGTTCACTGTGTCCCCAAGGACTCAGTTTGGTTCGAAAGCCCTTATCCTTAATAGCATTCATAACGTGTTCAGCATTGCCGGATATGGAATTCTGGTGCCCGGCGAAACTCGCCGGCCAGGAACTTTCGCAAACCGCCATGCCGCCCCAACTCGAGAAAGTCATCACGAGCCCGTCGATCATCGCCATGTGGGCGATGCTGCTTCTCGTGCTGTCGGCATTCCTCGTGAAGCCCGCATGGCACGGCCTGTTCGCATCGGTGCCCGAAGAGACCGCATTGAAGCGGGCAGAGGGAACGCTGACGTCATTCCGTCAGTACACGAATGAAGAAGGCTTGCGCTTCCAGCTGTCGGGCAGTGACAGCTTCTTCGTCCTGTCATCCTATTCGGGCGCCGAACCGGCCGTCCGTCGTGCCCCGCCCGGGGCGCGCTTTGCGGTCCTCTACGACCCGTCCCGCCTCAAGGCCCCGGCCTGGACGAACCGGCAGTCTTTCGTGGCCTACGTCGTCTACGTGGATGGGTCCCCGGTCAGGTCCTACCAGCAGGTGGCTGCAGACGCCTCCCGGGACATCGCCTGGACCCCCTGGGCTGGGTCGGTTTTTGGCCTGGGGGGCCTGTTCCTCCTGGGTTGGGCCGGCAAACTTCGCTTCCTGAGGGCCCGTCCGGCCCCGGTTGGGGTCCCCGAAGCCCCTTCCGAACCACATAATGCGGGCTAAACCGCCGCGCCCCCCACACAACCTCTTGTAACGACGGCGGGTTTCTGGCTATTTCCCGCGCCTTGAAAGAACGGCCGGGCGGGGCATGCCCAGGCGGTTCTTGAGCAGTGACCCCCTTGGGGTTGCTCGGACGAGTTCCAGCATAAGGAGACCGAAATGCCCAAGCTGAAGACAAAATCAGGCGCCAAGAAGCGCTTCAAGATGACGGCCACCGGAAAGGTGAAGCATGGCGGCGTGATGAAGCGCCAC
>CAZYFM010000247.1:0-2666 GCA_964646885.1 uncultured Flavobacteriaceae bacterium
ATCACCCCGGCGCTCATCTGCGGTGCGTTTGCCGACCGCATGAAGTTCTCGGCCCTGCTCGCCTTCATGACGCTCTGGCTGCTCCTGGTGTACGCGCCTGTCGCGCACTGGGTCTGGGGCGGTGGCTTCCTGGGCTCCATGGGCGTGCTCGACTTTGCCGGCGGCACCGTCGTTCACTTCAATGCCGGTATCGCGGGTCTTGTGTGTACGCTGGTTCTGGGACACCGCACGGGCTACGGCTCGGAGGAAATGTCTCCCCACAACCTGCTCTACGCGCTGATGGGTGCGTCACTGCTGTGGGTCGGCTGGTTCGGCTTCAATGCCGGCTCGGCCGTTGCCGCCAATGATCTCGCCGGCATTGCCATGATGAACACGCAGATCGCCGCGGCAGCCGCAACGGTCTCATGGATGTTCGTGGAGTGGGCCTTTGCGAAGAAGCCGAGCGTGCTCGGCCTCCTGTCCGGTGCGGTCGCCGGCCTCGTGGCCATCACGCCTGCCGCAGGCTTCGTTGCTCCGGATGGTGCCCTCATCATCGGCCTGATCGCCGGCGTGATCTGCTATGTCGGTGCGGTCTGGATGAAGAAGCTGTTCGGCTACGACGACTCGCTGGACGCGTTCGGCATCCACGGCGTGGGTGGCGCGGTGGGCGCCGTGCTCACGGGCGTCTTTGCGACGTCGAGCATCAACAGCCTCGGCAAGGGCCTGATCGACGGCAATCCGGACCAGGTCTACACGCAGCTTCTGGGTCTGGGTTATGCGGGCCTCTACTGCGCCGTCGTTACCTTCATCATCCTGATGTTCGTCGGTGCCACGCTGGGCCTTCGCGTTTCGGCCGAGGAGGAAATGGAAGGCCTCGACCTCACGCAACACGGGGAACGCGTTCACTGAGTTCCTCCTGGGGTGGCGCCGGATTGGGGCGGCGCCACTCCACCCTTGTCTCCCAAGTCGTGAAAAGGACAGTACAATGAAATCAAGAATGGTGGGGTTGGCCGGGCTGGTCCTGGGCGCAACCGCAAGCCTCGGCGCAACAGCCCAGGCCGACAGTGAATCTCCGTGGGGACCTTTCACCGCAAACATCGGCATCACGTCCGACTACCGCTTCCGCGGGCAAAGCCAGGCGCAAACCGAGCCGGCCGTGTTCGGCGGCCTCGACTATGTGGGAGAGAACGGCCTGTTCGCAGGCGTATGGGCTTCCAGCGTCGACTTCAATGACGCCGCCGAGACCTATCTCGAGGTCGACATCTACGGCGGATACACGTTTCCCATCGACGAGAAGACCACGGGCACCGTGAAGGTGGTCTACTATGCCTATCCGCTGGCGGACTATCCGACCGGCGCGAAGCAGAATGACTATCTGGAGGTCATGGCGATCGTCGGCCACGACTTCGGCGGCGTCACCGGTTCGGTGGAGCTGGCCTGGAGCCCCGATTACTTCCTTGAGTCCGGCGACGGCGTGGAAGTTGCCGGCAGCCTGGCCGTCCCGCTGGCGGACTCGTTCCTGTTCTTTGATGGCGGCGTTTCGGCGAGTGGCCGCGTGGGCTACCAGTGGATCGACGACAATGCCAATTTCGGAACGCCCGACTATGCGTTCTACGATATCGGCTTCTCGGCCAAGGTTTCGAACGTGACGTTCGATCTTCGCTACATCGACACGGACCTCGAGAAGGCGGACTGCTTCGGCGGGACCAACCTCTGCGAAGGCGGCGTCGTTGCCACGATGACGGTTGCGTTTCCATGATACGGCCGGGCCGGGACGCCGCGCACGGCGCTCCGGCCCGACCTTGGGTGCTTGATCTTGTCCCCGTGACGTTCCATCTATCGGGCCTGCGTCCGGGGGCTCCACATGTCCAGCATCACATTGTCTTCTTCGGTCGACGCCCGATTTGAAGCGGCGCCCCGCGTGACAGTCGGAGACGGCGTCGGCCCAGCCGAGATGTTTGCGCTGGTGAGCGCGGGTCAGCGGCAGATCTGCATCGAAGTTCGCCCGCATGGCCCCCAGGCCTATCCCTTCCGCGATGCGATGCTCTGGAAGGGCCTGGCCGTGATCGGTTATGGCAGCGCTCTCTACGTGGTGAGGCTGGAAGACCTGCACCATCGTGCCCATCGCTTTGCCGGCTATTTCGGATCACTGAACTGCAGCGATGATTTCTGTCTCGCGGCTGGCGATGACGGGATCCTCCGCCTGTCTGAAGATGGAACCGCCCTGTGGT
The DNA here is from genome assembly GCA_964646885.1 of uncultured Flavobacteriaceae bacterium. GTDB lineage: Bacteria > Pseudomonadota > Alphaproteobacteria > Micropepsales > Micropepsaceae > SZUA-430. Next base: position 2,211 of record CAZYFM010000247.1, read on the forward strand.
TTCAGCGCGGGCTCGCGGCGGACGGCATCAGGATCATGGAGGTCAGCGACGGCATCATTCGGGGACAGGGCCAATGGGACCCGCCGGACGGGGCGTGGACTCCGTTCCGGCTTGAACTCGCCACCGGTCGCGTGCTGACGGCCTGACCGTCAGGACGTCAGCAGGCGCAAGGCTTCGTGGTACTTGTCCGAGGTCTTCTGCAGCACATCGGGCGGCAAGCGGGGTGCGGGCGCCTTCTTGTTCCAGGGCTGCGTTTCCAGCCAGTCGCGCACGAACTGCTTGTCGAAGCTCGGCGGGCTGATGCCGGGACGATAGGAAGATGCCGGCCAGAAGCGCGAGGAGTCCGGGGTCAGCACTTCGTCGATGAGCACGACCTCGCCGCGTTCGTCGGTGCCGAACTCGAACTTCGTGTCCGCGATGATGATACCCTTGGTCGCTGCGTATTCTGCCGCCTCG
>CAZYFM010000248.1:0-2651 GCA_964646885.1 uncultured Flavobacteriaceae bacterium
CCCGAAATAAACACTGTCATCGTCCGCGAAGGCGGACCACCCAAGACATAATCGACCCCACACCAGCGCTCCAGGTCATGGGTGGTCCGCCTGCGCGAACCATGACCCAGGATGGAGTTTGCAACGAACGGCAAATGATCACCCACCTTCATCACGGTATCCCGATCCACTTGTGGGTCTGCACGCTCAGCCGCCAGCGCGGATGGTCCATGCAATAGCGGGCAGCCGCCCGCATGTTCTCCTGCGTATGCGCGCCCCAGAGGGGTTGCAGCAGGAAATGATCGAACGCAAGCGTCTCGAAAAGCTCCGGCTCAGCGCCCGCTTGCGGAAAGACGAGCTTGAGTTCCTGCCCGCTGGTTTGCACCAGCCTGTTCCCCGCCTTGGGGCTGACGCAGATCCAGTCGATCCCGTCCGGCGCTGCAATCGTGCCATTCGTTTCAACGGCGATCTCGAAGCCGCGGGCATGCACGGCATCGATCAACTGAGCGTCAATCTGCAGGAGTGGCTCGCCGCCCGTGAACACGACATAGCGCTTTCCGCCTTCCCGTCCCGGCCACAGCGCCAGCACGGCATCGGCCAGTGCCGCCGCCGTCTCGAACTTGCCGCCACCTTCGCCATCCGTGCCGACGAAGTCCGTGTCACAGAACGTGCATTGTGCCCGCGCCCGGTCTTCCTCGCGCCCACTCCAGAGATTGCAGCCCGCAAAGCGGCAGAACACCGCCGGCCGCCCGGCGCGCAGGCCTTCCCCCTGAAGCGTGTAGAACATTTCCTTGACGGCGTAGGTCATGACGCGGGCCGTTCCGCGACAAAGCGCTGCCAGCCGCCGGCACGCAGGTCGCAGGCCGGACACGTGCCGCAGCCATAGCCCCAGTCATGCCGCCGGCTTCTGTCGCCCCGGTAGCACGAGTGCGTGTGCTCGACCATCAGCGCGACGAGAGCCTGTCCACCCAGTTGGGCCGCAAGCTGCCATGTGGCCGCCTTGTCCAGCCACATCAGCGGCGTCTCGACCACGAAGCGTGCATCAAGCCCAAGGTTCAGCGCAACCTGCAGCGCCTTCAGCGTATCGTCCCGGCAATCCGGGTAGCCCGAGTAATCGGTTTCGCACATCCCGCCGACGAGATGGCGCAGCCCCCGGCGATAGGCGACGGCCGCTGCAGACGTGAAGAACAGGATGTTGCGGCCCGGCACGAAGGTGGTGGGCAGGTTGTTGCGCCCCATCTCGATCGCGACATCCGCCGTCAGCGCCGTCTGGCCCATTTGCCCGATGACGGAAAGGTCAAGGACATGGTCTTCCCCGAGACGCGCCGCCCACGCGGGAAAACCGGCCTTCAGGTGACGCAGGAAAGCCTGGCGGACATCCATCTCGACCGCGTGGCGCTGCCCGTAGGAAAATCCGATGGTCTCGACCAGCGAAAAACGCTCAAGCGCCCACGCCAGGCACGTGGCAGAATCCTGCCCGCCCGAAAAAAGCACCAGCGCCTTTCCGTCCTGCCTCGTCATGCAACCTGTACGTCAAAATTTGCGGGAGATTGGGGGGATGCGCCGGGCCACGCAATGGGCTAAACCACGCACCTGACGATTAAAGCTTGGACGAGGGTTAACGTGACGGCAGTCGCAATCAGCGGAACGGGGCTTTTCACCCCGCCAAACTCCATCAGCAACGAAGAACTGGTCGCCTCCTACAACGCCTACGTTAAGAAATTCAACGCCGAGAACGCGGCCGCCATTGCGGAAGGCCGCATCCAGCCGCTGAGCGAATCCAGCGCCGAGTTCGTGGTCAAGGCCTCCGGCATCAAGTCGCGTTTCGTGATGGAAAAGCAGGGCATCCTCGACCCGGACATCATGTGCCCGCGGATCCCCGAACGTCCGAATGAACAGATATCGATCCTGGCCGAGATGGGCGTCGCCGCCGCGCGCGAGGCGCTCGCGAACGCGGGGCGCACCGCACAGGAAATCGACTGCGTGATCGTGGCCTGCTCGAACCTGCAGCGCGCCTATCCGGCCATCGCGATCGAGATCCAGAACGCGCTCGGATGCGGTGGCTTCGGTTTCGACATGAACGTGGCCTGCTCTTCCGCGACCTTCGGGATGCAGGCGGCCGCCGACATGATCAAGGCCGGAAGCGCCCGCCGCGCGCTGGTGATCAATCCCGAGATCTGCTCGGGCCATCTGAACTTCCGCGACCGCGACAGCCACTTCATCTTCGGCGACGTGGCAACCGCCATCGTCCTCGAACCGGCGGCGGAAGTGAAGGGCCGCAATGCCTGGGAAATCCTCGGCACACGCCTGCTCACCCAGTTCTCGAACAACATCCGCAACAACTTCGGTTTCCTGAACCGCGCCGCGCCCGAAGCCGCCGGCAAGCCCGACAAGCTGTTCGTCCAGGAAGGCCGCAAGGTCTTCAAGGAAGTCGTGCCCATGGTGGCCGAACTGATCGTGTCGCACATCGGCGACATGAAGATTGCCGCCAGCAGCCTCGCCCGCCTCTGGCTGCACCAGGCCAACATCAACATGAACGATTTCATTTCGCGCAAGGTGCTGGGCAGGGACCCGCAACCGGGCGAGGCGCCCGTCATCCTCGACACCTACGCCAACACAAGCTCGGCCGGATCGATCATCGCATTCCACCGGAACAACACCGACCTGAAGAC
>CAZYFM010000249.1:0-2625 GCA_964646885.1 uncultured Flavobacteriaceae bacterium
TGACGAGAACGACCGTGCCCTTGTATTCCTTGAGGTGATGCTCGAGCCAGGCCACCGACTCGGCGTCGAGGTGGTTCGTCGGTTCGTCCAGCAGCAGCAGGTCGGGCGCTTCCAGCAGCAGCCGGCACAGGGCCACGCGACGCTTCTCGCCGCCTGAAAGCTTCGTGACGTCGGCATCCCCAGGAGGGCACCGCAGCGCGTCCAGCGCCTGCTCGATCTGGCTGTCGAGGTCCCACAGGCCCAGCGCATCGATCTGGTCCTGAAGTTTGGCCATCTCGTCGGCGGTTTCATCCGAATAGTTGGCCGCAATCTCGTTGTAGCGGTCGACCAGCGCCTTCTTGTGCTGCACGGCCACCATGACGTTGCCAAGGACGTCCTTGCCGGGGTCCAGTTCCGGTTCCTGGGGGAGATAGCCGACCTTGGCGCCTTCCGCTGCCCAGGCCTCGCCCGTGAACTCCTTTTCGAGGCCGGCCATGATCTTCAGGAGGGTCGATTTGCCGGCGCCGTTCAGGCCGATGACGCCGATCTTGGCCCCCGGCAGGAATGACAGCCAGATGTCCTTCAGGACCTGCTTGCCTCCCGGGTAGGTCTTTCCCAGCTTTTTCATCACGTATACGTACTGGTAGGAGGCCATGAAACCGCCGCTCCTTAAGGAATATTTGCAGAGAAAACTAAGGTTGTGCCGGGCCTTCTAGCCGAGGAAATCCCCCCCGGCAAGGCGCGACATAAGCCCCAAAACACTTGCAGCCGGGCGCGAACACATGCACTTAGGTATGAGGAAATCCCCGTTGAATCTCAATCGCAGTTGGCCATCACGCAGGAACCCTCCACGTGCCTGACCCAGTCTCGAACACAACGATGGTTCTGCCGCGCAGCCTTCCCGCGTCGCACCCGCTGCTGGAGACCCTGGCTTGCATGACCTGCCCCGCCCGCAAGAGCGACATCTGCGGGAACATGACGGACGAGGAAATCAGGACTGTTGCCACGAGCTCCAGCCGCATCAGGCTCAAGGCCGGCGACACGCTCGTGTGGGACGGAGACGAAGCCCGCCACGCCTATGTCGTCACCGGTGGAACATTGCGCGCCTCGAAGGCAAACGATGATGGCCGCCGCCAGGTCCTCAGCTTCATGTTCGTGGGCCAGTTCATCGGCATTCCGTCCGACCATACTCACCACTTCAGCGTCGAGGCCCTGACGGACTCGGAAGTGTGCCGCTTCGAGCGGAAGAAGCTCGAGGAGATCCTCGTGCGCTATCCTGCCGTCGACAAGGGCTACCGCAGGGGGACCGCGCGCCAGCTTGAATCCGCGCACGAACACGCCTTCGCCCTCGGCCGCCGCACGGCCATGGAGCGTGTCGCCGCGTTCCTTTACGAGCTCTCCTATTCGGGCTGCCCCAAGACCTCGCCGAAAACCCTTAAACTGCCCATGACCCGCAATGACATCGCGGACTTCCTGGGCCTGACGCTCGAAACCGTGAGCCGCGCCTTCAGCCGCCTGAAATCGGTCGGCGCCATCGCCCTGCCCTCGGCCCAGGAGGTCGAAATCAAGGACGAGGAGCGTCTGAAGGCCCTTGCGGGCCTCATGAGCCTGTGACCACACTGGCGCAAACAGCCCGCTGGCGGGCGTCGGAACAATTGGCATGAGCTACGTACCATGAGCTACGTACAGCGCACACTCGGCACGAGGGAGACCGTCCTCTTTTCAACGGGCTACCACTGGCTCTACTGGCTGGGCGTTTCGATCCTCGCAGGCCCCTTCTGCGCGATAGCTCTCGTATCCATTCCCTACAATGGCTGGGACTACCTGCTCCTGGCGATGCTCCTCATTCCCTTCTATTTCGGAATGATCCGCTTCATTCACGGCATCGCACTGGAAGTGGCCGTCACCTCCGACCGTTTCGTCAAGAAGACCGGCCTCGTCTCGATCACCACCGAGGAAGTCAGCCTCGACAAGATCGAGGAAGTGAACGTGGACGAGACCATCCTCGGCCGCATCTTCGGCTACGGCACGGTCTCCGTGCATGGAACGGGCGCCGGAAAGATTCGCGTGCTGATGGTGACGGACCCGGTAAAGCTGCGTCGCGAGATCCAGACCGCGCGCGAGCAGCTCAGGTCAAAGGGCGAGTAAGGGAACCGCTGGTGGGCCCGGCAGGACTTGAACCTGCGACCAGACCGTTATGAGCGGCCCGCTCTAACCAACTGAGCTACAGGCCCCACCATTCGCGGAGCGCGTCGTATACCAAACCCTCGCTCACCCACGAAGCCCTCTGTTTTGTGATCAGCCGTTCATCCACCAGCCATCTTTGTCGCAGTCCCTGCCTTTGTTTCGCCGCAGGCGGGGCCAATATGAACTGTGAGCCATCCACGGCGGAAAACCCAAGGGGTGTAACATGAACATTCGCAACGCAGCAGCAGGTTCGGGTCTTGTCATCGCGGCAGCCGCGGCGGCGTCATTGCTTGTGGGACCGAAGCAGACCGTCTCTGCCTCGGCCGACGACCTGCCGCGCATCGTCACCGTCTCCGGCAACGGCGAGATCCGGGTCAAGCCCGACATGGCAATTGTCACCTCGGGCGTGACGACGGAAGCGGCCACGGCAAAGGCCGCGCTCGCGAAGAACAACACGGC
>CAZYFM010000250.1:0-2603 GCA_964646885.1 uncultured Flavobacteriaceae bacterium
GCCGCGCCGGTATGGCGTTCATGGACGAGCTCGAAGATCGCGCCGGCCGAGTCCGTGTGTTCCCGGCGGACGAAGCTTGCCGACTTCCCGTGGGCAAGCTCCTCGCGGAGACAGCGGCCGCCGCGGAGGTGTACTGCTGTGGGCCCGAGGGACTCATTGCCGCCGTCCAAGCGGAAAGTGAACGGCTAGGGCGCCCGGCGCCGCATTTCGAACGCTTCTCAGCTGCACCTGCGGCTCTTCAAGGTGAGAACAGACGATTCTCTGTGGTGCTGGCCAGAAGCGGCGTTACGCTCGAGATCGGTCCGGGCCAAAGCATCGCCGATGTGCTCGACGCGCGCGGGGTATTCGTACCGACCTCGTGCCGGCAAGGGGTGTGCGGCTCTTGTGAAACGCGGGTATGCGCCGGCCGAATCGACCACCGGGATTCCATTCTGTCCGAGGCGGAGAAGGAGCGGGGTGACACCATGATGGTCTGCGTTTCACGGGCTCGCGACGACCGCTTGACTCTGGACCTCTGAACCCTCGCCTGTGTCCATCCCTGCTGCGGCTGCCATCGGAATCATTGCCGTGGCCGAGTTGTTCTGTACATCGCTCTGGTTCAGTGCCAATGGCGCCGCAGCCGAACTTCTGCGGGGTTGGGGGCTGCCCCCTTCTTCCGTCGGGGCCCTGACGTCGGCTGTGCAGGGCGGCTTCATCTTCGGGACCCTAGCCTTCGCGCTCTCGAATCTGGCCGACAGGGTGCCTGCCAGCCGCATCTTCTTCGTTTCCGGGTTGCTTGGCGCCCTCGCTAACGCACTGTTCGCATTCGGCGGCTTCGGCTTCGCTCCGTCGCTCGCGCTGCGCTTCGCGGATGGTGTGGCGCTTGCGGGAATTTACCCCCTGGGCATGAAGCTGGTGGTCGGGTGGAATCGGGGCCGGACTGCGGACACGCTCGCAGTGCTGGTAGGCATGCTGGTGCTAGGAACAGCCTTTCCGTACGGGCTACGTGCCTGGGCCCCCGGACTAGACTGGCACTCCACCGTCGCGGCTGCCTCGCTGCTGTCTGTCGTCGGAGCCATCCTCGTTTTGGTCACCGGGGATGGTCCCGATGCCAGATTAAACACCGTCGGCGTTCATCCCAGATTGGGCAGTGTGCTGCAGGCATTCCGAGTGCCCGCCTTCCGCTCGGCCGCGTTCGGATACTTCGGACATATGTGGGAGTTGTACGCCTTTTGGACGCTTGTTCCTTTTTTGGTCGCGCCACTGATGCCAGCCTCTCTAGGCCCCGCCGCCAACTTTGGCGTGATCGCAGCTGGTTTCGTCGGCAGCTTGGTCGCAGGCAGGTTGGCGCGTCGCTTTGGCAGCGCGCCCGTCGCCGCAGTCGCACTGTCCGCTTCCGGAACGATTTGCGTGATCTATCCTTTCACCGCGGCTTGGCCAGACTTCCTGCGGCTAGCAGTGCTTGTGTTCTGGGGCGCCACAGTTGTGGCGGACTCGGCGCAGTTCTCCAGTCTCTCGAGCCAGGCCTGCTCCGCAGATCTGATAGGCAGCGCGCTGGCGGTGCAAAACGCGATCGGCTTTGCCATCAGCATCATGTCGATCAGCCTGGTCACTGAGCTGTTCGGCTCAAAAGGAGAAGCGGCCGTGACCTGGCTTGCGCTTGGTCCTGCCTTGGGATTGGTGGCGATGTTCCTGCGAGGATCGACGAAGTTGCGCTGGCCGAAGTCGTCGCGCTATGAATGAAAATGGGGTTCAGTTTCGACGATTCGCGACTGCCTTGTCGCACGAGGGACGAGAAGATGCCAGCCTTGCGAGTCACTGGCGGTGGAACCCCGATGCATGGAAATTCGGCAGATCCAAAATGACTCAGGCGGGATCGTCCAGGAAACATCTGAGCGGCCGGGTGAGACCTAGTGCGTCCGCAAATACGTCCCCGAGGCTGGGCGACAATCGATTCCGACTACCTAACAGACATTCGCTATGAATCATCCGCTGACGCTTGGCGACTCCGTGCTCGATGAGGACCATCTGAGACTTGAGGACCTTGTTCTCCAACTCCGCGATGCACCCTTAGATGAAGTGTCTCGCCGTCTCGAAGCGGTGCGCGAGCACGCCTCAAGGCATTTCGCTCTGGAAGACATTGAGCTAAGGGCCATGGCGGATGGCAACGCCAAGTGCCACTTGGACGAACATGCGGCGGTGTTGAACTCACTTGACGAGGTGATGGTGGTGCTGACTCAGGTCGATGTCGCGGCAGAGAAGAAGGCACTGCTCATCAATCGCCTCGCGACCGAATTGCACGTGTGGCTGCCGGGGCATGTTCATGAAATGGACGCCGGTGTGGCGTCGCATCGGTCTAAGCAGCGTTTCGGCGGCGCGCCAGTGAAGATCGCGCGGAGGCCGGGCACTTAGCCCACTTCCCACGCTGATCGCTGGAGCTTCGGGCTTCGGTAGCTTCCAGCCCATGTGACGACGCGTCCTCTTCATCACCCAGGTGTTGAATCACCGCGTCCGCGTATCGCGCAGGGTTGCTCCATAAACGAAGGTGCGGCCGCGCCCATGATGTCCCCGTCCGGAAGGCCGTGAAGCAATTCGAACGTTCAGTAGCTGTGGTCCGCGATTAG
>CAZYFM010000251.1:0-2601 GCA_964646885.1 uncultured Flavobacteriaceae bacterium
CCGGTCAGTTCGGGTGCCAGCGCGCGAGCACGCAGGTCACGTTGTCCGTGCCGCCGTTCGCGTTCGCCAGGTCAATCAACTGCGACGCCGCTTTGTTCAGGTCGAACGTCTTCTCGAGGATCTCGCGAATGGCCGGCTCCTGCACCATGCCGGACAACCCGTCAGAGCAGAGCAGGAACACGTCGCCGTCTTGCGGCTCCACCCGCAGGCAATCGACCTGCACGATGTCCTTCATGCCCAGCGCGCGGACGATCACGTTCTTGTGCGGGAACGCCTCGATCTCCTCGGGCGTCATTTTCCGCGCCTTCATGTAGTCGTTGAGCAGGGAGTGATCTTCGGTGAGCTGGGTCAGCTGGCCTGCGCGAAACCGGTAGACCCGGCTGTCACCCACGTGCGCAATGTACGCGCTGCCATTGGTGAAATAGGCGGAGACCACCGTTGTCCCCATGCCCTTGTATTTCACTTCCTGGGTCTGCTTCTCGAAGATGCGAAAGTTGGCGAGCTTGATGCTGACCGACAGCCGGTTCTCGTCGTAGTTGCGGCCCTTTTCCATCTTGAAGGGCCAGGTCGCGTCCTGGTCTCGCGCTGTGATGCGGAAGAACTCGGCGATCTCTTCCACGGCCATCCGAGACGCGATTTCGCCGGACGAGTGACCGCCCATGCCGTCCGCCACGATGAAGACGCGTTCGTCCGGAAGCAGGATGAACGAATCCTCGTTGTGGTTGCGCTTCATTCCGACGTGCGTGAGGCCTGTGGCGTCAACTCGCATGGGCAGAACCAAAACTTACGAAACTTGCTTCTGTTCGGTCAAAACTTCGTTGTGGGTGTTCGTGAGAGGCTGAAAGGTCAGCTCGTCGCCAACCTGGGTACCCGTAGCGGAACACACCCCCGCCGGGAGTTCCAGAACAGAGGAAGCCCCGATGACGATCGTGGAAACCCGCCACGGGGGCATCGCGCCGTAGATTCGGACCACGCGCCGCGCCGCGTCGAGAAACACCGCATCGATGGCGAAGCGCATGAAGAACGTGTGAATCGAGTTGCAGGGGCGAATGTGGAGCCCTTCGCCCGCAGGGAGTGACTTGTGCCGCAGCAGGCCCACCAGGCGCGCCGCCATGGTGGTGGCCTCATCGGCTTTGACGGCGAGGGTGACGTTCCTGCTTGCGTTGAGGACCTGAAACGACATGCTCGCGGTTTAGCTCATGTTGATCCCGAAAGAGCCGCCTCTCGTCATCGTCCTGGTGCACCCCCAGATTCCGCCCAATACGGGCAACGTGGCTCGCCTGTGCGCGGTGACCGGGACCAAGTTGATGCTGGTCGAGCCCCTCGGCTTTTCCATCGCGGACAAGGACTTGAAGCGCGCGGGGCTCGACTACTGGGACAAGGTCGTCCTCAAAGTCCACCCCAGCTACGAGGCCTATGAGTCCGCCACGCCCAATGCCCGACGGTTCTTCTTCTCCAGCCACGCCACCACGCCCTACTGGGACGTCGCGTTTCCGCCCGGGGCCCACCTGGTCTTTGGCTCAGAGACCGCGGGCCTGGGACCCGAGATTATGGGCCGCCCCGACGGAACCCCGGTCACGATCCCGATGTTGGAAAGTGTTCGCAGCTTGAACCTGTCGACCTCCGTAGGAATCGCCACTTACGAAGCACTTCGGCAGTTGAAATAGGTACACTCCGCCCCGATGCCGCCGACGTCTATTGCAGAGCAATTCCTCAAGATGCACACCGAGCGGTGCACCGGGTGGCTCACCCTGGAAGCCGATGGTCGCAAGAGCCGCATCCTGTTTCGCGAAGGCGACGCGGTGGGCTCGGAGGCAGGGTTCGCCTTTCAGTCGGTGGCCCAGGCGCTGCTGCAACGCGGCGCGGCGAGCCCCGGGCAGTTCGACGCGTGGTGGGCCGGCGGAGAGGCGGCCAGCCCCGCCGTCCTGGAAGACGTTGGTCTGAAGCCGGCCGAAGCCTCCACTCTTCAGCTGCTGGCGCAGGTTCGCGCGTGGGCGATGCATGCGCAACGCGCGACGTTCGAGCCGATTTCCAGGGCCTCCGGCGAGGCGATCGCGAGTGGGGCCATCGTTGCCAAGGAAGCCTTCCTGGCGGGAGATACCGACCGCCTCGCCCCCAGCGTCTATCGGGTGACGAACGCCGACCTCGCGCAGGCGTTTCTGCAGACCGATGCGGAGCGCGCCTTCGTGGCGGGGCTCGTTGATTTCAACGACGGCGAGACGATGCGCCCGAGTGAGCGCGCGCTGTGCGAACTGCTCACGCGGGTCGGCGCGGTGGAGATGCTGTCGCGCGGCGAGTGGGAAAGTCGCCAACGCGCAGAAGCCGAGGCGCGCCGGCGCGCCGAAGAGGCCGCTCGCCTTCGAGCTGAGGAAGAGGCTCGCCGCAAGGCTGAGGAGGAGGCCGCCCGCCTCCGCGCTGAGGAAGAGGCTCGCAGGAAGGCCGAGGAGGAAGCCGCGCGCCTCCGCGCTGAAGAAGAGGCCCGTCGCAAGGCCGAGGAGGAAGCCGCCCGCCTTCGCGCTGAGGAAGAAGCGCGCCGGAAAGCGGAAGAGGAAGCCGCGCGCCTCCGCGCTGAAGAAGAGGCCCGTCGCAAGGCCGAGGAGG
>CAZYFM010000252.1:0-2593 GCA_964646885.1 uncultured Flavobacteriaceae bacterium
CGCTTCCGCGTGCGCATAACAAACACTCACCAGGCGCTTCATCGCCGGCGTGCTGTGCGCCACGCCCTCTCAAACCTCCAGCCGGAACGCATCTCCATCCCGCACGATCCGCCCTGCGGTCGCCCCCGCAAAGTGCGTACCAATGACAAGCACCGGTGTCCCCGCAAGCCGCCCGAACACGTCTCGCCGCGTGGCCGTCGACGCCGTCTGGTCATAGTCCACCGTCGCAGCCCACTCCGGATGCGCCATCTGGCAGGGGTGATGCACGAAGTCGCCGGTGATCAGCGCCTCATGACCTTCCGAGGAAATGCGGATGCTCACATGGCCCGGCGTGTGGCCGAGCGTCGGCACGAGCGAGACTTCCGGCGAAACCTGATGGTCCGTCTCGACGAGATCAACGAGTCCGGCATCAAAGACCGGCTGCACGGAATCGCCAAAGATGAGTTTCTGCTCGTCCCGGTCAGTCTGGTCACGCCAGTATTCGAACTCGCGCCGGCCAATCAGGTAGCGCGCATGCGGAAAGGTCGGTACCCACTGACCATCGACCTTCATCGTGTTCCACCCGACATGGTCGACATGCAGGTGCGTGCACATCACCGTGTCGACGCTCTCGCGCGGATAGCCCGCCGCCGCGAGGTCGCGCAGGAACGGCCCCGAGAGATTGTTCCAGCCGGGCACATCGCGACCCTGCTTGTCATTGCCAAGGCATGTATCGACGATCATGCGCCGCGTCGGCGTCTCGATGACGAGCGCATGGATGCTCATTTTGAGCTTGCCGTCGTCATCCATGAAGTGGGGCTTCAGCCATCCGATTGGCAACACCGCTTCCCGCGTCGCCTGCGGAAGGATGAAACGCGTACCACCCGTGGCCTCAAGCTCGACGATCTTCGTGACGCGGACCTTTCCGATCTTCCAGCTGGTCATCTATCGCCCCAGGATCATGTCGCTGGCCTTCTCGGCAATCATGATGGTCGGCGCGTTCGTGTTTCCCGACACGAGCCGCGGCATGATGGAAGCGTCCACCACGCGCAGGCCTTCAATGCCGTGTACCCGCAGCTGCGGATCGACGACGGCGCGCGGTCCGTGGCCCATCTGGCAGGTGCCGACAGGGTGGTAGATCGTGGCGCCGTTGTTGCGCGCATACTCGAGCAGGTCCGCATCCGTCTTCGCGGCCTCGCCCGGCAGGAGCTCGGACTGGACGTACGTCGAAAGTGCAGGCTGGCTCGCGATCTTGCGCGCCCACTTCAGTCCCGCCACGATGACCTCGCGGTCCAGCGGGTCGCTGAGATAGTTCGGCTGGATCGCCGGATAGACCGCGGGGTCTGCCGACTTGATGCGGATCCAGCCGCGGCTTTCGGGACGCACCTGGCAGGGCGCGATCGTCAGGCCCGGGAGCGCCTCAAGTTCCATGTTGCCGCTGGCCGCCAGCTTCTCGGTGTCCACCGTTGCCGGCAGGATATGATACTGGATGTCCGGCGAGGCGAGGTCGGGACGCGACTTGACGAACGCCGCAATATGCGCGGCCGACAGCGTCAGCAATCCCTTCCGCTGGGTCAGGTACTTGAAAGCCTCTTTCACGAAGGACAGGCCGCGACTGGTCTCGTTGATCGACGGCGCGCCCGGCTTGAGGCGGAACGTGGCACCCACGACATAGTGGTCCTGCAGGTTCTCGCCGACACCCGGCAATTCATGCACGACGGCAATGCCATGCTGTCGGAGCAGTTCTCCATTGCCGATGCCCGACAGCTGCAGCAATTGCGGTGAATTGATCGCGCCGCCGGCCAGGATGACCTCGCGTCGCGCCTTCGCGGTGATGACGGTGTTGCCTTGGGCATACTCGACGCCCGTCGCCTTGCGGCCCTGCATCACCACGCGTCGCGCCAGCGCCCGCGTCTCGACCTTGAGGTTGGGGCGGTTCATCGCGGGATGCAGATAGGCGACGGCGGCCGACTGGCGTTGCCCGTTCTTCACCGTCAGCTGGTAATAGGTGGCGCCTTCCTGGCTCTCGCCGTTCACGTCATCATTGCGCGGGATGCCTGCTTCGGCGCAGGCCTCGATCACGGCGTCCGACACCGGATGGCGCTCCGTCACGTCCGAGACGTTCAGCGGGCCGCCTGTGGCGTGCCATTGGTCCGCGCCGCGTTCCTGGTGCTCCGCGCGACGGAAATAGGGAAACACGTCGTCCCAGCTCCAGCCTTCGCAGCCAAGCTGGCGCCATCCATCATAGTCGCCCTGCTGCCCGCGGATGTAGAGCAGTCCGTTGATCGACGAAGATCCGCCCAGCACCTTGCCGCGCGGCCACAGATGCACGCGCCCGCCTGAACCCGCATCCGGTTCCGTCGGGAACAGCCAGTTGACCTTCGGATCCTTCAGCGTCTGCGCATAGCCGACGGGAATGTGGATCATCAGGTTCGACATGAACTGGGAAGGCTCTTTCGTGGGCCTGTCATCTCCACCCGCCTCGAGCAGCAGCACGGTGTTCTTCCCGTCCGCCGAAAGCCGGTTCGCCAGCACGCAGCCGGCACTGCCCGCGCCGACAATGATGAAATCAAATTCTCGGTTCTCGCTCATCCTCGACCTTTGCCCGATGCTT
>CAZYFM010000253.1:0-2587 GCA_964646885.1 uncultured Flavobacteriaceae bacterium
ATTCGCCCGTCCACGTACACCGCCAACGGCCGCATGGTCATCGAGATCCGCGCCCTCTTGGGCGGGATGACCTTGTCCAACATCGATGCCCTGAGCCGCGACGACGCCCGCCGGCTGAGTCCGCAGGAAGTCGATCCGATCGACGAGGAAGCGCAGACCGCCACGCCGACGCCGACGACCGCCCCTAAGGCGGCCGGCCGGAAGAAGGCACGCCGTTCGCGCGACCCACTGGTCGATACCACGCCGTTCGGCAGCGAACCGGCTGCTGCGTCTGCCGAGGCTTCGGCCAATGCCGACGACGGCGACGACGCGGTGCTGTTCGGTGCGCTCTGGCCGCTGGGCGATGTCGTCAAGCTCGATGCCACCGTGGATCGGCGCGTGCTGCGTCAGCAGCGCGACCGCCTCGGCGACTTGGGCTACGAGTTCGCTCCGCTGTCCCAGGACTGGCACCTCGCCAGGGTCTGATCCGACCGCCGTCCCTCGCCGCGTTTCTGCGGCTTTCACCACCCGCCGGGGTTCCTTCCCCGGCGGGAGGACTCCGGCCCTTTCTCACAGGAGTCATTCCATGGGCTGGACATTCGTTCGTTTGACGCGCGATCAGTTGATCCGCGAGCTGACCGCAACAGAGGAAACCGAGCGGTCGCGCAATGAGGTCATCGACCACACGCTGGTCGGCAACGTGCTGTGGACGGTGGTGCGTGTCACCGCCAAGCAGGCCGGCGTCCTGGGTCTCGCACCCGGAGAGTCGGCCACCTTGATCGGCTGCCATCTGCTGGAAAGCGAAGGCCGCGAGTGGGGCTACAAGTCCCTGGTCGAGGCCGAGCACCCGTACTACTACTCGTGCCCGCTGCGCTATCTCGACATGGCGCCGCAGCGGTGCGCCACCTGGCGCGCACGGGTGCATGCCTTTCACCAGCAGCAGCCGACGAGCAACGCGGCCGGCGATGCAGCCACCGAGTGAGGCGCACATGGACACCATCCTGTCGTCCTTGCCGTCCGAGCTGCTTCGCTTCGTCGAAGACCAGTTGGCCAACAACGAGGTTTCCGACGACGACGAGCTGCGCGAGCACTTCATCGCCAACGGCCTGAGCGAAGAACAGGCGTGGCAGGCACTGACCTACCGCGCGCTGTACCTGCGCCACGTCTTCCTCGAAGGCTTCACGCCGATCCTCAAAGGCCAGGAAGCGCTGCGCTTCAACCCGCATAGCCGCGGCTGGGAGTTGGTTCCGCCCCCATAGGCCGGCCCTTCCACGGCCCGTTTCTTCATCCCTTTCACCAGGCCCTGTTCAGCAGGGCTTTTTTTCGTCCCACGCAATCGCGCGCATCCGGCCTCGGCCGCTGGATGCCGATTGCTCCATTCCGCAAGGAGATCATCATGCAACTCGCATCCAGCTTCGCCTCTCGTTCCCCGGTGCTGCGCGCCGACCATCCGCTGTCGGACGATCAGATTCGCACCGTGGCCCCGTCCATCTTCGCGGACACCCCGCACGAAAGCCGCTCCGAACGGTACAGCTACATCCCCACGGCGGCTGTGCTGACCGAACTGCGCAAGGAAGGCTTCCAGCCGTTCATGGTGTGCCAGACCCGCGTGCGACACGAGGATCGCCGCGACTACACCAAGCACATGCTGCGCCTTCGCCACGCCAGCCAGATCAACGGTGCCGAGGCGAACGAGATCATTCTGCTCAACTCGCACGACGGCAGCAGCAGCTACCAGATGCTCGCGGGCATGTTCCGCTTCGTTTGCCACAACGGCCTGGTGTGCGGCGACACCTTCGCCGACGTGCGCGTGCCCCACAAGGGCAGCGTCACCGATCACGTGATCGAAGGCGCCTACGAGGTGCTGCACGGCTTCGAGCGCGTGCAGGACTCGCGCGACGCCATGCGGGTCATCACGCTGGACGACGGCGAGGCCGAGGTCTTCGCCAGATCGGCGCTGACCTTGAAGTACGACGATTCGGACAAGGCCTTGCCCATCACGGAGACCCAGATCCTGCGGCCCCGTCGTTACGACGACAACCGCGCCGATTTGTGGTCGGTCTTCAACCGGATCCAGGAGAACCTGGTCAAGGGCGGCCTGACCGGCCGTGCCGCCAACGGGCGCCAGCAGCGCACGCGACCCGTCCAGGGCATCGACCAGAACGTCCGGCTCAACCGGGCGCTGTGGCTGCTCGCGGATGGCCTGCGTCAGCTCAAAGCCTGACCCACAAGCGGATCGTGCCCATCGCGGCATGATCCGCTTTTCTTTTGCTGGCGCTGTGCTGCCAGCGCACCACGTTCAATTTGGTTCGGTGTAACCCTAGTGCGGCAATTCGCTGCCGCCGCGAAAATTGAGGTTCGACTGCATACCTCCCTGGCTTTTCCTCCCTGAGCCAAGCAGTCATCTTTGCCGCCTCGGTGTCCCCGAGGCAGCTTGCTTTTGTGGCGGTCCTTCCGGCTTCCGCCATTGCAGGCGATGCGCCAAGGCAAACAGGGTTGCGCGCCGGGTCGGTTTTCCGCTCCTGCTATCTGCGCAATTTGGCGCAGGCTATGGCCCATGTCCGTCGGCGCTGCCGACAACATGCCCAGGTAGCCCAGACCTTCAAGG
>CAZYFM010000254.1:0-2565 GCA_964646885.1 uncultured Flavobacteriaceae bacterium
ATCGAGCCAATCGAACAGGGAAATGTCAGCCATTCGGCCGAGGCGGAGCTCCGGCGGCTGATCATCGAGGGTGTGCTGGCCGAGGGCGAGCGCCTGAACGAAGTCCACCTGTCGGCCCGGCTGGGCGTCAGCCGCACGCCAGTGCGCGAAGCGCTGAACCGCCTGGCGGCGGAGGGATCGCTCGAGGCGCGGCCGCGCATCGGTTACTCGGTGCGCCCGCTGACCGAAGATGAATTCACGCAGCTCTACGACATCCGCCCCATCCTGGACCCGGCCGCCTTGCGCCTCGCCGGCATTCCATCAAGGGGACAGCTTGCACGCCTGTCCACGCTGAACCGGAACCTGGTGCGCGCCCGCAACGC
Source organism: uncultured Flavobacteriaceae bacterium (assembly GCA_964646885.1). Classification (GTDB taxonomy): domain Bacteria; phylum Pseudomonadota; class Alphaproteobacteria; order Micropepsales; family Micropepsaceae; genus SZUA-430. Next base: position 363 of record CAZYFM010000254.1, read on the forward strand.
TGACGAAGCCATCACGCTGGACGACGCCTGGCACCTCGAACTGCTTGCGCATTGCCCGAACCGCATCCTCGTCGACATGATCGCGAAGATGATGCTGAGAACCCGGCGCTACGAGCTGGCGCTGATGCGCGAGGCGGCTGGCCGGACGACCGCCGTGCAGACACACGAGGAAATCCTCGCGGCACTCGCCGCGGGAGATGTGGAACAGGCGTGCCGGGCGCTCGAAGACAACCTGCGCAGCGGACGCGAGCCCGTCATTCGCTGGCTTCGCACACGCAAGTCTCGCTGAAGAATTCAGCCTGTAGGGGGAAAGACAATGGGGAAGTGGTTGGTGGCGTTGCAGGCATGCGTCCTGTTTGCCTGGAATGCAGCGGCGGGCGCACCGTCGGTGGAAGGATATTGGCTCAGCGACACGCGGCTCGAGCGCCCGGCGGGAGACATCGTCCTGTCGAAGCAGGCCGGGAAGTGGACAGTTTCCTTCAACGGAGAGCTCGCAACGCCGTCCCTGCGCAACGCCGGAAACGGTGACAGGATCGAGGCGAGCTTCGCCGCCGGTGTGGCCACGCTGCGCGCGCGCATCGCACCCAACGGAAAGCCCCTCGGCGCCTTCTGGATCCAGGACGGCGACCAGGGCCAGAAGCTGGCGTCACCGCTGGCGCTGGCAGAAACCGCGACGGGCCGCTGGACAGCAAAGGTGCCAGCCCTCGACCTGCGCTTCACGCTGTACGCGCGCATCTTCAGGCGCGAGGACAAGGTGCTCATCGTGGCGTTCCGCAATCCGCAGCGGAACACGCGTGGCGGCGCGCCCCGCCTGTTCGTCGAGCAGGACGGAACGACGGTGAAGTTTCTTGAGAACAACGAGGGCAAGCCCGGCATCGTGCATGTCGCACAGCTGTCCGCCGCCGGAGACGAGATCTCGATGCCATGGCCCGAAGTCGGCATGGACGTGAAGCTGAAGCGCGTCGCTGAGCCGCCCGCAGGCTTCCTCCCGCGCCAGGGCACGACCGCCTACAGCTACGCGGTGCCGGCCCGGAAACCGGACGGATGGACGACCGCTGCGGCGGACACCGTTGGCTTCGACACGCAGGCGCTGCAGGCCGCCGTCCAGCAGATCATCAACACGGATCCGTCGGAGCGCAGGCCCAACCTCGTGCACTCCCTGCTGGTGGCGCGCAAGGGCAGGCTGGTGCTGGAGGAGTATTTCTATGGTGCCGATGCCGGCGCGATCCACGACCTGCGCTCGGCGGGCAAGACCTTCTCCAACGTCATGCTGGGCGCCGTGATCGGGCGCGGGCAGGTGAAGGACGAGACCGAGGCACTGGTCCCCATCCTGTCCCCGGCGATGAAGCTTGCGAATCCGTCGCCACAGAAGGACCGCATTACGCTGGCGCACCTGATGACCCATACGTCCGGCCTCGCCTGTGACGACAGCAACCCGGATTCGCCCGGCAATGAAGACACGCTGCAGTCGCAGCCCGAGCCGAACTGGTGGTCCTATGCGGCGAGCCTGCCCATGGTCGCAGAACCTGGCAAGCGCTATGCCTATTGCTCGGCCGGCATGAACCTCGTCGGCGCCGCGCTGACGTTGCGTTCCGGACAGTGGCTGCCGGAGCTCTTCCATGAAACGGTCGCAGGCCCGCTGCAGTTTGGCACCTACGCCTGGAACCTGATGCCGACCGGCGAGGGCTACATGGGCGGCGGTGCCCGCCTGCAGTCGCGTGACCTGCTCAAGCTGGGTCAGCTTTATCTTGGCAAGGGCGAGTGGAACGGAAGGCGGATCGTGTCACCGGACTGGGTCGCGCGCTCGACAAAACCCCAGGTTGTGATCGATGAGACCTCGACGGGCCTCGATACGGAGGCGCTGCGCAACACTTATCCCGGCGGCGCCGATGGCTATGCCTGGCATATCTTCCAGATCGACGTGGAAGGGCGCAAATACACCTCGTTCGAAGCATCAGGAAATGGCGGCCAGATGGTCGTCGTCGTGCCCGAACTCGACCTCGCCGTCGCCATGACCGGCGGCAACTACAACCAGGGCTTCATCTGGGGCCGCTGGCGCGACGAGATCATCGGCAAGCTCGTGATCGGGGCGCTGAAGACGCGCTGACATAATGGCTGGCTCGTCAACAGTGTCGAGTCTCTCAACTTCGTCATGGCCGTGTCGCGCGGCAGCGCGTACCGGCCACCCAGAATCTCTCCAAAC
>CAZYFM010000255.1:0-2482 GCA_964646885.1 uncultured Flavobacteriaceae bacterium
TGACAACAATGCGGTGCGGATCGCGATGTGCCTGGCGCTTTCGCGGCTGGGTTCTGACACGGCGCTTGTACAGGCTCCCGGGCCGCTGGCAGCGTGTGGGCAGAAGATCGATGCCGTGGTCCGATTTGCGGACCAGAAGGATGCGGGTGTCGGGCGTTCGATCATTTTTTCGCAGGAGTGGATGTCGGGCACGCCTGATCCCCAGCTTGAGTTTCGCGAGTCAGGCGTGATGATCGTGTCGACGTCGGGATCGACCGGCGCGCCACGTTACATCCGCATGCCGCCTCAAACCTACGTCGAACTCGAATCCTATCTCGATGAGGGCGTGAGCAAGAGTATCGGGACGGTGATGTCATCGATCCCCGTGACGGCGCCGTTCTCCATCTACATGCTCATTCGCGCGTTCAGGAGCGGGCATGGTTTCTCCGGAATGAGGCCGACCGGGTGGGAAACCCTCAGGGAGGCCGCGCGCTTCGGGGTCAGGGAAATGATGCTGACACCGCTTGCGCTTGCGACCCTCGTGACGGCGGCGGAAGCCGGGGCGCCGGCGGGCGACCTTCAGCGGATCGTCGTATTCGGCGCCGTTGCGGAAGGTGCGCTGCTGGCGCGTGCGGAAGCTGCGTTCAAGACGGAAGTCCATGTCTGCAATGGTGCGTCGGAGATCGGGCAGACGTCGTTTGGCCGCTTCAACGCTTCAACCTACGTCACAGGCTGGTGCGGCACGCCCACGAAGACGACGGGAATACGCATTGGTGACGGTTCCTCTCCCGGGCAAAGCGGCCGGCTTTATGTGCGCCCGCCCTTCGCCGGCTTTTGCACCGGCTACATTGGCGGTTCGCCTGTTTATGATGCCGATGGCTGGTTCGACACGGGTGACATCGCACGGCTCCTCCCGGACGGTTCGCTCCTCGTCGAGGGGCGGGTCGACAACGTCATCAACCTGGGCGGCTCGAAGTTCGCGGCCGAGCGCATCGAGGCCCTTGTTGGCCAGATGCCGGGCGTGGACATCTGTGCGGCCACCCGTATTGACCGTCCCGGTGCTCTCGCGCCGGAACTGGGTATTGCGGTTGTTGTCGGCGAGGGCTTTGACCACGACCGCACGCTTGCTCATGTGACGTCCACCCTGCGCTCGAGCGCTGCGGTTCGCATTGTCGTCTGCCCGAGGTTGCCGATGCTTCCGTCCGGCAAGATCGACAGACATTCCCTTGCTGCCCTATTCACGTGACCTGAAGCTTTCTCGCGGGTCACGTGCGCCTCGGCGGATGTGATAGGCTGCTGCCATGCACTTCACCATCCGTCCCGAAGGACCTGACGACGCGCCGACGATCCACCATGTCACGGAAGCCGCCTTCCTGTCGGCGCTGCGCACGAGCCACACGGAAGCCTTCATCGTGCGGGCCCTGCGCGCGGCGGGCGAGCTCACGGTGTCGCTCGTGGCCGAGGCGGGTGGCGAGTTGATTGGCCATGTTGCGGTCTCGCCTGTCCGAATTGAGGGAGCGCACGACGGCTGGTACGGACTGGGTCCTCTCTCGGTGCTGCCCGCACATCAGGGGCAGGGGATTGGTGCGCAGTTGACCCGGCAGGCGCTGGACGCACTGCGCGCGCTGGGGGCACGGGGCTGCGTGGTGCTCGGGAATCCGGCCTATTACACGCGCTTCGGATTCCGGACGGAGGCTCGGCTTGTGCTTCCCGGTGTCCCAGCATCCCATTTCATGGCGATCGCCCTTCGCGATCCAATACCGTCCGGCGTCGTCGCCTACAGCGCAGCGTTCGAGGCCACGGCATGAGACGGGCGCCAAGGCTGGGCATCAGCCCATTCGCTAAAGGGATTCATCGGCTGACCGCTTTCTCGACCTTCTGCTGTACGTCGTTAAGCGTCGCGAGGAGTTGAGCCGGTTGGCTCAGCTTTGGCATGGCAGCGGGGTGGTAGCGTGTCTCGACGTATTCTCGAGTTATTGTCAACTTTCCCAGATGCGTGACGGTTCGCTTTCTCAGGATTAGCCCTGCCTTGATGGCGCGCGCCGTCCGTTGCTCAAGATCATGCTGAAGGTCCCTTATCTCCTTCGGTTCGTGGCGGTTCAGCTGAAGGTAAGCGGTAAGATAGAGTTCAATCGCATGGATGGCGGCGAACCTGTATGGCGCTTGGGAAATCGAGCGGCTTGACTTGTGGGTCTCGAGATAAGCCCGGGATGCCTCTGCGTAGCTACGCGCCAATTCTGCAAGTTCCTGTGGCGAGATTGGCGCGGCTTCTGTTTCCCTGGATGTGACGACGGGCGTGTTGGCCATGAAAAGCCCCGGCTGTTTCCCACAGCTTGGGCCCACGCGCTTAATGGTGCGTGTGCTGCAAAGTCAATCCTGGATCCTGGTTTTCTGGCTGTTCACCATAAAGGTGTTCCACCTTCATCAGCCTGAGCGCAGTAGGTCTGTAAGCTGCGCGAACTGTTCGGGGAAGCAGTCGGGGCCGCCGGAGGCCAGGGTCTCG
>CAZYFM010000256.1:0-2437 GCA_964646885.1 uncultured Flavobacteriaceae bacterium
ACCTTCCTGTTTACGGCGCAGGGGCCACTGGTGCTCAATCCGTTCCTGATGAAGCTGCCGTACGACCCGCTCACGGACTTTCAGGCGCTGGGAGGCACCGTGACGTTCGCCTACGCCCTGGTCACCCAGACCGCAGAGCCTTCCAGAACGTGGGCCGAACTCGTGGCCCGGACCAAGTCGAATCCAGCGGGCATGTCCTACGGCTCGTCGGGTGTCGGCACCGGCGGGCACCTCGTCGCCGAGCTGTTCCGCCAGAAGACCGGCGCTCGCCTGAACCACATTCCATATAGCGGGACGGCACCAACGCAGCGCGACGCAATGGCCGGCCACATCGGATTCATGTTCGACGTGATCGGCTCGGCGGTTCCCCTGATCACGTCAGGCAAGCTGAAAGCCTTAGCAGTCACGAGCAAGTCGCGCAGCCGCGCATTGCCCGACACGCCGGCCATCGCGGAGTCCGTACCAGGCTTCGAAGCGCTCGGATGGCTCGCTTTCTTCGCGCCCAAGGGGTTGCCGCCCGAGATAGTGCAGCGGCTGAATGCCGAGATCGACAAGGCGTATAGGACCCCTGACTTCGTCGCGTTCCTGGAGAAGTCCGGATACGACTACGTTCCCGGCCCGGCTGAGCAACTGCACCAGATCGTGCAAAGGGATGCAGCGATGTGGCGCACAGTGATCCGGGAGGCCGGCATCAAGCCCGATCAGTGAGCAGATAACCCGTGAGGTGAAAAGATGATTCGCTCTTTCAAACTGACAGTCTTGGCAGTGACCGCCGCCCTGGTCGCCGCATCCGCGATCGCGCAGAATTTTCCGTCCCGCCCGGTGACCATCGTTGTACCGTATCCGCCGGGCGGCGCCGTCGACCCGGTCGCGCGGCTCTACGCGCAGAAGCTTTCGGACGCATGGAAGGTGCCGGTGGTCATCAAGAACACGCCGGGAGCAGGAGGCACGATCGGCATCAACCAGGCAGTGAAGTCAGAACCGGACGGCTACACGGTGGCGCTGCTTACAGGAAGCGTTTCAACCTTCCCGCACCTGTATGAAAAACTGCCATTCGACCCCATCAAGGATGTCACCTACCTGAGCATGGCCGCGGGCCTGCCGCTGGCCCTGGCCGCCAATCCGAAACTGCCCATCAACACCGTGCCGGAGCTGCTGGACTATGCAAGGAAAAACCCGGGCAAGCTGTCGTATTCGACGGCGGGCACCGGAACCATGATTCACCTCGGGGCCGAACTGCTGAAGTCTATGGCGGGCATCGACTTGCTCCACGTCCCCTACAAGGGCAGCGCGGCTTCGGTGACGTCGGCCATTGCAGGCGATACCGACTTGATCTACGACACGGTATTCACCCTGCGTCCGCAAGTGAATGCCGGCAAGCTGAAATTCATCGCCACGGGTGGCGCCAAGCGGGCCGAGTCGGCGCCGAACGTCCCTGCCTTCTCGGAGACCTTCCCGGGCTACGACGTTGTGAGCTGGCTCGGGTTCGTTGGCCCCGCGAAACTGCCGCCCGAAGTGGTGCAGAGATGGGCACATGAAATCGATCGCATCAACCGGTTGCCCGACCATGTTGCCCAGCTCAAGGCGGGCGGCCTCGAGCCAATGTTCAGCACTCCGTCGGACATGACGAAGCTCGTGCAGAGCGACATGGTGAAGTGGGGCAAGGTGATCAAGGACGCAAAGATCCCAAAAGCGGAGTAGGGCTCGAGCGGACACAGCAATATCCTTTCGATCCGAAACAATCGCAGCAAGGGCCGCCTTCCCCGACATGCTCCATTAACCGGATCCTGTCTATCATCTCTCGTGTGGCGTCGGAAAATGAATTGCCGTCCATTGCGTCGTTTCGCGGAGTTGCGGAGCAAATTGCACCGGGATGGAGCCCGCAAGTCAGGTGCGCTGATGGTTCCATTCCCGCTGGACGTCTGGGACCCAAGCGCATGGCCGCCTTCTGTGCGCAACACGGCTATAGCGGCCGCCGCAGCCCCGAGGAACTGCTGCAGCGGCTGCACGAGGCGCGGGCCGTGCCGATTGGAGAGATGGCGATGGAGGCCAAGGTAAGCGGCCAGGCATCCCACATTGACGCGGACGCGCCGCGTCGTTCAGCAAGCTCAGGGAAGTTCAGCCCGCCGCTGTCCAGCGGTGCGGCAGCAACTCGTCGATGCGGTGGTTCGGGTGCTCGAGCAGCCGCTCCAGCACGTCCTTCAGGTACGCCCACGGTTCGTGTCCGCACAGCTTGGCCGACTGCACCAGGCTCATGACCATGGCCGCACGCTGGCCGGCCAGTTCGCTGCCGGCGAAGAGCCACGCCTTTCTGCCCATGGCCCAAGGGCGCATCAGGTTCTCGATGTGGTTGTTGTCGATGGCGACGTCGCCATCGTGCAGGAAGGGGTCTCCTCGTTTTCAGTGCAATAAGTGACGGTACGCAAAGCTAGCACTG
>CAZYFM010000257.1:0-2395 GCA_964646885.1 uncultured Flavobacteriaceae bacterium
CTCGTCCTCATCGGCCTCATCGGCCTGCTCGACCCGCCGCGCAAGGAAGCCATCGAGGCGATCAAGGAATGCCACGACGGCGGCATCCGCGTGACGATGATCACCGGCGACCATCGCATCACCGCGGCGGCGATTGCCAAGATGCTCGGCATCGGCGACGGCAGGAAGGCCGTGACCGGCGCCGAGATCGAGGAGATGAACGAAGCGGCGCTGCGCGAGAGCGTCGGCGAATGCGACGTCTTCGCCCGCGCCAGCCCCGAGCACAAGCTGCGCCTGGTCAAGGCGATCCAGGCGAACGGACAGATCTGCGCGATGACCGGCGACGGCGTCAACGACGCGCCGTCGCTGAAGAAGGCCGACATCGGCGTGGCGATGGGCATCAAGGGCACCGAGGTGACCAAGGAGGCGGCCGAGATGATCCTCGCCGACGACAACTTCGCCTCGATCGCGTCGGCGGTGAAGGAAGGCCGGACGGTCTACAACAACATCGAGAAGGCGATCCTGTTCCTCTTCCCTACCAACTTCGCGCAGGGCCTGGTGATCGCGGTCGCGATCTTCCTCGGCTTCACGCTGCCGATCACCGCGCCGCAGGTGCTGTGGGTCAACATGGTGACCTCGGTCGCGCTGGGCCTGGTGATCTGCTTCGAGCCGCACGAGAGCGACGTCATGTTGCGGCCGCCGCGCGCGGTCGAACGCCCGATCCTCAACGGCTTCGACATCTGGCGCGTCGTCTTCGTCGGCACGGCGCTGGTGGCATTCACGCTCTGGGCGTTCTTCTGGATGAAGGGCCAGGGCGCCTCCGACGCGCTGGCGCGGACGGTCGCGGTGAACGCCATCACGATGGGCCAATGCTTCTACCTGCTCAACAGTCGCTACCTGATCGACAGCTCGCTGTCGCTGAAGGCGCACCTGGGCAACCCGTATCTGCCGCTGGGCATCGGCGCGGTGATCGTGCTGCAACTGCTGTTCACCTACTTCGCGCCGCTGCAGCGATTGTTCGGCAACGAGGCGATCCCGCTGTACGTCTGGCCGTGGCTGATCGCGGGGGGCTTCGTGTTCTTCCTGATCGTCGAGATGGAGAAGTTCGTGATCCGCAGCTTCCCGGGCCTGAAAAGCGCGGTCACCTCGGTGGAGGCGGGACGCCCGGGGACGCGCGCTTACCCGGAAGCCGGTACACGGCGCTGACGCGATCCGGCACGGGACGGTCCACGCTCACCCGGTCGCCTGGCCCGCCCTCAGCGGCAGCGGCCGGCGACGGCTCGGCTCCGTACACTGCGCGAACCACGGGCGCGGCCCGGACAGACCATGTACGCCATGCGAGACATCGTCAAGAGACTGCAATCCTATTGGCTGGCAGATGCAAGTTTCGTCACCTTGCAGGTCATGCTCATTGCTGCGGTATTCGTGCTCCCGATCGTCATGGAGATCAGCGGTCACGGCGTGATGCTGTTCAACGTCCTGCTGCTCGCCGTGTTCTTCTCGGGCATCTTCTCGACACGAAGCGTGAGGCTCATCTCCCTCTCCGCCATTCTGTTTTGCACTCACCTGGCGCTGCGGCTGATTCGCCACGGAGACAACCCGTATTCGTTCTTCATTCTCGAGAATGTCATCGCCATCGCCAATGCGGCGGTGTTCATCTCCATCAACCTGCGGCTGCTGTTTCGCGACGACAGCGTGAATGCTTTCCGGATCGTCGGCGCGGTCAATGTCTACCTCTTGTTCGCCCTCGTCGGCGCATTGACGCTGGAGGTCATTCATGCCGCGACCGGCCGGTCGCTCGGCGGCAATGTCGTGCTCAACGGGACCGACGAGGACTATGTCCAATTCATCTACTTCAGCCTGGTGTCGCTGACGACGGTAGGCTATGGGGACATCTATGCCGTGAGTACGCCCGCCAGGATGCTGGCGACGGCTTTGTCCACTGTAGGCGTCCTGTTCCCGGCGATCGTCATCGCCCGCCTGGTCGGAATGGCTTCCACGGAGAGTTGACTTGGCCGGAATGCCGCCCGCGGCCGCCGCGCGCAACTTCCTATCGCCTACATCCGCAGTCTGGCAACGACGCCAAGGTACGATGCGGGCCCGCACGCGCCGGTGTTTCGGGACCCTGTCCGGCGCTAAGGCGGCAGCGTCACAGTTCCGCAGCGAAGCGTTTGAGCTACTTTCGTGTTCGAGTGAATCTGGGGAGTCCAACCGTGCTTGAGAACCGTCCCTTCGCGCCTGCCAGCGGGCTTCGCGGTCTTCACTGCTTGCCCTTGGTGGCCCTGGCCCTGCTCTCGGCCTGCCAGCGCGCAGCCGAAGCGCCGGCACCCGAGATCCGCCCCGTGCGGGCGATGACGATCGCCAGCAAGGCCGAAGGCGGCAGCATCGCGTTGACCGGCACGGTGCAGGCGCAAAA
>CAZYFM010000258.1:0-2385 GCA_964646885.1 uncultured Flavobacteriaceae bacterium
GCTGGACGACCCCCTCGTAGAGCATATCTGGTGACGTCGGTATGACAATGTGGTGTCGTTTGCGGCCGCCATCATTGAGTCGTTTCGCCCGCGGCGTGCGGGAAGACACGTCGTGCAGGGCCGGTCGGCCGACTACGTACCGGGCTACCGGACGTCCTCGAGTCTGATGGTGATTCTCTTGCCAACGGCGGATGCGGCCTTCTGATCTTCATGCGCTTCGCCATTTCGCCATTGCTCATGCCTTCCTTGGAAGTGACTTCCTCATAGAGTCCTTCGTCTCTGAGAAAGTCAATGGGAGAACGCACGATGAACATTTCCGGCAAGTTTGCGCTGGCGTCCGGGGAGATCGAGCGGCTGCTGCAGGACGCGATGATCATCCGGATGGCCACGCACGGGCCCGGCACGCGCATCAATCTGACCCCTCTGGTTCTGCTGGGCCGGCGGAAAGGTCTGTGCCTTCACCCGCAGGCAGAAGGTGGAGAACCTGCGGCGCGATCCGCTCTGTACCGCAATGGTGGATCGCAAAGAGCGCTATTCCGAGCTTCAGGGCGTGATGCTCGAGGGCCGCGGGGAAGTCGCCGCCGTCGATGCGCACACACCGGGCGGCAAGCTCGTCCGCAATTCCGTCGCTCAAGGGGCGGCCACTACAGTGTATGCGGCGACAGCGCCGGAGCTCGAGGGGCGGGGAGGCGTGTATCTCGAGGACTGTCACGTGGCCGACGATCCCGGGACGGCGCGTGCGCTCTGGGCAGCCTCGGAAGCGATGGTCGGTGAGCGATTTTCCTGAAGCGGAGCAGAATCCCATGAACTACCAGACGATTCTCACCGAGCGCCGTGGGCGCGTGGCCATCGTGACGCTCCATCGTCCCGAGCGCCTGAACGCCCTCAACATGAAACTCGTGGGTGAACTCTATGACGCCTTCGAGCGCTTCAACGCGGATAAGGAGGTCGGGGTCATCATTCTCACTGGCTCCGGGCGGGCCTTCTGTGCCGGGCTCGATGTGCAGGACTGGGAGAACCCCGCGCCTCCTGCGAGTGGTGAGCCGATGAGCTACCGCTCGCAACTGCGTTGGCTGGAGATGATGCGGGCCTCCAAACCCGTGGTGGTCGCCGTCAATGGCCTCGCCGTGGGCGGCGGGATCACCGTGATTCTCTCCTGCGATATTCGTATCGCCTCCGAGCGGGCGCAGTTCGAGGAGCGTCACGTGCGAGTAGGCCTCGTGCCGGATATGGGCAGCAGCCGACTTCTGGTGCAGGCCGTGGGCCTCGCGCACGCGCTCAGGCTTCAGCTCACCGGACGGCGCATCGATGCGCGAGAGGCGGAGCGCATCGGGCTCGTGACCCAGGTGGTACCGCACGAGGAGCTCCTGGAGGCGGCCGTTTCAATCGCAAACGAGATTGCCGCGCACCCGACCTCCTCGTTGCTTGCCACCAAGCAGCTCGTCTGGGACAACATGTGCGAGCCGGACGGCAACAAGGTGCTCTGGCGGGAGGCGGAAGTCGAGGAGCGGCTCATGAAGGGCCCGGACTTCGAGGAAGCCACACGCGCCTTCATCGAGAAGCGCCCGCCGCGGTTCAATGCCTGACTGCTTGAGTCGTTCGCCCGCGGCGTGCGGGAAGACACGTCGTGCAGGGCCGGTCGGCTGACTACGTACCGGGCTACCGGGCGTCCTCGAGTCTGATGGTGATTCTCTTGCCAACGGCGGATGCGGCCTTCTGAACGGTTTCAAGCAAGACATTCGGGTTGTCGGGATCGAGCAGGCGATTGAGCTGGCTGCGACTTGTCTTCATGCGCCTTTCCTTTTCATCGCCTCGCACACCTGCCACGAAAGCACTCGCTTCCATGCGACGGAAGTGACTTCCTCATAGAGTCCTTCCTCTCTGAGAAAGTCATCGAAGCTGGAGCCCCGGTGTCTATTGCGCTTATTTGTCACGATCAAACTCCTTCTTTCGCTTCATCGCCAAGTCCAGATCCCCGTCCGGTGTCGACGACTCCTGCGATGGAGTTCGATCAAGTGTACTATCGGCAACCAGCGAGTCGGGCGATCGCCGCCTGAGTCAAAGTCAGAGCTCGCCGGAATTCACGGGCAGTTCAAAGCCCGTCACCGCGATCTGGTTGAACAAACGATCATCGACCGCAAGCAAGACGAGGCAGCACCATGAGATTTGCGCTGGCCACCCCCGGCCTCAACAATTACCCGGCCGCGATGGCCCCCTGGGAGTCGCAGGCGAGCGGAGCGAATGTCATGCGCTTTGCGCGCAAGGCCGATGAGCTCAGCTGGGACTGGCTGACGATACCTGAGCACCTCATCATGCCGACGGACATGGTATCGGTCATGGGCGCGCGCTACGCGGAAGGCATTGCAGCGGCCGCGGTGCTGTGTG
>CAZYFM010000259.1:0-2384 GCA_964646885.1 uncultured Flavobacteriaceae bacterium
AAAAACGCGTCGATGGCTTCCCCGTGGTCTTCCGTGTGATGTGCGAGCGCCTGCATGGCTGCCGACAGTTCCATGATGTTGTCGAAGCTCACCGACTGCCCCTCGCGCAGCAGCTTCTTCGTCATGCGCAGCACGTCGGGTGGCTGTTGCGAAATCTTGCGGGCCAGTTTCCCCGCCTCCTCCATGAGTGTCGCCGAAGGCACGACCCGCGACACCAGCCCCCACTGAAGCGCCGTCTGGGCGTCAATCGTGTCCCCGGTGTAGAGGAGTTCGGATGCCCGCGCCATGCCGATCACGCGCGGGAGCAGCCACGCGCCGCCATCCCCCGGAATGAGACCGATCTTGAGGAACGTCGCACCGAAGATGGCCGTATCGCTGGCAACCCGCATGTCCGCCAGGCAGGCCACGTCGTTGCCAAGGCCAATGGCTGGGCCGTTGACGGCCGCAATCACCGGAACCTCGATGTTCCACACACTGCGTACGATCTTGTGGATGCCGCCCCGATAACGCTCGCGAATGGCGACACCCGGGCCCGCGAAGGCGCCAGCCTTGTCTTTCATCGCCTTGACATCCCCGCCGGCGGAAAACGCCTTTCCGGCACCGGTGAGGATGACAGCCCTGATGTTCCGGTCCGCATTGATGCGGGCAGTGGCGGCAGCAAATGCGTCACCATCGCCATCATGTCCGAGCGGATTGCGGCTCTCGGCGCGATTGATGGTCAGCACCGCCACCGGACCCTGAACCTCGAAGAGCAAGACTTCGTTCATTTCTGCAGTCCCCATGAGTTTTCGTCTTTACGCGACCGTAACCATCACAGGCGCGATTACAAGTCATTTCCCGCCGAACTCCGCCAATTTCCCGTGCCTGCCAACTTTCCTTAAAACCTTTCATGCCACTGTGTCGGTCGAGTTGGGGGCACATTCCATCACGCATGACGACCGGCGCTACCATACGCGGCACCAGGGGCCCAGGCGCGCAGCGCGCGCTGTCGCCGGAGCGAGCTGCGAAGCTCGAGCTCGACCAGCTGCGCCTTGCCGAGCAGAACATCCAGCCATCGCTGTACTCGATGCCTGTGTTTGCCGCCGTCGTTGCAGTCCTGCTTTCCGCCTGGATTGAACCGTCGGACCTGTTCGCGTGGTTCCTGATCTTCTGCGCGACCAGCGCGCGCTACTGGATCGCAGACCGCTTTCTGCAGATGGAGAGCCCTTCTCCCGAGCAGGTTCAGCGCTGGCACACTGGTCTTGCCTGGGGCACGGTGGCGACGAACATCGTCTGGATGTTCCCCCAGTTCTGGTTCTATTACCGCTGCAGCGACACGGGTCAGATGTTCCTGGCCCTGATCGCATGCTGCAGCCTGTCATCCGGCGTGGTAATGGTCGCCGCCAGCCGCAAGCTGCTCATCGCCACCATCGTCACGTTCGGCGCAGCCATCGTTTTCCCTCCCCTCCTCATCGCAGATCCGCTTCACATCGGCCTGAGTTTCATGGGAATGGGCCTGACGCTTTATCTCGCCCACGTCGGCTGGAGCGTCCATCTGGCTGCCCGCGACCTGTTCCTCACGCGCGAAGACAAGAACGAACTGATCGAGCAGCTCGCTGCCGCCAAATTTGAATCCGACCGCGCCCGACAGAAGGCCGAAGCCGCAAGCCAGGCCAAGTCCGAGTTCCTGGCCAACATGAGCCATGAGTTGCGGACGCCGCTCAACGCCATCCTCGGCTTCTCTGACCTGATGCAGAAGCAGATCTTCGGCTCACTCGGATCCCATCAGTATCTTGAGTACTCGCAACACATCAACGACAGCGGCCGCCATCTCCTGGGCCTGATCAATGACGTGCTGGATCTCGCCAAGATCGAGGCGGGTCGCATGACGGTAAAGGCTGTCGACCTGAACATCCGCGAGTGTCTGCAGCAGTCACTGCGCCTGTTCGAGGTCCGCGCCGCGTCCGGACAGGTCACGCTGAAGTGTGAAGCCGACAAGGACCTGCCCATGCTCCATGCCGACGAGCGTGGCATGCACCAGGTCCTCCTGAACCTCATTTCAAATGCCGTGAAGTTCACGCCTCCTGGCGGAACCGTGACGGCCTTTGCGCGCTACCTGAACTCCGGCGAACTCGAAATCGGTGTCACCGACACCGGCGTCGGCATCGATCCCGCCGACGTCGAAGCCGTCTTCGCCGCCTTTGGCCAGGGACGCCATGACATTTCGACACCCGAGAAGGGCACGGGACTGGGGCTGCCGATCGTGAAGGGTCTCGTGGAGGCCCATGGCGGATCGGTCCGCCTCGACAGCACGCTCGGCAAGGGAACGACGATCACCTGCCGCTTCCCCCGCGAACGCGTCACCGCCCCGCAGCCAGCCCCTCTGCGCCTGGCGGCAATGCAAA
>CAZYFM010000260.1:0-2348 GCA_964646885.1 uncultured Flavobacteriaceae bacterium
TGCAGGAATGGCCGCGCTGGCATCCCCCGGCGGACATGATTCAGCGCTGGCCGCATCTGAAGCCGGTCGTCGACGCGGGCGGATTGCCCGGCGGCGCCGATAATCCGCTCGGCGCGCGCGCCCTGTATCTCTACCAGGGCAACAAGGACACGCTGTACCGCATCCACGGCACCAACGAAGAGGACAAGATCGGCCAGTCCGTGTCCTCCGGCTGCATCCGCATGCGCAACATCGACGTGATCGACCTCTACAATCGCGTGAAGATGAACTCGAAGGTCGTGGTGCTGTAGGGCGCCGGACGCTCCCCAAATCAGGGCGCGGCTTTGGCCGCGCCTCAGACTGCTGACAAACCCCTGGCGTGAGCCGGGGGTTTTTGATTCACTGGCTTATGCTGCTTCGCCCTGAGCCCGAACAGACCGCGATCGAGATGGTGACGCTGGAGGACCTGGTCCCGAAGGACCACCTTCTGCGCAAGATCGACGCGGCGATCGACTTCTCCTTCATCCATGACCTGACGGCGCCGCTCTACTGCGCCGACAACGGCCGCCCGCCGCTCGATCCGACCTTGATGTTCAAGGCGCTGTTCGTCGGCTACTTGTTTGGCGTGCGGTCTGAGCGGCAGCTCGTGCGCGAGATCGAGGTCAACGTCGCCTATCGCTGGTTCCTGCGGCTGAAGCTGACGGACAAGGTGTTCGACGCCTCGACGCTGAGCCAGAATCGACGCCGGCGCTATCAGGACGAGGGCGTGGCGCAGGCGATCTTCGACCGGATCGTCGAGCAGGCGATCGCGCACAGACTGGTGGACGGGACGACGCTCTACACCGACTCGACCCATCTGAAGGCCAACGCCAACAAGAAGAAGTTCGATGTCGAGCAGGCCGCCAAGTCGCGCGCCTCCTACTGGGCGGCGCTGGATGCGGCGATCGACGAGGACCGCGCCGCGCATGGCAAGCAGCCCCTGAAGCCTGCCGAACGCGTTCCCGACATCAAGCCAACGAAGATCAGCCGCGTCGACCCGGACGCCGGCTACATGGTGCGCGACGACAAGCCGAAAGGCTTCTTCTATCTCGACCATCGCACGGTCGACGGCAAGCTCGGCGTCATCACCGACACGTTCGCCACGCCCGCCAACGTGCATGACAGCGTTCCCTACCTCACACGCCTCGATCGCCAGCGCGAACGCTTCGGCTTCGACGTGAAGACCGTGGGGCTGGACGCCGGCTACGCCACGGCGGCGATCGCCAGGGGACTGGAGGAGCGCGCCATCGACGGAGTGACGGGCTATCGCAATCCCACCCCGCCCGCGCCCGGCATGATGCGCAAGTCGAAGTTCGTCTACGATCCCGCTCTCGACGCCTACCGATGTCCGCAGGGCCAGGCGATCGCCTATTCCACGACTGACCGCAACGGCTACCGGCATTACAAGTCCGATCCCGCGGTCTGCGCGCCCTGTCCGCTGCGGGCCTCATGCACCAGCAACGCCAAGGCCCAGCGCACGATCACCCGCCATGTCTGGCAGGACGCGCGAGAGAAAGTCGACGCCAATCGCCTGACCGCATGGGGCAAGCTCGTCTACGCGCGCCGCAAGGAGACGGTCGAGCGTTCCTTCGCCGACGCCAAGCAGTTGTTCGGCCATCGCTACGCCCGCTTCCGCGGCCTGATGCGCGTCCAGTGCCAATGCCTGTTGGCCGCCGCCGCCCAGAACATCAAGAAAATCGCCCTCGTGATCGCCGGCAGGATGAGCCTCAGGCCGGCCTGAGCCGGCGCCCCACAAAAACGCCTCTTCCAAAATCCCCCCGGACGCCCCCAAAACAAAACCCCGCCGAAAATAGACGGGGTTTGTCAGCGGTCTGAGCCCGGTTCTCGCGAACCGGGCTGTGTTGTTTTGGCTGGCGCTCAGTTCGCCGCGAAGCATTACAGCAGGCCGCCGCCGCCCGTCGCATTCAGCTTGGGCAGGTTGCAGCCGATCGAGGGATGCGACGAGTTCCAGGAGTGCGAGGGCACGTCGTCGCGCAATCCCATGCGGTCGGAATGGCCGACCATCGCCGAACCATCCGCGCCGCCCTTGGTCCAGTTGCCGCAGGTCATGTCCTTGTCGGCCGGCAGCGCCTTGCCTTCCATGTCGGAGCCGGTCAGCACGTCGTGGTTGTTGTTGTTGAAGCCCGTGCCGGCGACCTTGCGCCCGCCCTCGGTCAGCGAGTTGTCGATGCTGAGCTTGGCGTCCTTGTGCAATTCGTCGAGGTCTGCGGCGATCTGCACGCCCTTGGCGTTCTTCCACGGGCCTTTGCCGATGCGGTCGCGCGCGTTGACTGCGCCGGCGCCTTGCGTCGACAGATAGGCCTTCCAGG
>CAZYFM010000261.1:0-2340 GCA_964646885.1 uncultured Flavobacteriaceae bacterium
CGGACCCAGCCAGCGCCAGCTGCGCGTTGCCGAGGAAATCCGCCATATCCTTGCCGGCATCCTGATGCGTGGCGAGCTGCGCGATCCTGCGCTTGCGGGTGTCTCGGTGACCGTGTCCGAAGTCCGCATCAGCCCGGACCTGAAGAATGCCACGGCGTTTGCGATGCCCCTCGGTGGCGTCCAGGTCGAGCCGGTAATGGAAGCGCTAAACCGTTCGGCTCCGTTCCTGAGGTCGCAGCTCGGCAAGACGCTGCAGCTGCGCTACGCACCCAGCATCCATTTCGTCGTCGACCGTTCGTTCGACGAGGCGCACCACATCGAGGAGCTCCTGCGCTCGGAGAAGGTGGCGCGGGACCTCAAGCATGACGATGACGGGGACGATGGCGCGTCGTAAGGGCGATCCCGTCCACGGATGGTTTGTCCTGAACAAGCCGGTCGGCATCACTTCCACGAAGGCCCTGTCTGTCGTCCGGCGGCTGCTGAACGCCAACAAGGCGGGGCATGCGGGAACGCTGGATCCGCTTGCCGATGGCGTGCTGCCGCTCGCCTTTGGCGAGGCCACGAAGACCGTTCCCTATCTTGTCGATGCGCGGAAGTCCTACCGGTTCACCGTGCGCTGGGGGCAGGAGACGACGACCGATGACAGGGAAGGGCCCGTGGTGCGTACCAGCGATGGGCGGCCCTCAGCGGAGCAGGTCCTGCTCGCACTGCCTGCCTTCATCGGTCGCATTCTCCAGGTGCCACCGGCTTTCTCGGCGATCCTCGTTGATGGCGAGCGCGCCTATGACCTGGCCCGGGACGGCGTCGAGGTCGAACTCAGGGCCCGCGAGACAGACATTCATCGCCTTGAGGTGGTGGGGCACCCGGATGGCGACCACACCACCTTCGACATGGTCTGCGGCAAAGGGACCTATGTCCGGGCCTTCGCCCGCGATATCGGCCGGGCGCTGGGCTGTTTCGGGCATGTGACGGCGTTAACCCGGACCTCGGTCGGCCCGTTCCGGCTGACAGAGGCGATTTCGCTGGAAAAGCTGGAGGAATCTGCTAAAGACGGCGCCGCCAAGCGCAGTCTCCTGCCGCTTGCGACCGTGCTGGACGACATCCCGGCACTGGCCGTAACCGACCAGGAGGCCTCCCAGCTCAGGCTGGGCAGGGCCATTCTCGCGCGAGGCCGTCTCTCTCTTCACGAAGGGGCTGACAATGACGGTGGGGCACCCGTGGCATCACCCGTCTATTGCCGCAGCCGTTCGGGCGATCCGATAGCGATCACCACCTTCGAGGCGGGCGAGCTGAAGCCGATCCGTGTTTTCAATTTTTCAAACTAAGGACATATCCGATGTCGTTGACTGCAGAACGCAAGCTTGAAGTCGTCAAGCAATTCGCGATCAAGCCCGGTGACACTGGTTCGCCGGAAGTGCAGATCGCCGTGCTCTCCGAGCGCATCAATGGCCTGACCGACCACTTCAAGAACCACGTGAAGGACAACCACTCGCGCCGCGGCCTTCTCAAGATGGTCTCGCAGCGCCGCAAGCTGCTCGACTACCTCAAGAAGACGGACAAGACCCGTTATGACGCGGTCATCTCGAAGCTTGGCCTGCGCCGGTAGTTCCGAATGAATCAAAATCCTGGGCGGGGCCGTGGCCCCGTCCATTCCATGCAAGCTCCGGGATCGAGTGCCTCTGGGTGCGCGGCCGGAGCCTTCTGCATGCATGAAATCATCCCATCAAACCAATTCCCTGCAAGAAAAGAGCAGTGAAGGCTGAACGCAATCCGGCGTCGGCAAACACAGGACTAAAAACGAATGTTCGACATTCACAGACAAGAAATCGACTGGGGCGGCAAGAAGCTCGTCCTCGAAACCGGGCGCATCGCGCGCCAGGCTGATGGCGCCGTGCTCGCCACGCTGGGCGAGACTTCCGTCCTCGCCACGGTCGTCTCGGCGAAGTCGCCGAAGGAAGGCATCGACTTCCTCCCGCTGACCGTCAACTACCAGGAAAAGGCATTTGCCGCCGGCCGCATTCCGGGCGGCTACTTCAAGCGCGAAGGCCGTCCGACCGAGCGCGAGACGCTGATCTCGCGCCTCATCGACCGCCCGATCCGCCCGCTCTTCGTCGAGGGCTATCGCTGCGATACGCAGGTGATCGTCACCGTGCTCAGCCATGACCTCGAGAACGATCCGGACATCCTTGCGATGGTCGCGGTTTCTGCCGCCCTGACGCTGTCAGGCGTGCCGTTCCAGGGTCCGGTGGGCGCTGCGCGCGTTGGCTACATCAATGGCGAGTACGTGCTGAACACGCCGATCGACAAGATGCCGGAGTCGGTTCTCGACCTCGTCGTCGC
>CAZYFM010000262.1:0-2296 GCA_964646885.1 uncultured Flavobacteriaceae bacterium
AGGACCGGCTGTCCGCGTGCCTCGCGCAGGGCGCTTGAGATGATCGGGTCGCGCCAGTAGGCGCGGAACCAGCGGCGGAGCCAGGGGTCTTTTCCGGCGATCGCGGCTTCGGATTGGGAAAGGTCCACCTTCTTCAGGACCTCGGATTCGGGTGTCTGGTCGTGCGCGAAGGGCGCGACATTCGAACGGACGTGCTTCAGCATCGCGATCAGGGTGTCGATCCTGGCCCTGTCCTTCGTGGGGCGGCCATGGCCGGGTACCATCGTTTCGAAGCCCAGTGCGCGGATGCGTTCGAGGACCTTGATCCACTCTGACGGATAGGTGTTTGAACCGAAGGGGATCGGCGAAACCACTATGTCACCGGTCGCCACGACGCGCTGCTTCGGGAGGAAGGCGATGGCGTCTCCGGCCGTGTTGGCGCGGCCGAAGAAGTGGATCTCCACCGGATGCGTCTCGTCCTTCAGGATGATCGTATCTTCGAGCAGCACAGTCGGTGGCGTGCGCCGGGCCGACCTCATCTCGTGGCCGTACTGGCGATACTCGACGGCGGTGCGCGCGAAGCCTGCGCGCTCTTCGGGCAAGAGTTTCATGTCCCGCGCGGCGGCATCGAGATAGGCGACGGCCTCGTCGACATTCTTCATGAAGGTGGCGTTTGCTGCGGCATCGCTGCCGGGCATGAAGCGGTCGGTCTTCCGGTCTGCCAGCATGTCCCTGGTCGACGTCGTGCCGATGACGAGGGCCGCGGGCCAGCGTTCGAGCAGACGGGACACGCCGAGCACGTGGTCGCCGTGCCAGTGCGTAAGGATGATTGCCTTCAGCGGCTTGCCGGTGTTGCGCGCAAGGACTTCGATGACCTGGTCTGCGGCGGCGGGCGAGCCTCCACTGTCAACCAGCACGTAGCCGCCCGTCTGCTCGACGATTGTCACGTTGCCTCGCGGCTGGACATGGAATTCATCGTTCTGGTGGAGGACGGTCACCCCCGGGGCAATTGATTCAGCGAAGTAGCCGTAGGCGGTGCCGGGTGCCCGTGGCAACTCGACCCCAGCTGCGATTGCAGGGAGGGAGACGAAGCTGAAGGTGATTGCGAGGAAGGCTTGCCTGATCATGACGCAAACCTGCCATGGGCGCGCCGATGGCAGAATGCACGAGTTCGTGAGGGCGGTCATTGGCGCGGTTCGGAGCCGGCTTAGGGGTGGGTTCCGCCGGCGTGCCGCTCCTGCCAAAACTGCTTGATGCTCGCTGAGGTCATGAGGGAAAACGCACAGTAACCGTAGCACATGGACATTGAAAAGAGTGCGATGAAACTCCATGAGCCACCAGCGAAGGAGGAGATGCCCAGGAAGAGGGCTGTCAGCGCTCCGACGGCGAGCAATGCACTGAAGATCAGAATGACAGCTCTGTTTCCCATAAACGTCCCGTAACAGAGCAACAAGGTGAGCGAGAGCCGTATCAGCGGCTTGTAGGCATCTGCCGGATTGATCAGGATTGTTGATATCCCGACCAATGCGGAGATCGCGACCACTGAGATGAGGTTTATCAGGAGCTTGAACCTGCCCGCCTTTGCTGAAGGTGAATACTGCATTGTGTCCCTCCAAGTGTGGCCAGAGGTGCGGACAAATTCCTGCCGGCTGGCTCAGGCGTCCTGCTTTGCCATCGCGCGCCTGAACGCGGGGCGTTGTTTCAGGGCGTGGAGGTAGCGCAGCGTGTTGGGCTTGTAGCGCTTGTCGAGGCCGAGGCGTTCGCCGAGATAGAGGGCGAAGTGGACGGCGATGTCAGCCATGGTGAAGCGGTTGGCGCAGAGGAAATCCTTGCCACCCTCGAGGGCGGCCTCGACGCTGCGCAGGCGGGAGAAATACCAGATCGTGTAGTCCTCGGCGGCCTGCGGCAGGCGACGCTCGGGCGGCTCGAGCTGCGTGTAGCGCAGGACGATCGTCTGGGGGAAGGTCAGCGTCGCGTCACTGCGGAAGAGCCAGTTGACGTAGTCGCCATAGGCGGCCTCGTCGGGTCCGACGCGCAGGGGCGTCGGCGCGTGCTTCTCCGCGAGATAGTGGCAGATGCCCGAGGATTCCGTCAGCGTCGCGCTGCCGTCGACGAATGCGGGGACAGTGCCGAGCGGGTTGATGTCGAGATAACCGGGATAGCCGAGGCGCGGGGGGAACGGCATGTTCACGAGCTCGTAGTCGAGTTCCAGTTCCTCGAGGGCCCAGAGCGGACGGAGCGAGCGGGCGTCCCGGCAGTGATAGAGTTTCATGTGTCGTCTCCTTCAGGCGCCGAGGCGGGCGACGGCTTCGGTCGC
>CAZYFM010000263.1:0-2292 GCA_964646885.1 uncultured Flavobacteriaceae bacterium
CGGCCACCTTGACGAGCTCGTGGATCGGCTTCGCCTTGAGCTCGGTGAGGCTCATGGAAGCCTTGGACTGGTTCAGCTCCTCGGGGCTGATGATCTCCGACTCGTCGATCTCGAACGGCTCGTCATGCATCTCGTCCTGGCGGCCGTTGCTGCGATTGCCGTCGCGGTTGCCGTGACCGCCATGCCGTCCTCCCCCGCCACCCTGGCCCTTGCCCTGGCGGTTGCGGCCCTGGTTCCCGAGATAGCCTCTCACAGGTTGCTGTCCAGGAAAGCGGCGAGCTGGGTCTTCGACACCGCGCCCACTTTCTGCGCCTCGACCGCGCCGTTCTTGAAGAGGATCAGCGTCGGGATGCCGCGAATGCCGAACTTGGGCGGAGTCTGCGGGTTCTCGTCGATGTTCAGTTTCGCGATCCGCACCTTGTCCTTGTACTCGGCGGCGAGCTCATCGAGGATCGGCGCGATCATCTTGCAGGGCCCGCACCATTCGGCCCAGAAATCGAGTAGCACGGGTTTGTCGGACTTCAGCACGTCCTGGCTGAACGTCGAGTCCGAGGTATGGACGATATGCGGACTGCTCACGCGGCGGATCCTCCGGGAATGGAGCGGATTATTGACGGCACGGGCGAAATGCCGTGCCACGGAGTGGCATCAAACGGTTACACTAACGAACTTAAGAAGGAGCTGGGTTGCCGGGACGGCGCGGAATAGGGTTCCGCTGTATCTGGCCCAAATTTTTGCGCCTTCCGCGCCAATTTGCAAGGGCCCCGCAATTATAGGCCCAGACATGAGTCCAGAAAACGTGAAATGACCGATCAACATCTTTCCGAGATCCGCTTCACGGACCTCGCCCTCGCGCCTCCCGTCCTGCAGGGCATCCAGGATGCCGGCTTCGAGCGCTGTACCCCGATCCAGGGTGAAACACTGCCCATCGCGCTGGCGGGCCGCGACGTGGCCGGCCAGGCCCAGACCGGCACAGGCAAGACCGCGGCCTTCCTGGTCGCGATTTTCCAGCGGCTGCTGACACACCCGCCCGCGGCCAATCGCGGCCCCACCTCGATCCGCGCCATCGTCGTCGCCCCGACCCGCGAGCTCGCGGTCCAGATCCACAACGATGCGCTCGTCCTCGGCAAGCACACCGGGCTCAAGCTCGCGGTGGTCTTCGGCGGCGTCGATTACGACAAGCAGAGGAAGCAGCTCGCCGACGGCGTCGATGTCCTCATCGGCACGCCCGGCCGCATCATCGACTACTTCAAGCAGCACGTGTACGACCTGCGCCATGCGCAGGTTGCGGTGCTCGACGAGGCCGACCGCATGTTCGACCTCGGCTTCATCGCGGACATCCGCTTCATCCTGCGCCGGCTGCCGAAACCCGAGCATCGCCAGTCGATGCTCTTCTCCGCCACGCTCTCGCACCGCGTGCTCGAACTCGCCTACGAGCACATGAACGAGCCCGAGCTCGTGCGCATCGAGCCCGACAAGGTGACGGCGGACCGGGTGCGCCAGACCATCTACTTCCCGTCGATGGAGGAGAAGATCCCGCTGCTGGTCGGCCTGCTGCGCCAGACCGACGCGCGGCGCACGATGGTGTTCGTCAACATGAAGCGCACCGCGGAGCGGCTCGAGGCGGCGCTCATCGCCAACGGCTTCTCGGCGCAGGCGATCTCGGGCGACGTGCCCCAGAAGAAGCGCCTCGCCTTCCTGCGCGACTTCCACAATGGCGACCTCGCCGTGCTGATCGCGACCGACGTCGCCTCGCGCGGCCTGCACGTACCCGACGTGAGCCACGTCTTCAACTACGACCTGCCGCAGGACGCCGCCGACTACGTGCACCGCATCGGCCGCACCGCGCGCGCGGGCGCCGAGGGCGACGCGATCAGCTTCGGCTGCGAGGAATACGCGGTCGGACTGCCCGACATCGAGGCCTACATCGGCCGCAAGATACCGGTCGAGGCGATCGCCCCCGGCCAGTTGCCCGAGGTGACGCTGCCGCCGCACAGCGCGTGGCGTACCCATGGCCCGCGCCGGCCCGGCGATGGACGCCGTGGTGGCGGCCGGCCCGGTGGCGGGCGGCCCGGGAGCGGGGGTCGTTCCGGTGGTGGCGGCCGCACGGGTGGCGGCGGGCGTGCCCGCGGACACTCGGGCCCGCCGCGTCATGCCGAACGCCCCCAGGGCGCCGACGGCGGCAATGAAACCGCCCCAAGGACGTCGCATCCGGCTTCGCATGCGGCACCGGAGTCCGTGCCTCAGGGTGGCGAGCCACGTCGCCGCGGCCGTCGCCGCGGCGGTCGCGGC
>CAZYFM010000264.1:0-2283 GCA_964646885.1 uncultured Flavobacteriaceae bacterium
GATGCACCACTCGCAGGAAGGGTGCGTGAATGTGTCCGTGCCGCCCTCTTCCGGGCCCAATCAATCTGAACCCGTGCCGCTCCTATGTCCGGGTGGACACCTGGCACGTGCTGTCCGCTCTAAAGGGATCAGTCGGCCGTGATCCGGCCTTTGCGGATGACTTCACCCCACTTCGCGAGGTCGGACTTGATCATGGCGGCGAACTGCTCAGGAGTCTTGATGTCCGTTTCGGACCCCATGGCCTCGTACTGCTTCTTGAAATTAGGATCCGCGAGGATTTCGTTCATGGTCGTATTGAGCTTCTTCACGATCGCCGGCGGCATTCCCTTGGGCCCGACGATGCCGCCCCAGGTCACCATCTCGAGGTAAGGCGCACCGGCCTGGGCAACCGTCGGCACATCGGGCAACCGCGGCGAGCGCGTGGCACTCGTGATGGCCAGCGCCCGGATGCGACCCGCCTTCACTTGCGGCTCCATGGACGTGAAGTTGCTGATCATCAGCTGGATGTGGCCGGCGGCGAGGTCGCCTTCAGCAGCGGGGGCGCTCTTGTAAGGCACATGAACCATCTCGATACCGGCGTTCATGCGCAGCATTTCCGTCAGCACGTGCAGCGATGTGCCGTGACCCGTCGAGCCGAAGGAGATCTTGTTCGGGTTCGCCTTCGCATAGGAAACGAGTTCACCCAGCGTCTTCACCGGCAGGCTCGGTGTGACGCCGACGATGTTCGGCTGCGTGAACATCGAGGCAATCGGCGTGAAGTCGCTCTCGATGCGATACGGCAGCTGCTTCGCGGTGAGAGCGCCCACGATGAACGTGGCGAGGTTGTTGTTGCCGATCGTGTAGCCGTCCGGCGCTGCCTTGGCCACGACGTCCAGCCCGATCGCGCCGGAGGCGCCCGGCTTGTTTTCGATGACGAAGGGCTGGCCTAGCCGCTTCTGGAGCTCGATGGCCAGCACCCGCGCCGTGCTGTCTGCCGCGCCACCCGGTGCTGCGTTGATGATCAGGCGGACAGGCTTCTCGGGGTATTCGGCGCGGGCTGCCTGGACCGTGGCGAGGACGCCGACACAGAGCGCTGCGGCAAAACTGGGGATCCTGGACTTCAAGGCCGTCTCCACGAGAAATTGATGATGCGCCGATCCTACGGAGACCGGCTCGCGGCATCCATGCCGTCGACAGCAACGACCTATTCGCTCGTGGTATGCGTTCGCGCCGCGTCAGTGGCCGATTCGAGCCGCTGCAACAGTTCCCGCGCGGGTGCACCCAGACGGGTGTCACTCATCGCGGTCGCGTACACGGTGTAGGTCAACGCGGGCCGCAGCGGCAGCGTGATGCCGCCCCGCTGGCGGTGCTTCGCACCGGTGAGCGGGTCCACGACCGACACGCCCATGCCGCGCAGAACCAGCTCACTGACGGTCTGGAAGAGCGACGCTTCGACCATGGCGTCAACCGTGATGCCGTTGGCCGACAGCAGCGCATCGAGTTGTCGTTGGAATGTGCCCGTCAACGCGATGAATGGCTTCCCGACTAGCTCCCTGACATCGACGTGTCTCACAGCGGCGGACAGCCACTTGCTCGTGCCGATGCAGACGCAGTCCGAAGTGAATTCCGCGACTGTCTCCAGGTTGCCGATGGACAGCTTGTCCGCGGTCAGTCCAATGTCGGCCTGCCTGGTTCGAACGTTTCGGGCCACCTCGAGATACGAAGACACCGTGAGGCTCACGACGACGTCCGGGAACTTTGCACGCAGGTGCTCGATGATCTCCGGCATCACCGAGTGTCCGATGGCCGGGATGGTGCAGATTGAGAGCCTCCCCGCCCTCTGCTTCTGCAACTGCGCCGAGAAGCTCGTGATTTCCTCGAGACCGACAAACGACTGCTGGACCTTTGTCATCAAGACAATGGCTTCATCGGTGGGCTTGACGCCTCGCCCGCTCTTCTGGAAGAGCGGAAAGCCGACGACACTTTGCAGGTCCGCGATGAGTCGGCTCATCGAAGGTTGGGGGATCCCCAACGCCTCGGCGCCCGCGCTCATGCCGCCATGCAGCATCGCGGCTCTAAATGCCTCGATCATGCGGTGTGTGACGAGTCGCTTCGGCATCGTTGTGCAGTGAATCCCGGGAGATTACGCCATGATAAAAGCGCGTGGGCAGCTGGTCTTGCCTGGACAACAGAGGTTGGCCGAGGCAGGACACTGCTGGTCGCTTTAAAGCAGACTCGGAGGAGCGGCTGCTTCTGGCCGTCCAGCGCCGACCGAACGGTCCTCATGGAGGGCGAGTCAGTGGC
>CAZYFM010000265.1:0-2235 GCA_964646885.1 uncultured Flavobacteriaceae bacterium
AGCCTTCCTCGCGCGCCGTCTTGGCCATGCCCGGGTACATGTCGGTGTACTCGTGCGTTTCACCGGCGATCGAGGCCTTCAGGTTGTCGGCCGTGGCGCCGATCTTGAGGCCCGTCGCCGGGTCGCCCACGGCTTCCATGAACTCGAGATGGCCGTGCGCATGGCCCGTCTCGCCTTCCGCCGTCGAACGGAACACGGCAGCCACGTCGTTGTAGCCTTCAACGTCGGCCTTCTGCGCGAAATAGAGATAGCGGCGGTTGGCCTGGCTCTCGCCCGCGAACGCGGCCTTCAGGTTGTCGAGGGTCTTGGATCCGGCAAGCTTTGTCATGTCTGGTTTCTCCTCTCAGGTCTGCGAAAAGGCACTGCAATGACGACCGCGCGCAAACGTACTTCACGTTCGCGCAAAGTCAACAACTTGGAACCATTCTAAAACTCATCGTCCCCTCAGGCGCACGACGACATCCACCCGCTGGATCTCCGTGCCCGACGGCGCCCGCGGCAGGCCCTCGATGCGGACATCGCGTCCCGGAATGTCGATGAGCATGTCCTGGTCTTCGACATAGAAGTGGTGGTGCTCACCCGTGTTCGTATCGAAGTGGATCTTGGCACCGTCCACAATGACCTGCCTCAACAGGCCCGCTTCCGTGAACTGGTTGAGCGTATTGTAGACGGTCGCGAGCGACAGCTGGGCGCCAGCCTCCAGCGCCTCGTCATGTAGCCGCTCGGCCGTCACGTGCCGGTCGTGGCCGGAGAACAGCAGGCGCGCGAGCGCGAGCCTCTGCTGCGTCGGACGAAGCCGCGCCGCACGCAACTTGAGGGCGAAATCGATCCTGCCCGGATTCACTGGCCGCTTTCCTGCAGCCTTCGCCCTGGATCCTGTGGAACGCGCAACCACCCCGTACTTCCCCGCCCCTCTGAGGTTGAATAAGCGAGTGCCAGTGCTTAGAGTCCTTTTGTCAAAGGAACCCAGCCAAATTCCGGCACCGCAGTTTTGAATAACTCAAAACTTCACCCCGCTGAAATTGGATGGTTAACGCAAAAAGTCAATACCTCAGACAAGGCTGATCGATCCATATGGAAGCCACTGACTCAAATCCCGCAAAGTCCTTCTCAAGTTTCGACCGGGACGCACTGCTGCGCTGCGGGCACGGAAATCTCTTCGGACCCGGCTTCCCCCGCCTTCCCCTCCCTCCAATGCTGATGTTCGACCGCATCACGCACATCTCGGAAAAGGGCGGCGCGAACGACAAGGGCCAGCTCGTGGCCGAGTTCGGGATCTCGCCGGACCTCTGGTTCTTCAAGTGCCACTTCGAGTCCGACCCGGTCATGCCCGGCTGCCTCGGCCTTGATGCGCTCTGGCAGCTCGTGGGCTTCTACCTCGGCTGGGCTGGCGGCAAGGGCAAGGGCCGCGCCCTCGGCGTCGGCGAGGTCAAGTTCTCCGGCATGGTGCTGCCCGAGGCAAAGCTCGTGACCTACGTGATCGATTTCAAGCGCGTGATCCTGCGCAAGCTCATCATGGGCATCGCGGACGGCATCGTGCAGGTTGACGGAAAGACCATCTACGAAGCGAAGGACCTTCGCGTGGGACTGTTCCAGGAAGGCGCCACGCCAGCCTGATCGCACAGCCGATCGGAATGGGACGTGCCGCCAGGTTCAAGAGATGAAGGGACATAGAAGATGAGACGCGTGGCTGTCACAGGCATGGGAATTGTCTGCTCCATCGGAAACAACACGCAGGAGGTCGTCGCGTCGCTGCGCGATGCACGCTCCGGCATCGTGGCATCCGAGGACTACCAGCGCATGGGTTTCCGCAGCCAGGTGCACGGAACGCTGAAGATCGACCTCGACGCCGCCGTGGATCGCCGCGCAAAACGCTTCATGGGCGACGGCGCCGCCTACGCCTGGATCGCCATGAACCAGGCCATCGCCGACAGCGGACTTGAGGTCAAGGACATCTCGAACGAGCGCACGGGCCTCATCGTGGGCTCCGGCGGTCCCTCGACAAAGGCCATCGTGGCCGCGGCCGACATCACGCGTGAAACGAAAAGCCCGAAGAAGATCGGCCCCTTCGCGGTACCGAAGGGCATGTCATCGACTTTGTCGGCAAACCTGTCGACCTGGTTCAAGACCAAGGGCGTGAACTACTCCATCTCCTCGGCCTGCTCGACTTCGGCGAACTGCATCGGCAACGCCTATGAGATGATCCAGTGGGGCAAGCAGGATGTGATGTTCGCC
>CAZYFM010000266.1:0-2173 GCA_964646885.1 uncultured Flavobacteriaceae bacterium
CGTTCCAGAACTTCCAGATGTCGATGAACATCTCGTGCTACTCGTTCACGGCGATCGCGCAGCGGGCCGAGAAGATGATGCCGAATGGCGGTTCGCTGCTGACGCTCACCTATCTCGGCGCCGAGAAGGTCATGCCGCACTACAACGTCATGGGCGTTGCGAAGGCCGCGCTGGAAGCCAGCGTGCGCTACCTCGCCGAGGACCTGGGCAAGCAGGGCATCCGCGTGAATGCGATTTCTGCCGGACCGCTGAAGACGCTTGCGGCCTCTGGCATTGGCGATTTCCGCTTCATCCTGAAGTGGAACGAGCTCAATGCGCCGCTCCGTCGCAACGTCACGCTGGAAGAAGTGGGCAATTCGGGCCTCTACTTCCTGTCGGATCTCGGACGCGCCGTCACGGGCGAAATCCACCACGTGGATTGCGGCTATCACATGATCGGTCTTGCTGCTGTCGACAAGGTCCACGAAAGCGCTCACCTGCTGACGACGCTTTCGCCGGACGAATGACGCCCCATACGATCTATTTCATCCGCCACGGAGAGACGCAGTGGAACATGGCCGGACGCCTGCAGGGGCGCTCGGACAGTCCGCTGACGCTCCGGGGGCGCGAGCAGGCGGCCCGCAATGGCGACACGCTGCTCGAGGCCGTGCCGGACCTGCATAACCTCCACTTTGTCTCGAGCCCTCTCGGCCGCACGCGTACGACCATGGAGATCATCCGCGAGCGCATTGGCCTTCCGCCGCACGGCTACGAAACCGACGAGCGGCTGGCCGAAATGGGCTTCGGCGAGTGGGAAGGTCTGAGCTGGCCGCATATCCGCATCCACCGCAGCGAGGAATGGGCCACGCGCGAGCAGTCCAAGTGGACCCACGCGGCGCGCGGGGGCGAGAGCTTCCATGATGTGGCGCAGCGCCTGCGCGACTGGGTGGCGAGCCTGGAGCGCGACCTCGTCGTCGTCTCGCATGGCGCCGTGGGACGTGTCCTGCGCGGCCTCTACCACCGGATGTCCGAGCTCGAGATCCCGGATCTCCCCAATTTGCAGCAGGACGTCATTTACCGCTTCGCACAAGGTTCGGAAGCGACGCTGTGATTGCGGCCGCGTTCAGGCTAAAACGGTTCCCATGAGTCACAACAGCTTCGGCCATCTCTTCCGTGTCACGACCTGGGGCGAAAGCCACGGGCCTGCGCTTGGCTGCGTCGTCGACGGCACGCCGCCGGGCATCGCGCTGACGGAAGCCGACATCCAGCCCTGGATGGACAAGCGCCGTCCGGGCACCTCGAAGTTTGTCACGCAGCGCCAGGAAACGGACCAGGTGAAGATCCTTTCCGGTGTCTTCTCCGACGAGCATACGGGTGGCCAGGTCACGACGGGGACACCAATCGCGCTGCATATCGACAATGTCGATGCGCGCTCGAAAGACTATTCCGACATCAAGGACAAGTTCCGTCCCGGACACGCGGACTATGCGTACTTCATGAAGTATGGCGTGCGCGACTATCGCGGCGGCGGGCGCCAGTCGGCGCGCGAGACGGCCGCACGCGTGGCCGCCGGTGCCGTGGCGCGCAAGGTGCTTGCGCATCTCGTACCGGGTGGCGTGCGTATCCGCGGCGCGCTCGTGCAGATGGGTCCACATCGCATTGACCGCGGCAACTGGGATTGGGCCGTGACGGAGCAGAACCCGTTCTGGTGCCCGGACGCGAAAGCGGCGAGTGCATGGGAGAGCTATCTCGACGGCGTGCGCAAGGCGGGCTCGTCCTGTGGCGCCGTTGTCGAAGTCGTCGCCGAAAACGTGCCGGCGGGCCTTGGTGCGCCAATCTATGGCAAGCTCGACAGCGACCTCGCGGCAGCAATGATGTCGATCAATGCCGTCAAGGGCGTGGAGATCGGCGACGGTTTTGCCTCTGCCGCCCTGTCAGGCGAAGAGAACGCCGACGAGATGCGCATCGGCAATGGCAGTCCCAAGTTCCTGTCGAACCATGCGGGCGGCGTGCTTGGCGGCATCTCCACCGGACAGGATGTCGTCGTGCGCTTTGCGGTGAAGCCCACCTCGTCCATCCTGACGCCACGCCAGACCATCACGCGCGACGGCCAGGACACTGACATCCTGACCAAGGGCCGCCATGACCCCTGCGTCGGCATCCGCGCCGTGCCCGTGGGCGAGGCCATGATGGC
>CAZYFM010000267.1:0-2158 GCA_964646885.1 uncultured Flavobacteriaceae bacterium
GTGCGGGTGACCGGGGTCGAGCGCTCCAGCGGCGAGGAGCTCAAGCGCACGCTGGGCGTCAAGGCCGGCGATCCGCTCGATTTCAAGAAGCTCAACCTGGGCGTGAGCCGCGTCTTCGGGTCCGGCTATTTCGAGCGGGTGAATTACAGCCTGCTCAACGACAGCGGCCGCAACGTGCTCGACATCGACGCGCGCGAAAAATCCTGGGGGCCGAACTACCTGCGATTCGGGCTCTCGCTCAATGCGGATACAGTGGGCGAAGGCCGTTTCAACCTGCTCATGCGCTACCTGCAAACCCAGTTCAACAGCTGGGGCGCGGAATGGCGCAACGATTTCCAGCTCGGCCGCGACCGGCGCGTGGCGACGCAGTTTTTCCAGCCCATGGGCCCGAGCGGCTTCCTCAACCAGCTGAGCATCATCCCGGGCATCGAGTACCTGCAGCGACCGGTGGACTTCATCATCAGCGGCCGGCGCAATTTCCAGTACCAGCTGACCAGCGTCAGCCAGGCGGTGGACCTTGGGTTTGACCTGTCGCGAAACGCGATCCTGCGCCTCGGCGTTTCGCAGTCGGACAACGACACCAAGCCGACCATCGGCACCAGTGTGTTCGCGGACCCGAAGTTCAAAGACGGTGGGGCGCGCATCAAGTTCCTATATGACAGCCTCGACGACACCAGTTTTCCGCGCGACGGCCGGCTGCTGCAAATCGACCACTACCGCACGCTCGACAAGCTGGGCGCGGACCGCCGCTATTCCAAGTCCGAAATCAATTTTCAGGAGCACGTGTCGATCTACTCGGGCACCATCTCCACCGCGCTCCGCTACGGCCGCTCCGGCGATGAAGGCCTGAACCAGTTCAACAGCTTCACCCTCGGCGGATTCCAGCAGCTTTCGGGTTACCGCCCGGCAGAATTTACGGGCAGTGCCGTGGCGCTGGCGCGCATCGGATACCTGCACCGGCTGGCGCAGATCCGCAATCCATTCGGGTCCAACCTCTATTTCGGGTCTACCCTGGAATTCGGGCGCACGGCGGGATCGAATGAGTTGCTTCGCAAGGCCGACACCAAGGCCTCCGTCAGCCTGTACGCCGGATTCGATACGCTGTTCGGCCCGCTGTATGTGGGGTTCGGCAAGTCCAAGGAAAAGAGCCCGCTGTTTTACCTGTTCCTCGGGCAGCCCTGAGGCGCGCGGCCGCGTGCCGCCACCGGGATCCAAAGCGTAAAACTCCAGTATTGGCGGGCTTTCCGGACGGTTTTTGCCCTGAACGGCAGGCCAGTGCTGGAGTTTGGCCCGCGATTGCCGGGACCTTTCGCTTCCGATTCGCACCTCGAGCGGCTACAATCGCGCCACGGAAAAACGCCCATGCTCAACGTCTTCATCATCAACAACCGCCGGCTCAACCAGCTGCAGGTCGATTCGCTCGACGACCTGCGGAATTCGGAGCCGATCTGGATCGACCTCGCCGCGCCGACGGACACCGAGCGCGAATGGATCCGCACGCTGTATGACCTCGAACTGCCGTCGCTCGAGGACATGCACGACCTCGAATCCTCCGCGCGGTTCTACGAAGGCGAACACGGCGAACTGCACCTGCGCTCGGATTTCCTGCTTGAGATCAACGAGGACGATTCACGCAACGTGCCCGTGGCGTTCATCCTCAAGAACAACACGCTGCTGTCCCTGCACCTGGAGGACCTGCCGGTGTTCCGGCTGGTGCGCATGCGCGCGCGCACGCGGCCCGGCTACATCGAGGACGCGCGCGAAGTGCTGCTCGACCTCTACGCCACCGACGCCGAATATTCCGCCGATGCGCTGGAGAGCGTGTACGCGGAACTCGAGAAGATTTCCGCATCCGTGCTGACCGAGAAGATGACCGACACGGAAGCCGGCAACGTCCTCGCGCGCATCGCGAATGAGGAAGACCTCAATGGACGCATCCGCCGCAACGTCATGGATACGCGTCGCGCCGTGTCCTTCCTCATGCGGCAAAAACTCCTCGAGGCCGACCAGATGGAGGAAGCGCGCCAGATCCTGCGCGACATCGAATCGCTCGACGGCCACACCGCCTTCCTGTTCGACAAGATCAACTTCCTGATGGATGCCACCGTCGGCTTCATCAACATCAACCAGAACAAGATCATCAAGATCTTCTCGGTGG
>CAZYFM010000268.1:0-2156 GCA_964646885.1 uncultured Flavobacteriaceae bacterium
CCGACGACTTGACCGACCCCGCGCCGGCAACCTCGTTCGCCCACTTGGACGCAACGACCGTGTTGAACCGCGCCATCTCTGAAAAGGGCATCTATCCGGCCGTCGACCCGCTCGACTCCACGTCGCGCATTCTCGACCCGCGCGTTGTCGGTGAAGACCATTACCGCGTGGCCCGCGAAGTGCAGCGCATCCTGCAGCGCTACAAGTCGCTCCAGGACATCATCGCCATTCTCGGCATGGACGAACTGTCCGAAGAAGACAAGCTGCTCGTCGCCCGCGCCCGCAAGATCGAGCGCTTCTTCTCGCAGCCGTTCCACGTCGCCGAAATCTTCACCAACACGCCGGGCGTGTTCGTCGACATCGCCGACACGGTGAAGGGTTTCGACGGCCTCTGCCGCGGCGACTACGATCACCTGCCCGAGCAGGCCTTCCTCATGGTCGGCACGATCGAGGACGCGGTGAAGAAGGCCGAGCGTCTTGCAGCCGAAGCGGCGTAGTCATCCATGAGCAAGCTGCGCTTTGACCTCGTCTCTCCGGAACGCCTGCTGATGTCGGCGGAAGTCGACCAGGTCGACGTGCCGGGTTCGGAAGGTGACTTCGGCGTGCTGGCCAACCACGCACCGCTGATGACGGCGCTGCGCCCGGGCGTTCTCACGATCCAGTCGCAGGGCAAGGCCGGTGAGCGCTTCTTCGTCCGTGGCGGCTTTGCGGAAGTGACGCCGCAGGGCCTGACCGTCCTGGCTGAGGAAGCCATGCCGCTGGCCGAGCTTGATCGCGCTGCGCTTGATCAGCGCATCCGGAACGCCGAGGAAGACGTGACCGATGCACGCGATCCGGGCACCCGCGAAAAGGCGCAGGAAACCCTTGACCGGTTAAGGGAATTGCAGGCCGCGGTTCACTGAGGCCGCTGCACAGTTAACGTGCACCAGACAGTGTGATTTCTGAACGGGCGCCCCCATGGATAAGGGGCGCCCGTTTTGCTATAGGAGCGCCCGATTGCCGGAGGAACCGGCTGGTGGGCACGTACAAATTTGGGAAGGCCGCAAATGGGCGACCACTGGACACTCGACTCCATCTCTTGGGACAGGTTCGACCGATCGAAGCTCGATCCGGAGTTCGTGAAACTCATGAAGGCGGCATCGCTTGTTGAGTACAACGCGATGGACTACGTCGATTATCTTCGCAAGGTCTTTCACAACGACCCCGCGGTGATGGACGCCCTTGACCGGTGGGGCAGGGAAGAAGTCCAGCACGGCGCAGCGCTCGGCCGATGGGCCGAGCTTGCAGATCCCGAATTCAATTTCCAGGAAGCCTTCAGCCGCTTCCGCAAGGGCTACAGGCCCGAGCACTTCGTCAACGCAGACGGCTCGGTGCGTGGCAGCCGCATCGGTGAACTCATCGCGCGCTGCGTGGTCGAGTGCGGAACCTCGTCAGGCTACACCGCGATACGCGATGCAACCGATGAGCCGGTTCTCAAGCAAATCGCGGCATTGATCGCTGCTGACGAGTTTGCCCATTATCGCCTGTTCCTGAAGCTGATGGACGTGCAGCCGGAATCGAAGCCCGGCTTCTGGAAGCGCCTCTGGATCGCTGCGACCCGCGTTTCCGAGACCGAGGACGACGAACTGGCGATGGCCTATTACTGCGCCAACGTGCCGGCCGCGCGCGAGAAGGACATTCCCTACGATCGCAACGCCTGCAACCAGGCCTACCAGTCGGCGATGTTCCGTCTCTATCGTCCGGCGCACATCGAGCGCGCCGTGGCGATGACCGGCAAGGCAATCGGCGTGCACCCGGAATCCGGCGTGCTGAAACTCATCGGGCGCGCCCTCTGGCAGTTTGTTCGTTTCCGCGTGTGGAGCTATGGCGCTCCCGACGCTGTTCGCCCCGCGGTCTGACACCGAAAGACACTCTGTGGATGCGACTTGCCGCTCAGGCGAGGCGATCAACCGCGCTTCGCCTACCAGTGAGAAACCAGCAGATATGGACCCAACCAGTCGGTCGGGGTCCAGATCCTGTAGGGACGAATACGACACGTTAACTAATGTATTATTGCAAAACCTAGCGGTACCTACTTGCCTCAATAGGCAACGTCGCGTCTCCTAATGGAAAGCAGCCGGGGGGCTGCACCTGAGGGGGACTTCTATGACTATCGC
>CAZYFM010000269.1:0-2119 GCA_964646885.1 uncultured Flavobacteriaceae bacterium
TTACTGCTCGCTTGACCGCGACGGTGAGCCGGGCGAGGGCAAGGCCTTCGTCGACATGGGCGAGATCGAGCATGCGCTGGCGCAGGGTGCGATCACACTGCACTCGAAGATCAAGGCGCGCTACCGCACGGTTGATGCGCAGGGCAAGCCGACGATCGTCCGCGTGGACACCACGCCGGGCCGCCTGATGATTGCCGAGCTCCTGCCGCGCAATCCGAACGTGCCGTTCTCGATGGTGAACCGGGTTCTCCGCAAGGCCGAGATTTCGGCCCTGATCGACGTGGTCTACCGCCACTGCGGCCAGAAGGAGACGGTTCTGTTCGCCGACGCCGTGATGGCCCTCGGTTTCCGCGAGGCCTACAAGGCCGGCATCTCCTTCGGCAAGGACGACATGGTCGTTCCGCACACGAAGGAGCGCCTCGTCGAGGAAACGCGCAAGCTGATCAAGGACTACGAAAAGCAGTACCAGGACGGCTTCATCACCGAAGGTGAAAAGTACAACAAGGTCGTCGACGCCTGGTCCAAGTGCACGGACCGCGTCGCCGAGGAAATGATGCGCGAGATCTCGTCCGTGAAGCGCGACGAGACCACCAAGCGCGTCAAGGAAATCAACTCGATCTACATGATGTCCCACTCGGGCGCGCGTGGTTCGCCGACCCAGATGAAGCAGCTCGCAGGTATGCGCGGACTGATGACGAAGCCTTCGGGCGAGATCATCGAGACGCCCATCATCTCGAACTTCAAGGAAGGCCTCACCGTTCTTGAGTACTTCAACTCCACCCACGGCGCCCGCAAGGGTCTCGCGGACACGGCGTTGAAGACGGCGAACTCCGGCTATCTCACGCGTCGTCTGGTCGACGTGGCGCAGGACTGCATCATCACGCAGGACGATTGCGGCACGACGGCGGGCATCACCGTGGCAGCCGTGCTCGACGGCGGTAACGTCGTGGCGACACTCACGGAGCGCACGCTCGGCCGTACCGCAGCCGACGACGTCAAGGACGCCGCAACGGGCAACCTCATCGTCAAGCGCAACGAGGAAATCTCGGAAGACAAGGCCGAGGCCCTCGAGGCGGCTCAGGTTCCCAAGGTCCGCATCCGCTCGGTGCTGACCTGCGAACTGAAGACCGGCGTCTGCGCGAAGTGCTACGGTCGCGACCTCGCACGCGGTACCCCCGTGAACGCGGGCGAAGCCGTGGGCGTCATCGCGGCGCAGTCGATCGGCGAGCCGGGCACGCAGCTCACCATGCGCACGTTCCACATTGGTGGCGCCGCGCAGGTGGCCGAGCAGTCCTTCGTCGACGCCAGCCATGACGGCAAGATCAAGATCCTGAACCGCAACGTCGTGAAGGACTCTTCGGGTCTCTTCCGCGTGATGGGCCGCAACTGCCAGATCGTCATTGTCGACGACAACGGCCAGGAACGTGGCAGCTTCAAGGTGCCGTTCGGCGCGCACCTGAAGTTTGACGAGGGCCAGGACGTCAAGCGCGGCCAGCGCCTGATCGAATGGGATCCGTACACCATCCCGATCCTCACGGAACGTGCAGGCTTCGTGAAGTACGAAGACCTCGTCGAGGGTCTCAGCCTCAAGGAAGTGACGGACGAATCGACCGGCATTTCCAGCAAGGTGGTTCTCGACTGGCGCGCCAGCGCCCGTGGCTCCGACCTGCGTCCGGCCTTGTCCATTCGTGACAAGAAGGGCGAGGTCATCAGGATCGCCGGCAAGTCGGAAGCGCGTTACATCCTTCCCGTGGATGCCATTCTCTCCGTCGATGACGGGGCAGAGGTCCGCGAGGGCGACGTGATCGCGCGTATCTCGACGGAAGGTGCGAAGACCCGAGACATCACCGGCGGTCTGCCGCGTGTGGCCGAGCTCTTCGAGGCCCGCAAGCCGAAGGATCACGCGATCATTGCTGAAGCCGATGGCAACATCGAGTTCGGCAAGGACTACAAGAACAAGCGTCGTGTGGTCCTCAAGCCGAAGGACGACAAGCTTGAGCCGCTCGAGTACCTGATCCCGAAGGGCAAGCACATCACGGTCCAGGAAGGCGACTTCGTGGAACGTGGCGACTTCATCATGGACGGCAACCCGGCGCCGCACGACATCCTGCGCATCAAG
>CAZYFM010000270.1:0-2076 GCA_964646885.1 uncultured Flavobacteriaceae bacterium
CGTGGCGAGCCGGTGGCAGCCTCGATCTGGCGCTGGCTGTTGCGGTGCGAAGATCAGCAACAGACTGGTCAGAGTCACTCGCGGCCGCAGCCTGAACGACCGCAGCCTTCATCACCGGTCATTGGAACGGCGGCGCTCCGCATGACCGCTGGACCTCCGAGACCGGGCGCTCGACGGGCTGCGCCGCGAGTTTACCGTTCTACAAGCCGGGCGCGGACAATTCGGCTACGGGATGTTCGTGCTGCGACGGCCTTGGACCCGCCTGGCGCCAGAGAGGATCGGAACATGGACTTTTCTTCGAATTTCAGGCCGCACGCCGAGACCATCGCAGCGATGTTCAAGGCGACCTTTACGGCCTCGGAAGGGGCCGAGGAAGGGACCCTGATCGGGGATCTCGTCCGCCGCTTGATGGCCGAGACGCCGCCCGACGCGTTGCGCGTCTTCACCGCGTGGGACGGCGGCGCGCTGGTCGGCACGATCCTGTTCACACGCCTTGTCTTCGACGACACCCGCACGGTCTTCATGCTTGCGCCTGTGGCCGTGGCAACGGATCGCCAAGGGGAGGGCATTGGGCAGGCGCTGATCACCCACGGCCTGGACCTGCTGCGCAGCGAGGGCGTCGACATTGCGGTGACCTATGGCGACCCTGCCTTCTACGGACGCGTCGGTTTCGTGCCTGTGACCGAGGCCACCATCCCCGCACCTCATCGTTTGCAGCATCCCGAGGGCTGGCTGGGCCAGTCGCTGCAGGACGCCCCCCTGACGCCGCTCGAAGCCCCCGCGTCCTGCGTCGCCGGCTTCGACGATCCAAGGCTCTGGTGATGGTTCGCGACTACTCCGCCCTTCTGCCCGGCGGCGCGACGACACCGCCCGCCCGGCGCGAGCCCACCGCCTTGGAGCGGCTGGGCTGGGGCCCTTTCTTCGCTCAGCAGCTCGACTCCCAGGCGCTGACCCAGACGCCGCCCGTCCGCGTGGTCGCCGTGCATCGAAGCGGCCTGCAGATCGCGGGCGACGGCATCGACGAGATGATCCCGCCCGGGCCCGAGGCCACGGTTGGCGACTGGTTGCTCTTCGATCCCGCGCGCCCCCGGTCGAGCCGCGTGTTGGAACGCAAGAGCCTGATCAAGCGCCGCGCACCGGGCACGGACCGGCATATCCAGTTGATCGCGGCCAATATCGACACGGTCTTCATCGTGACCTCCTGCAACCAGGACTTCAACGTCGCGCGACTGGAGCGCTACGTGGCGCTCGGCCTCGAAGCAGGGATCGAACCGGTGATCGTCCTCACCAAGACCGATCTAATCGTCGATGACCCCGTGCCTTGGATCGACAGGGCGAAAGCCGTGTCCGACCGGGTTCCTGTGGTGGCCCTCGACGCGCGCGGCACGGAACCGACGCAGGCGCTTGGCGCCTGGTGCAAGCCCGGCCGAACCGTCGCCTTCCTCGGTTCGTCCGGTGTCGGCAAGTCCACCCTCACCAATGCGCTGCTAGGGGCGCAGGCCATCGCCACCCAAGGCATCCGCGAGGACGATGCGCGCGGTCGCCACACCACGACGCGCCGCGAGTTGCACCAGGTCCCCTGCGGGTGCCTCGTCCTCGACACGCCAGGCATGCGCGAATTGCAGCTGACGGATTCCGCCGCGGGCATCGCCGACGTGTTCGAAGACATCGAGGCGCTGGCCGCCCAGTGCCGGTTCAAGGACTGCCAGCACGAAACCGAGCCCGGGTGTGCCGTTCAGGCTGCCCTCGCGGAGGGTCGGCTCGACCCCGCGCGCGTCGCCCGCTGGTGCAAGCTCCAGGCAGAGGACGCCTTCAACTCCGCGAGCATCGCCGAGCGTCGCGAGAAGGACCGTGCCTTCGGCAAGCTCGTTCGTAGCGCCGTAAAGGCGAAATCGGATCGAGGGCGATAGCGCCTCTCAACATGTCCGCACTTACTCGCGCATCACGGCATCGTCGCTCGGCACCTCCTGAATTGCCGAGTCCTCCGGCAGCAGGGCCAGTTCCTCGGCCGCCCGCGCCTGAGGGTCGGCAGCACCCTTTCGGCGATGGAGGTAGCTGCCATTCGCAGTTCGTCTG
>CAZYFM010000271.1:0-2062 GCA_964646885.1 uncultured Flavobacteriaceae bacterium
GATGGCTGGTGAGGAAGGCGTCGATTTCCGTCAGCAGGGTCTTGCGCACGGCGGACGTGTTCAGGAAGTGGTCGTCGCCCGCCAGTTCCACCAGGCGCACGTTTCCGCCGCTTGCCGCGAGCCTGTCCCGCAAGGTGCGGGACTGTTCGACGAACACGGTCGTGTCGAGGCTCCCGTGCAGCAGGAGCACGGGCACCTTGATGTTCTGCGCATTGCGCAGGGGTGAGATCGCGGCCTTCTCCGCCGTGTCACGGAAGCGGTCGCCCATGTAATCGCCCCAGAACGCGAGCGACATCGAGTCCTTGCCATAGCGCTTGACGACTTCGCTGATGTAACCGGATGGTTCGGTCACGGAATTCACGCCGATCACGCACCGAACGCTTGCGGGGTCGCGGACCGCAACCATCAGTGAGGCATAGCCGCCGTAGCTCGCACCCATCGCGCAGATGCGAGACTTGTCGGCGACGCCCTTCGACACGAGGAACTTCCCGCCGTCGATGATGTCGTCGATCATCGCGCCGCCGAACTCGCCGAAGCCCTTCCTGCGAAACTCGAGTCCGTAACCGTCGGAACCACGGAAATTGGGCTTCAGGATCGCGTAGCCGCGCTGCGCAAAATAGGCCCCCCACCAGTCGAAGGTCGCGTCATCGCGCGCGAACGGCCCGCCATGGGGAAAGAGCAACAGCGGGAACGGCCCGTCTTTCTCGCTCTTGCCGGGAGGCAAGGTGAGGAAGGCTTCGATCTCCAGTCCGTCGCGGGCGGCATATCGGATCCGCGTCGTCGGTGCGATGGGGATGTCGGCGAGTTCCGGCCGCGCCTGGCCGACGGGCGACAGCGCCTTTTTCTTCACATCGAAAACGTAGTAGGTCGCCGGTTCGCCGGGGGCCTCGGCCGACAGGCCGATGGTCGATCGGTCGCGGGACCATGAATCGAAGCGGATGCTCTTGCCGGGAAGGGCCTTGCCCAGTGCGGCGTACCAGTGTTGCAGGGTCGGTTCGATGAAGAACTGGCTACCCTGCTCGCCCGCGAAATGCACGCCGACGATCGACGATGTGGTGCCGTCGTCTATCCAGCCACCGACGTCGACGCCCGCGATTCCCGGGGCGGCCGCGCGCAGCGCCCCGGTTGCGAGGTCCATGAGATAGGGCGCGTAGTTGCCATTCTCCGCATACTCTCCCAGCACGAGTGACTTGCCATCGGCCGCGAGTCCCGCAATCGGGTTCATGGAGGTCGTGATGCCGTTTCGCTCCAGCAGGCGAGTCAAGGTTCCGGCGTCGACCCGATAGACAGTGTCGCGCCGCGCCTTTTCATCGAAGTCGGCCCGGGCGCGGGCAACGCCCTGCGGATCGAGGACATACGCATAGGTCAGGGTTCCGCCGTCCTCGACCAGCTTGCCGTAACCCGTCTTGAGGTTGACGCGAAAGATGCCCGTTCGGGCACCGCCGCCCCCGGTTCCCAGCCGGGTGTCGTTTACCGCGCCGATCTGCCAGTAGGGGGCGGACATGAGTATTTCGTCCGGCGTCGACTCGGGGGCCGCCAGGATGCGCGTCAGGCTCGACGTGTAGGCGGTCTCGCCATTGGTCAGGAGTTGCGCCCCCTCGCGTGTGCGGATGTTCATCGCGAGCGTACGGCTGAAGGTCATGAGCCGCACGTTGTTC
This sequence comes from uncultured Flavobacteriaceae bacterium, assembly GCA_964646885.1. Taxonomy (GTDB): domain Bacteria; phylum Pseudomonadota; class Alphaproteobacteria; order Micropepsales; family Micropepsaceae; genus SZUA-430. Next base: position 1,659 of record CAZYFM010000271.1, read on the forward strand.
GTCACGCTGGTCAGGTCCTCGGTGATGTCGACATCGAGCAGCAGCCACTCGGGGCTGCTCCAGCGGATGCGGTGCAATCGCTGCTCGGGGCGAGGCGCGAATACCTGCGGCGGCTTGTCGATCGCGTCGAGTTCATAGACGCAGGCGGCGCGGCGTCCATTGCGGTCGCACAGGAGGGCGATGTGCCGCCCATCCGTCGCGACGCCCAGGCCTTCGATGGCGTCGAGGCGCGAGAAGCGATCGATCAGGTCGTCCGCGAGCGCGGCACAAGGAAGCGTGGCGGCGGCCAGCAGGCCGGCGATGGCTGCAGCAAAGCGTTTCATGGGAACCCCCGTTCCGGTCTTGCGCCCAGTATAGCGGGGCGCCTTCGTCCGCAAGCGGGGCATCCCGCCCATGAAAAAGGC
>CAZYFM010000272.1:0-2057 GCA_964646885.1 uncultured Flavobacteriaceae bacterium
CACCCACGGGCACTTCGAAGCTGCGGCCGTAGCAGATTTCGTTTTCGAGGAAGACGACCGGATTCGGATCGCGGATCGCGGCCTTCAGCAGGCCCTTCGCGTCAGCCGCAAAGTACGGCGCCACGACCTTGAGGCCCGGCACATGCGCATACCACGCCCCATAGTTCTGGCTGTGCTGCGCACCCACGCGCGCGGCTGCACCGTTCGGGCCACGGAACACGATGGGACACCCCATCTGCCCGCCCGACATGTAGAGCGTTTTGCCCGCAGAGTTGATGATCTGGTCGATCGCCTGCATCGCGAAGTTCCACGTCATGAACTCGACGATGGGACGCAAGCCACCAAAGGCCGCGCCGACGCCGAGACCCGCAAACCCCTGCTCGGTGATCGGCGTATCGATGACCCGCTTCGGACCGAACTCGTCGAGCAGGCCCTGGCTGATCTTGTACGCGCCCTGGTACTGGCCGACTTCCTCACCCATGAGGAACACGTTCGGATCACGGCGCATTTCTTCCGCCATGGCCTCGCGCAGCGCCTCGCGCACGGTGATCGTGTGCATTTGCGTGCCGGCCGCCGGCGTCTCGACAACGGCTGCCACCGGAGCCGCTTTCGCAACAGGGGCCGCAACCGGCGCCGCTGCAGTCTTGGGTGCAGGCGCAGGCTTTGCAACGGCCGCCCCTTCATCGTCTCCCTTCAGCACGGCGATCGGCGCGTTGACCTTCACGCCTTCCGTACCCTCGGCAACGAGAAGCTGAGAGACCACGCCCTCATCGACGGCCTCCACTTCCATGGTCGCCTTGTCGGTCTCGATCTCGGCAATCACGTCACCCGAGGAAACGCGGTCCCCTTCCTTGACGTGCCATTTCGCAAGCTTGCCCTCTTCCATCGTTGGCGACAGCGCAGGCATCAGGATTTCAGTGGGCATCGTTGCGTCTCGTCAGGCGGGCGTCGAGGTGAACAGGGCGGCAAGGACCATCAGCGTGCCGACAATGCCGACCGCCCAGGGCAGCGGACGAACCTTCGGCCAGCCCGCGAGGTAGATCACGGCATGCGCGACGCGCGAATAGAAGAAGAGCTGCGCGCCCCACACGGTAAGCTCGTTCGAGATCTGAAGGTGCGCTGCGATGAGTACCAGCGGCGCGAAAAGCGTGATCCCCTCGCGGTGGTTGTCGACGCAGCGCTTGGTGCGGGCCTGCCAGACGCTGGGCGCGCCAAGGTTGTCGCGATTGCCGGCCATGGCATCGACGCCCTGCGCCTGAACGCCGGCAACGGCCTGGATCACGATCAGCACGAACAGCAGCGCCACGCTCAGTGCGAGCATCAGAAGTTCAATGGGCATGCAGGCCTCCTGCGGGATGGGTCGTTTGAGCCGGGTTAGTGGATGACGTCGGTCCAGAGCTCGGCCGGATCAGGCTCCGGCGAGGTCTGCGCGAACTCCGCCGCGTGGTTCACGACATTGCGGATTTCCTTGTCGATCTCCTTCAGGGCATCCTCGGTCGTCATCTTGTTGTCGACCAGCAGCTGCCGGACATGGTCGATCGGATCGCTCTTCTCGCGCACCTGGTCGACTTCCTCGCGCGTGCGATACTTCGCCGGGTCCGACATCGAGTGCCCGCGATAGCGATAGGTCTTCATCTCGAGGATATAGGGGCCATTGCCCTCGCGGCACCACTTCACGGCTTTCTCGCCGGCCGCCTTCACCGCCAGCACGTCCATGCCGTCAACTTCCTCGCCCGGAATGTTGAACGACACGCCGCGCCGGTAGAGATGCGTCTCCGCGCTCGCGCGCTGCACCGACGTGCCCATCGCGTACTGGTTGTTCTCGATGACGTAGATGACCGGCAGCTTCCAGAGCTCGGCCATGTTGAAGCTCTCGTAGACCTGGCCCTGGTTCGCCGCACCGTCCCCGAAATAGGTCAGGCACACGCGGTCATTGCCCTTGTAGCGGTTCGAGAACGCAAGCCCGGTCCCGAGCGGCACCTGCGCGCCGACAATGCCGTGTCCGCCGAAGAAGTTCTTCTCGCGGCTGAACATGTGCATCGAGCCGCCCTTGCCGC
>CAZYFM010000273.1:0-2042 GCA_964646885.1 uncultured Flavobacteriaceae bacterium
TTCCTCACGCCGACCTTGCTCATGTTCTGCAGGATCTTGCCCGGCATCGAACCGATATAGGTGCGACGATGCCCGCGGATCTCGGACTCGTCGCGCACCCCGCCGAGCGACATCCGGATGAACTTCCGATTGGTGGCCTTGGCGATGGACTGCCCGAGCGAGGTCTTGCCCACGCCCGGTGGTCCGACCAGGCAAAGAATCGGCGCCTTGAGTTTGTCGACCCGGCTTTGCACGGCGAGATACTCGACAATGCGTTCCTTGACCTTTTCGAGGCCGTAATGGTCCGCATCGAGGACCTTCTCTGCCTTGGCCAGGTCGATGCTGACCTTGGTTTTCTTCTTCCAGGGCAGTGACGTGAGCGTGTCGATGTAATTGCGCACGACCGTGGCTTCCGCCGACATCGGCGACATCATGCGCAGCTTCTTGAGTTCGGCCTCGGCCTTGGCGCGCGCGTCCTTGGGCATATGCGCGCCCTTGATCTTCTTTTCGAGTTCGTCGACTTCCGCGCCGTCCTCCGACTCGCCCAGTTCCTTCTGGATCGCCTTCACCTGCTCGTTCAGGTAGTACTCGCGCTGGGACTTTTCCATCTGGCGCTTCACGCGTCCGCGAATGCGCTTCTCCACCTGAAGGATGTCGATTTCCGTTTCCAGCAGGCCGAGCAACTGCTCGAGCCGCGACGGGACGTCGAAATTCTCAAGGATCTGCTGCTTCTGCTCGAGCTTGAGGGGCAGATGCGCCGCGATGGTATCGGACAACCGGCTTGCATTCTCGATGCCGGACAGCGAGGTGAGCACCTCGGGCGGGATCTTCTTGTTGAGCTTCACATACTGGTCGAATTGCGCAAACAGGCTGCGGCGCATGGCCTCCACTTCGTTGTTGTCGCCTTCGTCCTGCGCAATGGGCGTAATCGCGGCCTCGTAGTGCTCCTTGTCGCCGGTCACGTTGTGGATGCGCGCGCGGTGCGCACCTTCCACGAGCACCTTGACGGTGCCGTCCGGCAACTTGAGCATCTGGAGGATCGAAGCAACCGAACCGACGTCGTACAGGTCCTCCGGCGTCGGATCATCGTTGGCCGCCGACTTCTGGGCAACCAGCACCACGTTCTTCCCTTCCTCCATGGCCGCTTCCAGCGCCTTGATGGATTTCGGTCGCCCCACGAACAACGGGATCACCATGTGGGGGAAGACCACCACATCGCGGAGGGGCAGCAGTGGGAGGACAATCGGTTCAGTCATGCTCATTGGCTTTCCTGGGGGAGGATGTGCGTTGCCCCTGGAGGTTCAATTCCGCGGGAAACGGGGGGTGGAGTCCTGCACATGGTGCCGATTCGGGACATTTCAACGTGCGTTCCGGCCTTGAGCACCGGTCGCACAAAGCAACACGCTGCATGGCGGGGGCGGTCGGTCAAGACTGCGCGCCAGCCACCTTGGGTTGGTCAGAGTAGATCAGCAGCGGCTTCTGGCCGCCTGCAATCGTTCCCTCGTCCACTACCGCCTTTTCGACATTCGCGAGCGAAGGCAACTCAAACATGACGTCCAGCAACGCATGTTCGATGATGGATCGCAACCCCCGCGCACCGGTCTTTCGTTCCAGGGCGCGCTTGGCAATTCCATTGAGGGCGGACTCACGAAACTCGAGGGCGACACCTTCCATGGCGAACAGGCGCTCGTATTGCTTGGTCAGCGCATTCTTGGGCTCGGTGAGAATCCGTACCAACGCCCTTTCATCAAGCTCTTCAAGCGTGGCGACCACGGGTAAGCGGCCGACGAATTCCGGAATCAGCCCGTACTTGATGAGGTCTTCCGGCTCCACATCGCGCAGCAGTTCGTTGCTGGCCTCACGGTCTTTGCCGCTACGGACATCGGCTCCGAATCCAATGCCCACCTTGTCGGTGCGGTTCTGGATGACCTTTTCGAGGCCACTGAACGCGCCGCCGCAGATGAACAGGATGTTGGTCGTGTCGATTTGCACGAATTCCTGGTTCGGGTGCTTGCGGCCGCCTTGCGGAGGCACCGATGCGATGGTTCCCTCGATCAACTTCA
>CAZYFM010000274.1:0-2004 GCA_964646885.1 uncultured Flavobacteriaceae bacterium
CCGTTCTTTGAATCGTCTTCAAAAACTGCTTCGGGATGATCATGTCGGTGTCGACATTGATCATCGGCAGGGGCGCGGCGACTGCTGTGAGGGTCGTGAATTTCTGCATGTTGTCCTGCCTTGTTACTGACCCCACATCGGCATGGCGAGGCTGAAGGCCCGCATGTCGCCGGTGGTGGTGCCGACCATCCGGTTCATCGTGTAGGCGTAGGTCGCGCGATTATCCATGTCGATGATCGCCAGCGAACCACCGTAGCCACCCCAGAAGAAAGAATTCGGCGACGGCAACGGGATGATTCCACCTGCGAGGCCGAACCCCATGCCGTAGCGCACGGGTAATCCCAGCACGAGGTCAGTGCCTTCGATCTGCAACTCCAACGCCTTGCGACAGCCGGCTTCGGACAAGAAGCGCTTGCCCTTCGCGACGCCCCCGTTGGCGAGGATGGTGTGAACGAGCGCGACCGAGCGCGCATTGCCCGTGCCGCCAGCAGCCGGGATCTCGGCGCCGCGCCAGGCGCGCGTGCGCGTTTCGCCAACATCGACGCCGGGATTGTCCGCCATGTTCTTCTGCACGTCGGTCTGCGCGTTGCTGCCGATACCGGTGCCGGGCTCTGGCGGGATCAATTCAGCGACGCGCGCATCTTCCGATGCCGGCAAGCCGATGTGGAAGTCTGCGCCGAGCGGGCGCGCGATTTCCTCGCGGAAGACGGTGCCCACCGTCTTGCCCGTGATGCGGCGAATGACTTCACCGACGAGGTAGCCCTGCGTGATTGCGTGATAGCCGGGCGCCGTGCCTGGCTTCCAGTATGGCGCCTGGGCCGCGAGCAGCGTGGTGACCTTTTCCCAGTCGTAGAGATCCGACCTGGAGATTTTTTCCTTCCATCCCGAGAGACCGGCCGCGTGGCTCATCAGGTGACTGACCTTTACGTCCGCCTTTCCATTGGCGGCGAATTCCGGCCAGTACCTTGCAACGGGCGCGTTGAAATCGAGTTCGCCGCGGTCGGCGACGAGCAGCGCAGTCAGCGCCGTCATGGTCTTCGTCGTCGAGTAGACGTTGACGATCGTGTCTTTCTCCCACGGCCTGGTGCGCGCTGCATCGGCGTGCCCACCCCAGATATCGACAACGATCTCGCCATTCCTGGTGGCGCAGAACGAGGCACCGACGTCGCCGCCGCCTGCAATGCTGGCAGCAAGCGTCTGGCGTACGCTCTCATATTTCTCGGGGACGGTTCCGTGGACGCTTGTCATTGACTTACCCCAGGTCCCGCACATCCGTGAGCCGGCCCCGGATCGCGGCGGCGGCGGCCATGGCCGGGGACATGAGGTGCGTGCGTCCGCCCCTTCCCTGTCGGCCTTCGAAGTTGCGGTTCGAGGTCGACGCACAGCGTTCGCCGGGTTCGAGCTTGTCCGCATTCATGGCAAGGCACATCGAGCATCCGGGCTCGCGCCATTCGAAACCGGCCTCGCGGAAAATCACGTCGAGGCCTTCAGATTCCGCCTGCTCCTTCACGAGGCCGGAACCCGGGACGATCATGGCATTCACGTGCGATGCCACGCGTTTGCCCTTGACCACCTTGGCCACTTCGCGGAAGTCCTCGATGCGGCCATTGGTGCAGGATCCGATGAACACGCGGTCGACCTTTACCTCGGTCATCGGCGTGCCGGCGCTGAGGCCCATGTAGTCGAGCATGCGTTCCATCGCAGCGCGACGCTGGGGGTCCTGCTCCGTTGCGGGATCCGGCACCTTGCCCGTGATCGGAACGACGTTTTCCGGCGAGGTACCCCACGTCACGAGTGGCGGAATCTCGGCAGCATCGAGCGTGATTTCGGCGTCGAACCTTGCGTCCGCATCCGACTTCAGTGTCTTCCAGTAGTTCACCGCCGCTTCCCAGGCTGCGCCCTTTGGCGCGTGCGGGCGCCCCTTCAGATAGGCGAAGGTCGTCTCATCGGGCGCGATGAGGCCGGCGCGCGCGCCCGCCTCGATCGACATGTTGCAGAGCGTCA
>CAZYFM010000275.1:0-1869 GCA_964646885.1 uncultured Flavobacteriaceae bacterium
AGAAGATCGGCAAAGTCAAGTTTCCGGGGTCTTGGTGTTCCGCACTGCCAAGTGCTACGGGCTGATTCCGGCGAACTCGGTTGTTAGGGTCGAACCGAATGCTCGCAGCTCGGTGGTCATACATGCCAACCATTTTTCCTTCGTAAAAGGGAAGCCAGAGCTCACCAGATTGTCGATACCGATTTCCCTCCAACTGGCATCCGTCGGCCTCCAACTCCTCGGCCGTTCGGTGACCTTTCATTTCAGCGTTCATCATGAACATCAGCGTGGGTTTGATCGACCACCCCCTTTCGTTATCGGTCTTGCCGATTATTGGCCCCGCTTGCGTCATCTTCAGAGTTATGGCGTAGTCGCGGCGCGTGCGAAATAGGGGAGCGGTGCGGCTCAGCGGATTCAGGGCAGAGACGGATTCCTGTGAAAGCCGGACGTGCCGGTCTTCTTCATCGAGGTCCGAAAGGTTGTGAGCGAAGAAGACGAAATCAGTCTCATAGCAAGTACCGGTGCCACCAATGGTGAGCAAGCAGAACCGGTACGAGCTATGAACGCCAGGAAAGAGTCCTAGTCGGTTTTCAAAGTCGTAAAGGCTGACCAGGCGACCGCCACCGTGCAATGTCGAAAAGTGATCTTGGGAGAACGAGTCCGAAGCAAAGCCTGACGGCACCACGATGCCGACCCGCCCGCTTTGGCTCACAAACGAATGCCCCGTCTCTAGGAACAGGCGGTACAGATTCATTCTGCCGACGCTGGACAGTGGGAATCTCCCCATGTTCGCCATCAGGTGCCGCTGTCCATAGGTGAAACGGACGTAGTCTTGATACTCCTGCCACAACGTCGGTGCCGTATCACGAATCTTGAGCAATACGGCAGCTTTGTCTTTAGCGCTCTTGACGGACAGTATTTCCGGGAAGCTTGCGGCAAAGAACTCGTTGTCCTTCACCTCCTGCATATCCCACGGCGGATTTCCAAGGACGCAGTCGAATCCGCCTCGCGCGAAAACCTCGGGGAAGGCCAAGTGCCAATGGAAAAACAGGAATTGCCGAGCGAGGCGGTCTACCTCGGCAGCCAGCTCGGCCGGCAGGTCGCGCCCCTGGGCCAGATCACCTAGGTGGCCTTGAGTGATGCCAAAGGGCTTTGTGTCCGTGAACCGCGGATTGTGAAGCAGCGGGGGAAAGTGCTTGCGGATCACGAAGGCCGCGCACCAGGCGTCGGCCAACCGCTTCGCGGCGACGTAGTCGTAGCGCGTCTGGGCCTCGGCGAAGGACTGCGCCTTGCGTATCAGACGCTCGGGCGTGTCGTCGTCCATCTCGTCGACCGCCTTGGCGGCAGAGCGCAGCGCTTCGGCACGCTCCGCGTCCTCCGCCACGAAAAGGCTGCCAAGCCCTTTGCCTTCCGCCCGGTTGCGCTTCTTCAGTTCCGTGCAGGCCTTCTTGTCATCGCCCTCGATCGGGTTGAAAGCCTCGTCCGGTAATCCGCCCGCAATCAGCTTCGGCGTCGTCCCGAGCAGGCTGTTGCCGACCCGGATGTGATGGTCGAGAAACGAGAGCGGCTTGCCCGGCTCCAGCGCCTCCAGCCACAGGCTTACCCGGCACAGCTCCGCCGCCATCGGGTTCAGGTCCACGCCGTAGAGGCAGCGGCCGATGACATCGCGCAGCGCATGCTGGTAGAGCAGCGGCGACGGCTCGCTCTCGCCCTGGGCCTGCGCCCGCACGCGTGCAAGGTGCCGGGCCAGCCGGTGTGCCGCACCGACGAGGAAGTGGCCTGAACCGACCGCCGGGTCGCACACCTTCAGGCCCAAGATGGCCTGCTCGGCCTCGGCGCCGGTCTTGCCCTTGATGGCCTCCTCGACCACCGGGTCGAGCGCCGAGTCGA
>CAZYFM010000276.1:0-1839 GCA_964646885.1 uncultured Flavobacteriaceae bacterium
CGACCAGATCCGTGCTTTCGTTTCGGGATCAGGGCCCACAGCGCTCTTCGACCTGCCCTGGATGCCCTTCTACCTGGGCCTCATTCTGGGCGCGTCCCGGGACGTGGTGTAGGTGACGGCGGCGGCGTCGCGCGGAGTGAGGCGTCAAGCCGAGCGCAGCGGGACGCCGCGTGAAGCCTTTTCCCCAGGTCGTCCACAGCGTCAACGGGGGAGGTCGAGGTCATGGGCCGACTCAGCTGTTGGTTCGGGTTCCCACACTCGAACAGACAGGAATCCGCACCCATGACCATCGACAGAGTGGCGATGAAGGAGCTGCTTGAGAAGGGCTCCGACCAAGATCTCCTCAGGGAAATGCTGGCCTTCGTTGCGTCCCGCATGATGGACGTGGAGGTCGAGAGCCTCACGGGCGCCGCCCATGGCGAACGCTCACCCGAGCGCACGACCCAGCGCAACGGCTATCGCACGCGCGCGTGGCACACCGGCGTCGGCACAGTGCCGGTGGCGATCCCTAAGCTTCGCAAGGGCAGCTACTTTCCCACGTTTCTCGAGCCTCGCCGCTCTGCCGACAAGGCGATGATCGCGGTGATCCAGGAAGCCTATGTACACGGCATCTCGACCCGTTCGGTCGATGATCTCGTCAAGGCCATGGGCATGACTGGCATCTCCAAGAGCCAGGTGTCACGGCTTTGCGAGGAGATCGACGAGCGCGTGGCGGAGTTCCTCAATCGGCCGATCGAAGGCGCCTGGCCCTATGTGTGGATCGACGCCACGTACGTGAAGACACGGCAGGGCGGCAGGGTCATCTCAGTGGCGACGATAGTAGCCGTGGGCGTCAACACGGACGGCCGCCGTGAGATCCTGGGCAAGGCGATCGGCCCCTCGGAGGCCGAACCTTTCTGGACCCAGTTCTTGCGTTCACTCACGGCGCGGGGATTGCGTGGCGTGAAGCTCGTCATCTCGGATGCCCATGAGGGCATCAAGGCTGCTGTGAAGAAGGTCTTCCACGCCGGATGGCAGCGCTGCCGCGTACACTTCATGCGCAACTGCCTTGCGCATGCCGGGATCAAGCAACGCGCCATGGTCGCCGCTGCGATCCGCACGGCCTTCGTGCAGGAAAGCGAAGAGGCCGCACGTGCCGAGTGGCGGGCCGTTGCCGATCGCCTGCGCGCGAAGTTCCCGAAGCTCGCCGCGCTGATGGACGGCGCGGAGGATGAGGTGCTCGCCTACATGGCCTTCCCGAAAAGCCATTGGAGCCAGATCCACTCGACCAACCCTATCGAGCGGCTCAACCGGGAGATCAAGCGGCGCACCAACGTCGTCTCGATCTTCCCCAACGAGGCGGCCATCGTTCGCCTGATCGGCGCCATCCTGCTCGAGCAGAATGACGAGTGGGCCGTGAGCCGCCGCTACATGAGCCTGGAAACACTCGCCGGACTCTGCGATGATCAAGCCGTCAAGGCGAAGGCCATCGCGTCCGCCTGACACCCGAGCCACAGCGCTCGGACCATGATCGCTCCTACACCACGCCCAGGGGCACTACCCGACCACCCAGCCACCGGCTGAGTTTCTCTCGAAGCCTTGGCTCACACTCCAGCTTCAAGGGAGCCCTGCCAACGAGCGCCTGCTGAGGTGCGACCTATGACCATGCCAGAAGGCGTCACGGCGTTCGATCGCATCCGCCTGGACAAGGCGGCGGTCGATGAAGGGTACGGAATACGGCGCGGATCTGAGGCCCGCTGGTTGATCTATGAAAGCAATGCCGCGCCGGCCACGCTCAGACTCACGACGGATGCAGGCAAGTTCGTCGTTGCCACAAACCACACTGGCGTCGGCTCCGAT
>CAZYFM010000277.1:0-1824 GCA_964646885.1 uncultured Flavobacteriaceae bacterium
GTGCGGAAAGTGGAGACCTATCTCACGAGCCGACTTGCCGTGCAGTTCGGCTTCGGGGCTGCCCGCTCGGTTTCAGACGGGCTCGTGCTGAAGGCGATCTTTGATGCAGGGTCTGCGCAGGCGCCAGCCCTGTTTTCGCGGCTGTTTTCGGATGACCTGGCCGGAAGCCTCGAGGCGCTGCGCGGCTGTCCTCAGGTCGTGGAGGTGATCGAGGGACAGTTCACAAGGGTGCTGTCGCGTTCATCCTATTCGGCGGGGTCACTGAGCTTTGCCGACATATCGCTTGATACAAAGGCGGTGCTGAAGGCGCAGGCAGCCTTCACGATCGACCAGGCGGGGTCCATTTCGGCCATCGTCGAGGGCGGCATCGACAAGGAACAAAGCGGGCTGGGGGAGGCGGAATGCGTCTCGTTCGGAAACCGGGTTGAACTGCAGTCGCAACGGACGAGCGCGAATGCGTCCGTTTCCCTGCGCATCACAAAGACCGACACGTCGCTGCGGCGCGAGGAGCTGAGGGCTTTCGTGGCGCCGCTCGCGGGTGCGGGGCTCCTTGGCATTACAGCCGAACCACTTGCGCTGGCCAACTGGGAAATGTGGAAGCCCGCAGGTGCGAGAGGCATCGCATGCCGGCTGGGCCTTGAATGCCGGTTGTCGAGTGAGGAGATCCTCACCCTCCTGCAGTTGACGCGCGGAGCGGGCGGGGTCGTGGATGGTGCGTCCGCGCTGGACGTGGAGCGCATCCGTCGTGCTGCGGCCGAGGCGATTGCGCTGGAAGTGTTCGGGCAAGGCTCGGGTGAAGTGCTGCGGCGGAAGATCGACCTCCTGCTGCTCAGGCTGTCGCGGCAGGTGCAGGGTGTTCCGGGAGAGCTTGCCGGTGGCATTGCCTTCGTTGCCGGACTGTCCCGACCGCTTGAGCGGGAAATCAATCGCCATGTGTGGGAGAGCCTGCCCAGCGAGGCGCAGGCCGGCGCGCAGCCGCTGCAGTGGGCGGGAGATCTCGTCAGGGGTCTCTGTGTTGCACTCGAGAAGATGCGCCGCCTGGTCGTGCTGAAACCTGTTGGCGGGGATGTTGCGGGGCCGGGCGAGATCACGCAGGCGCAGGCGCTGACATGCGAGCACGAGATGCTGAAGGCGCTGTCGCCGTGGGTGCAGACCGAGGGCCTGTCATTCAGGGACCTGCTCGGTTCCGCCGACCGGTCGGACATTGCCGAGGTGACGCTCGCGCTCCTCAGGACTGTCCAGGCGCTGGCCACGCAGGGGCGCCGGTTCCGTGACGTGCGGGCCACGATGGAACGGCTTGACTCGGTTGGGGCCAAGCCGCTGTCGCCGCCGGTCGTTGTCGGGCTGGGCTGAGCGCCTCAGTATCCGAGATAGGTTCCGCCGACATGGCGGCCATATTTCGGCACAAACATCTCGTTGAAGCCGTGCCACTTGCCGTATTTCGGTTCGAGCTTGTCATACGCGGCGCCCAGGGCTTCGCGGACGGCGGGGCCGTCGGTGGGAGACTCCATCCCGCGGGCGATCAGTTCCTGCTTCACCGTGGACTGGAAGTCGACCGTCATGTTCCGGTAGTCCACGAGGTCGGCCCTTGTTCCGCGCCATGAGTGGCTGGGGACATAGTGAGCGGCGTCGAGCGCGATCAGGCGGTCGAGCGCGCGGATGTAGCCCGGATAGTAGAAGTCCGGAAAATCATAGGGCGGGAGGGTCTTCACGAACATCATGTCCGGCGCGTAGACGACGCCTGCTGACGGAATGAAAAAGCCATAGAGCGTGTGCGAGTGGGAGAAGGGCATGTAGAGGGCCTGGACCTCGACATCGCCCAGC
>CAZYFM010000278.1:0-1822 GCA_964646885.1 uncultured Flavobacteriaceae bacterium
ATGTCGGCCTTGAATACCCACATGGGGCCATCCACGGTACTCACCTGAACCGTGGCAACCTCATCAAGAAGTGTCTCTGCATCAGGCCTCTGATCAGTCTGCACCGGCCGCAAGCTCCTTCAGAAGGGGCCCCAAATGCTCTGCGTATGCTTTCCACCTCTCGACGGAAGAATGGTACAATGGCTGCCGGACCTGGAGCGCGCTTGCCGTTCGTATCGAGCGCGACGACTCGTGGAACGACAGAACCGAAGCGTCCCAGGGCAATCCACAGAATGACAGGATGCGCTGAGACTGCCCCTCGATGTCGGCCACGACATCCTCGTAGCGTACGTCAAGGAAGGCATCCTTTGGCAGCACCTTGCGCCAGTGGTTCATCAGCTTCTCATAGGCGACGTAGTAGCGACCGAGCTCTCCGAGGTCGTACGAATAATCGACGCCCGACAGGAACAGCTTCGAATAGCAGGAGAGGCAGGTGTCGGCCGCGTTTCGGCGAATGTGGATGATCCGGGCCTGCGGGAGCGCAACATGGAGCAGGCCAAGGAAGAAGAAGTTCGACGTCATCTTGTCGGTGATGCGCAACTGTCCTTGCGCCCGCTGTGCAAGACGGCGGACCAGCATCTGTCCGAACTGGCGAACGTCGTCTGACTTGAGGGATGACAGCATTTCGGGATAGGCGCGCTGGCCGTCCACGCGCGCGCGCAAGTCAGACAGGGTCTCGCGGACTTCGGCCAACTCGCCGCCACCCCTGACCATCGGATGGCTGGACAGGATCTGTTCAATGAGCGTTGTTCCGGATCGCGGCATGCCCATGATGAAGATCGGCAGTTGCGACGGGTCACCGTGGCCGGACAGGCGCTCGGCGACTTCCGCAGTGAAGTCCCGCCCGATGCGCTTGAACAGCTCAAGCGCGTCAGGTTCAGAGTAGGAGATCAGGCTGCGCTTGATGGAGCAGGCCTTGTTGAAGTGCGCAAAGGCCGCGTCTGCCTGATTGAGGTCATCGCACGCCTTGCCCAGCGCAAAGTGGAGCATCATCTGCTGCTCGGCCGACAGCGTATCTGCGGACTTCTCGCGCTCGCGCATGGCGAGGAGGTGCGGGTCGCTGTCCGACTGGAAACGCTTTGTTTCTCCGATATCGACGAAGGCACCACAGTTGTCGGGATTCAGCGCCAGCGAACGCTCGAGGGCCTTCAGGGCGCCGTCGAAGTCGCCGGCCTGCCGCAAGGCGCTGCCCAGCAGATTATGCGCTTCTGCATTGGCCGGTTGTGCCGCAACGGCACGCTGGAAGAACTCGAGGGCCTTTTCGTTCCGGAGTTCTTCCGTGTGCAGGCGACCGGCCACCAGCAGCGTGTCGACATTGTCGGGGTCCAGCGCGAGAGCCTGCTCCACCAGTCGCCCTGCGGCCTCATGGGCACGCCGATCAAGGCAGATGGCAGCTGCCAGGCTGATGGGCTCGACACGGTCAGGGAACATCTGCGCCGCCTGGTTTGCGATGGCAAGCGCGTCATCAAGCTTCTTTTGTCCCTTGAGCGACAGGGCGAGGTTCAGCATTGCATCCCGGTTGCCCGGCGTGATGGCTAGCGCGCGCCGAACGGCCTGCTCTGCGCCGGCGAAGTCACCGCGGGCGAGGAGGGCCGCGCCGAGTGCGTTGTGCGTGGATGCGCTGTTGGGGGCAACCGTGGTTGCCGCGCGGGCATCCTTCTCGGCGTTGGCGAACCGTCGAAGCCTCAGTTGCGCCTTGGACCGGTTCGAGAATGCATCCGCATTCCGGCCATCGGCCTCGATCGCCTTGCTGAAGTGCTCGATCGCCACCGAAACCTCGCCC
>CAZYFM010000279.1:0-1809 GCA_964646885.1 uncultured Flavobacteriaceae bacterium
CACAAAGAATAGGGCGATGGCGAGGATCAGCGCCGCGAGCGAGCGTTTCATGGGACGGACATTATCGGACAAGGGCTGGGGAATTCGGTCCGCAGATTTGCGCCGATTAGGTCTTTTCGAGCGCAGGGCGATCGAACATAGAAGTAATCGGCGCAAATCGGCGTAATCTGCGGATAAGTCCTGCGTCGGCTAGAATCCGTCGCGAACGTTGCCACGGAGTCAAACCCAATGAAGATCACAACCATCACCGTCTACCAGGTCGATCTGCCCCTGGTCGAGGGCAACTACGCCTGGTCGGAAGGCAAGAGCGTGTCAGTCTTCGACAGCACGGTCGTCGCGATCGGCACCGATGCCGGGATCACCGGCTATGGCGAGGTCTGCCCGCTCGGACCGGTCTACCTGCCGGCCTACGCCAATGGCGTGCGGGCCGGCATCGCCGAGATTGCCCCGCGCCTGATCGGCGAGGATCCCAGCCAGTTGCTGGCCCTCAACCGCACGATGGACTATCTGCTCAAGGGTCATCCGTATGTTAAGTCGGCCATCGACATGGCCTGCTGGGATATCACCGGGCAGGCGGCCGGCATGCCGGTCTGCCACCTGCTGGGCGGGCGCTACGGCGCGGACGTGCATCTGTATCGGGCCATCTCGCAGCGCCCGCCGGCCGAGATGGCGCGCAACGTCGCGGGTTATCGCGCCGAGGGCTACCAGCGCTTTCAGCTCAAGGTCGGAGGCGATCCAAATGAGGACATCGAGCGCATCCGGGCGGTCCGGGCGATCCTGCAGCCAGGCGACAAGCTCATCGCCGACGCCAACACGGGCTGGCTGATGCACGAGGCGGCCCGGGTCGTCAACGCGGTCCGCGACGTCGACGTCTACATCGAGCAGCCCTGCGCCAGTTACGAGCAGTGCCTGGCCATCCGGCGCCGGACCGCCCTGCCGTTTGTGCTGGATGAGGTCATCGATTCGGTCGACATGATCCTGCGCGGGGCCGCCGACGGGGCGATGGACGTGGTCAACCTCAAGATCAGCAAGTTTGGCGGGCTGACCAAAATAAAGCAGGCCCGCGATCTGTGTGTGTCACTGGGGATCGCGATGACGCTCGAAGACAGTTGGGGCGGCGATATCGTCACCGCCGCCATCGCCCACCTCGCCCACAGCACGCCGCCCGAGTTTCTGTTCACCTCGACCGACTTCAACAGCTACGTCACCCAATCCATCGCCGACGGCGCGCCCCAGCGGGTGAACGGCCGCATGGCGGCCTCCGAACAGCCTGGCCTCGGCATCCAACCGCGCATGGATGCGCTCGGCGATCCCGTTTCACGCTTCGCCTGACACATTGTTGGTCGAAATCGATATTCCGCGCCCCGGCGTACGCCGGGGCGCGGAATATCGATTTCGACAAAAAACCTATGAATACCAAGGGACTTGATCACATCGCCATCGCCGTGCCGGACACAGAGGAGGCGCTGAAACTCTGGCGCGACCAGTTCGGGTTCGCCGTCCTGCTCAGCGAGGTCGTCAACGCCGGCACCGTCCGGCTGACCCATCTCGACCTGGGCAACACCCATCTGCAATTGGTTGAGCCGCTGACGGCCGATCACCCGATCAAGGCCTGGCTGGCGGCCAACGGGCCCGGGCTGCACCATTTCTGTCTCAAGGTCGATGATGTGGGCGAGGCGATGGAGGAGGTTCAAGCGTTGGGCTTCGCGACCGCCCCGAAGCCGCATCAGGGCACGGCCGGCAAGCGGGCGGTGTTCATGGACGCGGCCGGCACCAGCGGGGTGCGGGTGGAGTTGACGGGGAGGTAGG
>CAZYFM010000280.1:0-1770 GCA_964646885.1 uncultured Flavobacteriaceae bacterium
GACCAGTTCAACGAGCGCAAGGTCGCCATCAAGGTGGCGCTGCAGGACGACAACATGGCGCCCGACGAGGCGCGGCGCTTTGAAAAGCTGTTCCTCAACGAGGCCGCGATGGTGGGCAAGCTGTCGCACCCGAACATCGTCGCCGTGTTCGACGCCGTGGTCGAGGGCGAGATGCGTTACATCGTCATGGAGTACGTCGGCGGCGGCAACCTCAAGAAGTTTTGCACCGAGACCAACCTGCTGCCCGTGCGCCAAGCGGTGCTGGTGATCTTCAAGGCCTGCCGCGCCCTGGAATACGCCTTCCAGAACGGCGTGATCCACCGCGACATCAAGTCGGCCAACATCCTGCTGTCCGACCGCGACGAAATCAAGATTTCGGACTTCGGCACGGCGCAGATCTCGCAGTCCACGCACACGCAGATCGACGGTTTCGTCGGCTCGCCCGCCTACATGGCGCCCGAGCAGATCAACGAGGAATCCCCGTCGGTGCAGACCGACATCTATTCGCTCGGCGTGGTGATGTACGAATTGCTGGCCGGCCGGCTGCCGTTCCAGGCCGCGAACTCGGTGGCGATGATCAACAAGATCCTCAACGACGAGCCCACGCCGCTCAAGGCCATCCGCCCGGACGTGCCGGAAAAGCTCATCGCCATCGTCGAAAAGGCCATGGCCAAGGACACCAAGGACCGCTATCCGGCCTGGAACGCGATGGCGCGCGACCTGGCCGACACCTTCCCGCAACTGGAGAAGTTCTCCTTCGAGATCTCCTCGGCGGAGAAATTCAACGCGCTGCGCAAGCTCGACTTCTTCAAGGACTTCCGCGATTCCGAACTCTGGGAAGTGCTGCGCGGCGCCATCTGGGAAAACCACTCGCGCGAGCAGAGCCTGCTGCTGGAGGGCGATGTCGGACACGCGTTCTTCATCATCGTCTCCGGGCAGGTCAAGGTGGTCAAGGACGACAAGTTGCTCAACGTGCTCAAGGATGGCGACTGCTTCGGCGAAATGGCCTACCTGTCCGGCGAGAAGGCAAAGCGCACGGCGACCATCATCGCGGTGTCGGAAGTCCAGCTCCTGCGCATCCAGGATGTGCAATTGGAGCAGTTGTCGGACGCCTGCCAGCTGCGGTTCAACCGGCAGTTCCTGAAGACGCTGATCGAAAGACTGGCCTGGACGAGCAACGTCCTGGCCCAGGTGAAGAAATGACTGACCCCACGCCGGCAATCGTCCGGCCCCTTCGCGAGACCCGAGGCGCATCATGATTCAAGCTCTGAAAACCCTGTCGATCAAGAACACGCTGCTGTTTTTCACCGGCACCTGCACGGTGGTGCTGCTGATCGTGGGCCTGCTGGCCTACTTCAGCTCCAATTCGTTCCGGTCCATCCTCGACAAATCGACCTCGAACGCGGACCTGCTGAGCCACTCGGCGGAAATCGGCAAGATGCACGACGCCATCCGCGGCGACATCATCAGCTACATCCTGGCCTTCGAGCGCGGCGAATCCACCTGGCTGGAGCGCATGGAAAAGCAGTATGCCGCGCACAAGAAGGTGATGCTCGACGCCATGAAGGCGCTGGAAGCCGACCGCGTCACCGCGGAGGGCAAGGCCGCGGTCACCGGCGCCAAGCCGCTGATCGAGTCCTACCTGCGCGATGCCGAGAAGCGCATGAACGACGCCAAGAGCAACCTCATCGGCGTGATCGCCGAGTTGCCCGAATTCGAGAAGTCCTACTACCGGACGGGCGAGGGAATCGCCGCGCTGACCAACGTGGC
>CAZYFM010000281.1:0-1744 GCA_964646885.1 uncultured Flavobacteriaceae bacterium
CAGCGTTTCCTCGATCGTGCGCAGGCGCTTGATCGAGTGCGAAATCGTCTGCCAGTTGGTCAGCGTGCCGCCGAGCCAGCGGTGGTTCACGTAATACTGCGCGCAGCGCTTCGCAGCATCGGCGACCGGATCGGAGGCCTGGCGCTTCGTGCCGACGAACAGCACGCGGCCGCCCTGGGCCACGACGTCACGGATGGTCTTCAGTGCCTGGTGCAGGAGCGGAACCGTCTGCGTGAGGTCGATGATGTGGATCTTGTTCTTGGCGCCGTAGAGGAACGGTGCCATGCGGGGGTTCCACCGATGTGTCTGGTGGCCGAAGTGAACGCCAGCTTCGAGCAATTGGCGCATAGAATAGTCGGGCAGTGCCATTGGGCCTGTGTCTCCTTAACCGGTTAAGCCTCCGCGGGCATCACCGGAATTCCATGATGGAACCCGGCACCGGAGGGCGGCCCGCCATATGACGGTCAGGCAGCCCAAGCCCGCGTGTGGAATGGTCGAGGCTTTTAGGGGGTTGCGTACCCCTGCGCAAGAGCGGCAGTTTGGCCGTCCCATTCAGGACCACGCGACAAAAATGCCCAATTCCCGCCAATCCCCGCTCCGCCCCGAAATTCTGGGCCTCCGGCCCAATGGCATCGGCGAGGTTTCGCGGGAAGGATTGGGCAAGCCTGACATCATTCCCCTGTGGTTCGGGGAGAGCGACATCGTCACCCCCGCGTTCATTCGGGACGCCGCCAAGCAGGCGCTGGATGATGGCAAGACCTTCTACACCTTCGTCCGGGGCATCCCCGAACTGCGGGAAGGCATTGCCACCTGGGCGAGCCGCCAGGCAGGCCGGCAGATTGACCCCGAAAGGGTCTCGGCGCCCGGCGCGGCGATGCTGTGCATCCACATTGTCCTGCAGTGCCTGCTCAGGCCGGGCGACAACATCGTCATCGTCTCACCCATGTGGCCCAACATCTTTCAGGCCGTGATCGGCATGGGTGGCGAACCACGCTTCGTGCGGCTTGATGGTGGCGCGGGCGGAAAGCCGTGGTCCCTCGACCTCGACAAACTCTTTTCAGCCACGGACGCGCGGACGAAGGCTCTTTTCATTGCCTCGCCCAGCAACCCGACGGGCTGGATCATGAGCGAGACCGAACAGCGTGCGGTGCTCGACTTCGCCCGCAGGCATGGCATCGCCATCATTTCCGACGAGGTCTATACACCCATCGTCTATGAAACGCCGGCACCCAGCTTTGCAGCACTGGCGGACCCCGAGGATGATGTGTTCGTCATCAACAGCTTCTCGAAGGCGTGGGCAATGACGGGCTGGCGTATCGGCTGGGTCATTCACCCCACCAAGCTCGCCAGCCAGATGGTCGAGCTTGCCGCCTACAATAATTCCGGGGCCACGGTGTTCGCGCAGTATGGAGCGCTGGCGGCGATCACGAAGGGCGATGATTTCCTTGCCTCCATGGTCGAGCGCTGCCGCAATGGTCGTGACATCGTCGAGCGATTTCTCGGAAGCCAGAACCGGATGAGCTGGTCGCGCCCCGCCGGCGCGTTCTACGGCTTCATTGCTGTGGATGGCATGACCGACAGCATCGGCTTTGCCAAGCGACTGCTTCAGGAAACGAAGGTGGGCGTTGCGCCCGGCATCGCCTTCGGGTTGCCCGGCGACAGGGAGAATGACCGGTTCATCCGCATCTGCTTCGCGCAGTCACCGGAGCGGCTCGAAGAGGCCATGCGACGCATTGCGGGCTCG
>CAZYFM010000282.1:0-1650 GCA_964646885.1 uncultured Flavobacteriaceae bacterium
TCGTGCGTGGCCGCAAGGGCGAGTATCGCAAGGACCTGCAGGACCTCCAGAAGCGCGGCTTCCAGCGCGTGAAGGTCGACGGTGCGTATTACGAAATCGACAAGGTCCCGGCGCTCGACAAGAAGCTCAAGCACGACATCGACGTCGTCGTGGACCGCATCGCGGTCAAGCCGGATATCGGCAACCGCCTGCCGGACAGCATCGAGCAGGCGCTCAAGCTCGCCGACGGCATTGCGATCGTCGAGTTTGCGGACAAGAAGACCAAGGATGGAGAGCCGGAGCGCATCACCTTCTCGGCAAAGTTCGCCTGCCCCGTCTCGGGCTTCACGATCCCCGAGATCGAGCCGCGCCTCTTTTCGTTCAACTCGCCGCATGGCGCCTGCCCGAAGTGCGACGGGCTTGGCACGCAGATGTTCTTTGACGAGGCCCTCATCATTCCGGACGAGAATGTTGCGCTGAAGGACGGCGCGATCGCGCCCTGGTCGAAGACAACGTCGACGCTGTACGGGCAGACGCTCGAGGCCATCGCGAAGCACTACAAGTTCCCGATGACCGTGCCGTGGAAGGACCTGCCCAAGAAGGCGCGCGAGGTGGTGCTGCGCGGCTCGGGCGAGGACATCATCGCCTTTGTCTATGATGACGGGCTGAGGCGCTACGAGACAAAGAAAACCTTTGAAGGCGTGATCCCGAACCTCGAGCGCCGCTATCGCGAGACGGATTCGTCCTGGATGCGCGAGGAGCTGGAGAAGTTCAAGGACCAGAGCCGCTGCGAGGCCTGCAACGGGTTTCGCCTGAAGCCCGAGGCGCTTGCCGTGAAGATCGGCGGGAAACATGTCGGCGAGGTTTGCGACCTTTCCATCCGCGCTGCCGACGAATGGTTCCGCACCATCGATGCCAAACTGAACGCCAAGCAGAAGGAAATCGCGGCCCGCGTCCTGAAGGAGATCCGCGAGCGCCTGCGCTTCCTGAATGACGTGGGGCTTGAATACCTGACGCTGTCGCGCGGCTCGGGCACGTTGTCAGGCGGCGAAAGCCAGCGCATCCGCCTCGCCTCGCAGATCGGCTCGGGGCTCACGGGCGTGCTCTACGTGCTCGACGAGCCGTCCATCGGGCTGCACCAGCGCGACAACCAGCGCCTGCTCGACACGCTGCGGCGCCTGCGCGATCTTGGGAACACCGTGGTCGTGGTTGAACATGACGAAGATGCGATCCGCACGGCCGACCACGTGATCGACATGGGACCGGGTGCCGGCATCCATGGCGGCGAGATCGTCGCTGAAGGCACGCCCGACGAGATCATGGCCAATCCGCGCAGCCTCACCGGGCAGTACCTGGTCGGGCTGCGCCAGATCACGGTTCCTGCGACGCGTCGTCCGGGCAATGGCAAGTCCATCAGGATCGTCGGCGCGAAGGGCAATAACCTGCGCAACGTGTCGGCAGAGATCCCGCTGGGAACCTTCTGCTGCATCACGGGTGTTTCGGGCGGCGGCAAGTCGACGCTGGTGATCGAGACGCTGTTCAAGTCTGCGGCGCGCCGCCTCAATGGTGCGCGCGAGACGCCGGCACCGCACGAGCGCATCGAGGGGCTGCAGCACCTCGACATGGTCATCGACATCGACCAGTCGCCGATCGGACGCACGCCGCGCTCGA
>CAZYFM010000283.1:0-1642 GCA_964646885.1 uncultured Flavobacteriaceae bacterium
CGGTGCAGAACTGGTATCCCGGCGCCAAGGATGGCAAAGGCGGTGTCTACAACTTCGTGACCAAGCGCGGCGATGCCCGCGGCCACCATTCCAAGATTTCCTGGACGCAGGTCGAGACCGGTTCGGCGATCACCTGGAAATATCCGAGCGTGCTCCTGCGCGGCGATCATTCGCGCGGCGAGTTTTATTCCATCGCCATTTCCAATGGCCGCCAGCAGGTGGACAGCGGCACCAAGATGATCCACCTCGGCAAGAACACCTCGAGCCGCATCGTCTCCAAAGGCATCGCCGCCGGGCGCAGCGACAACACCTATCGCGGCCTTGTCTCGGCGCACCGCAAGGCGCTGAACGCCCGCAACTTCACGCAGTGCGATTCACTGCTGGTCGGCGACAAGTGCGGCGCCCACACGGTTCCCTATATCGAGAGCAAGACCTCGACGGCGCAGTTCGAGCACGAAGCCACGACATCGAAGATCTCCGACGACCAGATGTTCTACTGCATGTCGCGCGGCCTCAGCCAGGAAGAGGCGGTGGCGCTGATCGTCAACGGTTTCGTGCGTGATGTGCTGCAGCAGCTTCCCATGGAATTCATGGCGGAGACGCAGAAGCTCATCGGCATTTCGCTGGAGGGCAGCGTCGGATGAACCTGGCTCTCACCAGCTTCGACATTGCCTTTCCCATCGGCCTCGGCGCGCTGTTCGGCATGATGCGCTATGTGCGCCTTCAGCAGGCGGGCGAGGGCGATGCCCTGCGCAAGGCGGCGCTGGATGGCCTCAAGGGTGTGATCGGCGCCGGCCTCATCATGCTCGCCTACAAGTTTCTCGGTGTTTTGTAAGTGGAATGACCATGCTTTCGATCAAGAACCTCCATGTCCGCCTCGCTGACGAGCAGCGGGAAATCCTGAAAGGCCTGACGCTCGAGGTGAAGGCCGGAGAAGTCCATGCCATCATGGGCCCCAACGGCTCGGGCAAGTCGACGCTCTCCTATGTGCTCTCGGGGCGCGAAGGCTATGAGGTTACGGAAGGCTCCGTCACCTTCAAGGGCGAAGACCTGCTGGCGCTGTCGCCGGACCAGCGGGCCGCCAAGGGCGTGTTCCTGGCTTTCCAGTATCCGATCGAGATTCCTGGCGTCGCCACCATGCAGTTCCTGAAGGTCGCGGCCAACGCCCAGCGCAAGGCGCGCGGCGAGAAGGAATACACGATCCCGGAATTCATGAAGCATGTGAAGGCCAAGGCAGAGACGCTCAACATCAACCAGGACATGCTGAAGCGTCCGGTCAATGTCGGTTTCTCGGGTGGTGAAAAGAAGCGCGCCGAAATCCTGCAGATGGCGGTGCTGGAGCCCTCGCTCTGCGTGCTGGACGAAACCGACTCCGGCCTCGACATCGACGCGCTGCGCGTGGTGGCCGATGGCGTCAATGCCCTGCGCTCGCCGGATCGCGCCATGATCGTCATCACGCATTACCAGCGCCTTCTCGACTATATCGTGCCCGATAAGGTGCATGTGCTGTCGGGTGGGCGCATCGTGAAAACGGGCGGCAAGGACCTGGCGCTGGAGCTGGAAGAAAAGGGCTACGCCGATTTCGTGGGCCAGGCGGCATGAATGTCATGACCAACCAGACGCCAGCCGAACAGGCGCTTGG
>CAZYFM010000284.1:0-1633 GCA_964646885.1 uncultured Flavobacteriaceae bacterium
AGCATCGTCACCGGGTTTTCAAGATAGCCCTTGAAGGCCTCGAGCCACGTCGCGCCCAGCGCACCATCGATCACGCGGTGGTCGCAGGACAGCTGCACCGTCATCACCGTCGCCACCACGATCGAGCCATTGCGCACGACCGGACGCGGCTCGCCCGCCCCCACGGCAAGGATCGCCGCATGCGGCGGGTTGATGACCGCCGTGAAGTCGCGAATGCCATACATGCCCAGGTTCGAGATCGCGAAGGTGCCGCCCTCGAACTCCGACGGCTTGAGCTTCTTCGCCTTCGCCCGCGCGGCCAGGTCCTTCACCTCGTTCGAGATCGTAGCCAGGCTCTTCGTCTCGGCCTTCTGGACGATGGGCGTGATCAGTCCGAAATCCAGCGCCACGGCGACGCCGACATCGGCATGCTTGTGGCGCAGCAGCGCCGTATCGGTCCAGCTGCAGTTGACACCCGGCACGCGGATCAGCGCGAGCGCCGCCGCCTTGACGATGAAGTCATTGACCGAGACCTTGTAGGCCCCCGGGCCCTCCGCCGGCGCCTGCGCGTTGATCTGCTTGCGCACGTCGAGCAGCGCATCGATCTGGCAATCGACCGTCAGGTAGTAATGGGGGATATCGCGCTTCGAACTCGTCAGCCGCCGCGCGATCGTCTTGCGCATCGAGTCATGCGGGATTTCCTCGTAGCTGTCCTTCGCGAAGTAGAGCCGCGCATCGGGTCCGGCCGACACAGCAGCCGCAACGGGAGCTGCAGCCGCCGGCGCCGCCTTGGCAGGTGCCGGAGCCACGGCGCGCGGCGCACCGCCTTTCGCCGCCGCCTCGATATCCGCCTTCACGATGCGCCCATGCGGACCCGTGCCGCGGACAAGCGACAGTTCCAGGCCGCGCTCGGACGCAATCCGGCGCGCAAGCGGTGACGCAAACACGCGCGCTCCCGCAGCGCCATTGGCAGCCACCGGCGCTTGAGGCGCAACCGGCTTGGCGACCTGCGGTACCGGCGCCGCCGGCTTCGCCACGGGCGCAGGAGCAGCCGCGACAGGCTTCGGCGCAGGCTTTGCCGGCGCCGCGCTTTCGCCCTCTTCGCGCAGCTGCGCGATGACGGTGTTGACCTTCACGGCCTCGGTGCCTTCGGCGACAAGCAGCTCGGCAACAATGCCTTCGTCGACGGCCTCGACTTCCATCGTGGCCTTGTCGGTCTCGATCTCGGCAATGACGTCGCCTGAGCGCACCTTGTCGCCCGGCTTCACGTGCCACTTCGCAAGCTTGCCCTCTTCCATCGTGGGCGACAGGGCCGGCATCAGGATCGGCGTGGTCATGGCCTAGCTCCGGTAGCAGACGGATTTCACGGCAGCGACGACATCGTCGACCGACGGCAGCGCCAGCTTCTCGAGGTTCGCCGCATAGGGCATCGGCACGTCCTTGCCCGTCACGCGCGCGGGAGGCGCATCGAGATGGTCAAAGGCCTGCTCGATGACCTGGGCCGAGATCTCCGCACCAATGCCACAGACCGGCCAGCCTTCCTCGACGGTGACGACGCGGTTCGTCCGCTTCACCGAAGCCACGACAGTCTCGGTATCAAGCGGACGCAGCGAGCGCAGGTCGATGATCTCGACCGAAATGCCTTCCTTCGCCA
>CAZYFM010000285.1:0-1600 GCA_964646885.1 uncultured Flavobacteriaceae bacterium
AAGTGAGCGTGGTGAATTGAGCCATGGTTGATTGCTGATTGATGATTTCTGATTGCTGATTGGTGACCTCTGAACGCCGATCGCAGCGCGCAATCAGCAATCAGAAATCATCAATCAGCAATCACTAGGTCAGCGTTCGCACGTCCGTGATGGATCCGGTGAGTGCCGTGGCGGCGGCCGTCAGCGGCGAGGCCAGGAAGGTGCGCCCGCCCTTGCCCTGCCGGCCCTCGAAATTGCGGTTGCTGGTGCTGACCGCGTACTGGCCCGGCTGGAGCTGGTCGCCGTTCATGGCGATGCACATCGAGCAGCCCGCCTCGCGCCACTCGGCGCCGGCTTCTTTGAAGACCCTGTCGAGGCCTTCCTGCTCGGCCTGCTTCTTCACGTCCTGCGAGCCGGGCACGACCATGACCCGCAGGCCATCGGCCACCTTGCGGCCCTTGAGCACGTCGGCCGCGAGGCGCAGGTCGGAGATGCGCGAGTTGGTGCACGAGCCGATGAACACGACGTCGACCTTCTTGCCGAGCAGCGCCTGCCCGGGGCGCAGGTCCATGTAGTTCAGGGCCTTCTCGAGCGCCAGCTTCTGGTTGGCGTCGCCGAGGTTGGCGGGATCCGGCACGCGATCGGTGATGCGCATGCCCATGCCCGGGTTGGTGCCGTAAGTGATCATGGGCTCGAGCGCCGCGGCGTCGAGCGTGATCGACGAGTCGTAGGTCGCGCCCTCGTCGGTGGGCAACGCCCGCCAGCGCGCGACGGCCGCGTCCCAGTCGGCGCCCTTGGGTGCGAACTCGCGGCCGGCGACGTACTCGATCGTGGCGTCGTCGGGCGCGACCATGCCGGCGCGCGCCCCGCCCTCGATCGACATATTGCAAATCGTCATCCGTTGTTCCATCGTCAGGCCTCGGATGGCGCTGCCCGTGTACTCGAAGACGTAGCCGGTGCCGCCGCCGATGCCGATCTTGGCGATCAGGGCGAGGATGATGTCCTTCGACGACACGCCAGCCGCCAACTGCCCGTCGATGCGCACTTCGCAGGTCTTGGGTTTGCGCTGCAGCAGGCACTGCGTCGCCAGCACCATCTCGACCTCGCTGGTGCCGATGCCGAAGGCCAGGGCGCCGAACGCGCCATGCGTGCTGGTGTGGCTGTCGCCGCACACGATCGTCATGCCGGGCTGGGTCAGGCCAAGCTCGGGCCCGATGACGTGCACGATGCCGCGATGGGCCGAGTGCATGCCGTACAACTGCACACCGAACTCTTTGGTGTTGTCCTCGAGCACCTTGATCTGATGCGCGGCCATCTGGTCCGTGATCGGCACGTCGAGCGGCGTGGTCGGGATGCCATGGTCCATGGTCGCCACGGTCCGGTCAGGCCTGCGCACTTTCAGCCCGCGGCTACGCAGCCCCGTGAACGCCTGCGGCGACGTCACTTCGTGCACCAGGTGCAAATCGATATACAGGATCGCCGGCGAATCCGGCTCCTGGGCCACGACGTGCGCGTCCCAGATCTTCTCAAAAAGAGTCTTAGGCATTAACACCTCTGTTGATTGCTGATTGTTGATTGCTGATTGATGATTGAAAGCCAATCATCAATCAGCAATCCACAA
>CAZYFM010000286.1:0-1566 GCA_964646885.1 uncultured Flavobacteriaceae bacterium
TCGCGCGCCAGTCCTGCTTCTGGCGCGGTCCCTGTTCGGGATCGACCAGCAGCTTCTTGAGCGGCGGACGGTTCTTCATGTGCGGCAACAGCGCGCCGAGATAGTGCGCCGTCATCAGTTCATTGTGCGCCCGTGCGTCCCGCTTCCGGGCCGCCAGCATATGCCGCCAGACCTGACGAGGCGTCAGCGACCAGAACAGGTCTTCAGAGAACCCGGCAGCGATGAACTCGACGAGCGCGTCAGCCGTCGAGGGCGGCTTCCCCGTCGTCTTTGATGTACCCGAGGGCGGCCAGGCGAAATCGGATCGCTTCCCCGATCGCCTCCCCGACCGACTTTCCGTCCTCGTGCGTGCAATCGTCCAGCATGTCGCCGGCATCGAGCAGGCTGATCTCGGGATGGAACTTGCGCAGCGCGCCCCAGAGCATCAGCCGCGTGGTTGAAGCCCTGCCCTCGGTGACGTACTGCGCCATAAGGACCATGATGCTGGCGTCGCCGACCTGCTCGATCTCCGCAATCGCATTGGTCGAAAAGCACAGCGTGTAGCTCTGCTGGCCGATCTGGACGGCGACCTCGCCCCGCTCTTTGTTCGCCATCTATCAGGCCCAGGTCGGCGCGCCGGACGGGGTGAGTTCCACCGTCGCCGTCAGCTTGCCGTCCGGGGTCACCGCACCCAGCTTGAAGCTCGAAATGATGGCGGCAAACGTCACGGTCGAGTTGTCGGGGAACAGCGCCTGCCAGTTGTTGAGCGGCGACGTGGCCTCGATCAGCGTCTGCAGCGCGCCCGTGTTCGAGGCGACCCACTGGATCTCGACGCTGATCGGGCTCATCGTTTTGAGCCCGGCGACGAACTCGCGATAGCCGGATGCCGACTGCAGATGCGTGGCGTCGATCGCTTCGCGGGAGAAGCCAATGCCGTCGAGGCTGGTGATCTCCCAGCCATAGTCCGTGAAGGCCTCAGGCGATCCGCCGTCGCCTTTCTTGAGGATGGTGTTGTAGCCGATGCGTGCTGCCGAGGCCATGTTCCGTCTCCTGTCTCAGGGGTTAGTTGGCGACGCCGGTCGCCTTGAGGACGAGCAGCATGACCGTGGTGCTCTTTGCCACGCCGATGATCTCGGTGTATTCGCCGCTGCCGACGTCGGCGAGCGGGCAGATGCCGCCCGCGGTGTCCGAGAGGTAATAGGTCGTGTTCGCCGTCAGCGTCGCGCCGATGGTGATCTCGCCTTCGGTCTGCACGTCGATGGGCTGGTATTGCGACGCGCCATTGAGGGCGATGCCGATCGCGGTTCGGGCCAGCGCCGTGGCTGAGTTGGAGTCGGCCTTCATCCAGAAGCCGGTCGATGCCTTGTAGACCGGCATCCCGGCGGTGATCGTCTCGCCGGCATATCCGTTGCGGTCGATGCGCGCACCCGCGCCTTTCACCACGCTGGCCGCGGTGATCGTAAGGTCCGCCATCGCGGCCTCCTGTGTTGAGTTGCTGGACTAGTCCGCGTCGCGGCTCTGAATGTCCCAATCCATCTGGATCAGGTACGCCATGCCCCCGCCTTCGGCCTGCTCGACGCGCTGCCG
>CAZYFM010000287.1:0-1560 GCA_964646885.1 uncultured Flavobacteriaceae bacterium
AATCGCCATTCGGAGGGTAGAGATTGTCGAGGATCGCAATGTCCGCATCCGCGAACACCAGCTGGTGGAATGAGGCGTGCTCGACCGGAACGGCGGCCTCGCCGGGTGCCTGCCCGGCGTACGCCAGTGATTGCGCCGCCAGGTACAGGCAGCATCCCAATGCTCCAATGCGCTTGATGCGACTTGTCATCTTCATGCGGACCCCTGAATGCAGTCTCGTCGCGGCCTGACGGCCTGGCGTCCAGCCGCGCGCGCGGCGCGGCGTGGCGTGGCGCCCCGGCTCGAGTTCGGGATTGGACATCGCGTGGTCGGTCGCATCGGGCGCTAGCGGACCTTCCTGGGTTCTACCCCGATATCGCGGACACTTCAAAGAAGCCTCATGATGAGGCAGGAGGAGTGTCATGGCCAAGCGAAAGAAGTACAGCGACGAGTTCAAGCGGGAGGCTGTGGGTCTGATACGGCAGCCGGGGTCGAAGGTGACGCAGGTGGCTGCGGACATCGGAGTGACCGCCACGCAGTTGTTCCGCTGGCGGCGTGAGCTGGACCGCGGTGGTGGCAAGGCCTTCCCTGGCTCGGGCGTGGCCCGCGACCAGGAGATGCTGGCGCTCAAGCGCGAGCTGGCCAAGGTGACGAAGGAGCGGGATTTTTTGCGCGATGCGGCAGCGTTCTTCGCCAGGGAATCGAGCTGAAGTACCAGACGATCCTGCGCTGTCGCGAGGTGCACCCTGTGCAACTGATGTGTCGCTGCCTGAAGGTGTCGACCAGTGGCTACTACGCGTGGAGCAAGCGTCCGATGAGTCCGCGCACGTTGGCCAACCAGGACCTGCTGGCGCGCATTCGCGAGCACCACGAGGCCAGCGACGGCGTCATGGGCATGCCGCGGATGCACGAGGAGCTCGGCTACGAGGGCCTGACGGCCGGACGAAACCGGATCGCCCGCCTGATGGCCCGGCACGGGCTGTTCGGCATTCCCCAGCCGCGGCGCTGGCGCCACAAGCGCAGTGGCGTTCGCCCGGCGCATGTCCGCAATCATCTGGAACGCGACTTCACCGCGCTCGAGCCCAACACCAAGTGGGTGATCGACATCACCTACGTCAAGACCGGCGAAGGCTGGCTGTACGTATGCGTGGTGACCGATCTGTACAGCGGCCTCGTGGTCGGCTGGTCGATGTCCCCGGTCCAGGATCGGCACATGGTCATCAAGGCGGTGCTGATGGCCTGCTGGCAACGGACCAGCCGGGAGCCCGTGATCCTGCATTCGGACCGCGGCACGCAGTTCACCAGCCACGAGTACCAGCGGTTCCTCAAGGACCACAACATCGTCAGCAGCATGAGCCAGGTCGGCCACTGCGGCGACAACGCACCGGCCGAGGGCTTCTTCGGGATGCTCAAGCGCGAGCGGACCAATCGACGTCGATATCGCACGCTGGCCGAGGCCCGGGCCGATGTCTTCGACTACATCGAGCGCTTCCACAACCCGAGGATCCAGCGCAGGCTCGATGCCCGGGATCGGGAGTTCAGTGTCTTAACTCAACCGTCCGCGAAAACGGGGTAGAACCC
>CAZYFM010000288.1:0-1554 GCA_964646885.1 uncultured Flavobacteriaceae bacterium
CGAGGCGATGCTCTCCGAGTTCGCGCCGGTCCTCAAGGAATTGAACCTCTCGCAGTCCGCTGCGCAGAAGGTCATCGACTTCGCGCCAAAGCTCATCTCCCAGACCGTCGAAGGCATCAAGGCCCAGCTCGCTGAAGAAGCGCGCGGTTGGCACGATGCGGCCCGCGGTGACAAAGAGATCGGCGGGGCAAAGATGGCCGAGACATTGGCTGTGGCGAACAAGGCTTTTGCCAAGTTCGGCACGCCCGAGTTGAAAGCCTTTCTCGCGAGCCGTGGGCTCAATGCCCACCCCGAGCTGATCCGCGCGTTCTACCGCGCCGGCAAGGCCATTTCCGAAGACTCGTTCGTTGCCGGCGGTGCGTCGGTTTCTCGAGCGAAGCCCTTCTACGACAACTCACGCATGAACTGAGGAACTGACTCATGTCCACCCTGAGCGCGACTCACCCGACCCTGTTGGATTTCAAGGCGGCACTCGACCCTGACGACAAGGTCGCCACCGTCATCGAGATGCTGGCGCAGACCAACGAGGTTCTGCAAGACGCCGTCGTCATGGAGGGCAACCTCCTGACCGGGCACGTTTCGACGGTGCGCACCGGCCTGCCGGCCGCCACCTGGCGCAAGCTCTACGGCGGCGTCCAGCCGTCCAAGAGCACGCGCGTCAAGGTCACGGATACAGTGGGCATGCTGGAAGCCTACGCAGAGATCGACAAGGCCGAGGCCGACCTGAACGGCAACTCTGCTGCGTGGCGCTTGTCGGAGGACAGCGCCTTCATCGAGTCGATGAGCCAGGAGGTTGCGCAGACCCTCTGGTACGGCAACGAGGGCACCGAGCCCGAGGCGTTCACCGGCTTCGCTCCGCGCTTCAACGATCAGGCGGCGCTGAACGGCGAGAACATCCTGACCTCGGCCGCGACGCCGGACAGCACCGACAACACGTCGATCTGGCTGGTGGTCTGGGGCCCGCAGACCTGTTTCCTGACCTACCCGAAGGGCAGCAAGGCCGGCTTGCAGATCGAGGACAAGGGCCAGGTCACCATCGAGAGCCTGAACGGCGACGGTGGGCGCATGGAAGCGTACCGGACGCACTACCGCTGGGATGTGGGCCTCGTGGTGCGCGATTGGCGCTACATCGTACGCATCAACTACGACCTCGAAGACATCGTGGCCTCTGGCGCGACCGGCCCGGTGCTCGAACAACTCATGGCCAAGGCGCTGCGCCGCGTTCCCAGCTTGGGCATGGGTCGGCCGGCGTTCTACATGAACCGTGACTCGCTCGATGCGTTCGACCTGCAGGCGAACAACAAGACGACGATGGCGTTCAAGTCCATCGAAGACGCGCAGGGCAAGGTGGTGAACTACTTCCGCGGCGTGCCTGTGCGGCGCTCGGATCAGATCCTCTCGACCGAATCCGGCATCTGAACCTGAAGGAACAAGACCATGATCCTCGACGAACGAACCGAGTTTGCGGACGCGCTCGCGCTCACCTCGACCGCGATTTCCGATGTCATCGACCTGTACGCCGGCCAGAACAGTCCCGTCCTGCGCAACCTTGGC
>CAZYFM010000289.1:0-1546 GCA_964646885.1 uncultured Flavobacteriaceae bacterium
AGCAGGTGGGCGGCATCGACTGCCGTCCGGTGTCGGCCGAGATCACCTACGGCCTCGAGCGCCTCGCCATGTATGTGCAGGGCGTGAACAATGGCTATGACCTTGCCTACAACACCATGAACCGGCAGTCGCCCGACTTCATGGCGTGGGGCGATGTCTATCACCAGAACGAGGTCGAGCAGTCAGGCTACAATTTCGAGCACGCGACAACCGAGGCCCTGTTCCAGCATTTCAAGGACGCCGAGGCCGAGTGCCAGAAGCTGCTGTCGCGCAAGGTTGGCCGCAGCGCCGCGCATCCGGAATGGCGCCACGTGCTGCCGGCTTACGAGCAGTGCATCAAGGCGAGCCACACGTTCAACCTGCTCGATGCGCGCGGCGTCATCAGCGTGACGGAACGCCAGGCCTATATTGGCCGCGTGCGTGCGCTGGCGAAGGAGTGTGCGCAGGCCTGGGTCGACAGTCCGCAGGGCATGACGATGGGTGCCGGCATGAGCGGGATGGGACGCTAGACCATGCCCCAGTTTCTCCTCGAGATTTTCTCCGAAGAAATTCCGGCCCGCATGCAGGCGCAGGCCGCACGCGACCTGGAACGCCTGATTGTGGGTGGCCTGACGGATCGCGGCTTCCTCAATGAAGGCGCGCGCTCGTTTGCGACGCCGCGCCGCCTCACGCTTGTGATCGAAGGACTTCCGGCCCAGCAGGCCGATGTCAGCGAAGAGCGCAAGGGACCGCGTGTCGATGCGCCGGATGCCGCCATCCAGGGCTTCCTGCGCTCGACCGGCATGACGCGTGACCAGCTCAAGGTCCAGAAGGATGCGAAGGGTGGCGAGTTCTATCTTGCCGTCATCGAGCGCAAGGGGCGCCCGACGCCGCAGGTGCTCGCGGAGCTCATTCCCGAGGTCATCAAGACGTTTCCGTGGCCGAAGTCGCAACGCTGGGGCTCGGGAGACCTGACCTGGGTGCGTCCGCTGCACTCGATCCTGTGCACCTTTGATGGCGAAATCGTGCCGTTCGAGGTTGGTACGGTCAAAAGCTCCAACACGACGCGCGGGCATCGATTCCTCGGCAACGACATCATTACCGTGCGCCGGTATGACGACTATGTCGACCAGCTGAAGCGCGCGCATGTCATCCTCAGCGCCGCCGATCGCAAGGCGCAGATCCTGCACGAGGCGAAGCAGCTGGCGCATGCGCAGAACCTTGCCCTGATCGAGGACGAGACGCTGGCGGATGAGGTGGCGGGCCTCGTCGAGTGGCCGGTGCCGCTGATCGGGCAGTTCGACAAGGGCTTCCTCGACGTGCCACAGGAGATCCTGATCTCCACGATGCGCGCGAACCAGAAGTACTTTGCGCTGAAGGATCCCAAGACGGGCAAGCTGTCGAACAAGTTCGTCGTGATCGCCAACATGATCACGAAGGATGGTGGCAAGAACGTCGTGGCGGGCAATGAGCGCGTGCTGCGTGCGCGCCTGTCGGACGCCAAGTTCTTCTGGGACCAGGACCGCAAGACGACGCTTGAAGCGCGCGTCCCGCAGCTCAAGGACAT
>CAZYFM010000290.1:0-1530 GCA_964646885.1 uncultured Flavobacteriaceae bacterium
TGGTGCCGGATGTCCGGATTGAACGGACGACCTACCGCTTACAAGGCGGTTGCTCTACCACTGAGCTAATCCGGCAGCCGAGGCGGGGCGCCCCAAAAGGCGTGCCCGCGATTGCGGGGCGCAATGCCTACATTAAGCCTGTTCGGGACGCAATTCCCCGTCGTCAATGGGGTGGTGATCACGTTCATTTGCGGCAATTTCGGGCGGTAAACCTTGATCGGGGCAGGGCGCGCGGTAACGTCGCGCAATGCTCTTCAATTGCTTCCACATGGCGCTGCGCGAGTTGCGGGCGAATCTGCTCCGCACCAGCCTGACGGCGCTCGGCATGATCATCGGCGTGGCCGCCGTGATCACCGTGGTCGCGGTCATGCAGGGCGTGTCCCGTCAGGTCATGGACGACGTCCAGGCCATGGCGCGCAATCTCATCGAGGTCCAGCCGCGGCGCGAGCCCGGCCAGGACCGCCGCGTCCCGTTCCGGCCAGCCGACGTGGAAGCCATCCAGCGGGACATCCCGCGGGCGCAGCACGTGGCGCCCATGGCGAGCGCCTCGCTGGTCTTCTCGAGTGACGGGCGCGAGCACGAGACAGAGGTCGCAGGGACCACCAATGCCTATTTCGACATCAGGAACTGGAAGCTTCTGGCAGGCCGCAGGTTCAGCGATGTCGAAATGCGCCTGGGCAGCACCGTGTGCATTCTGGGTGAAATGGTGCGCAAGGAGCTTTTTGGCGTTCAGAACCCCATAGGGGCGACCATCCGCTCAGGATCATTTTCCTGCAAGGTCATAGGTCTGCTGGCGCGTTCGGGAAACTCCATGGTGACGGCGGATGCCGACGACATGATCGTGATGCCGCTGGCGACCTATCACCAGCGGCTCGCGGGCAACACCCATGTCCACGCCATCTTCATGACGACGGCAACGACGGCCGCCATCCCGAAGGTGATGGACGATGTGACAGCATTGATGAGGGTGCGCCGCGATGTCATGGCTGGCCGCCCCGACAATTTCCGCGTCGTCGACGTGCGCGAGGACATGAAGACGCTGAACTCGATTGCCTTCCAGCTGGCGCTGACTGTCGGTGGCGTGGCCGCCATCAGCCTCGTCGTCGGCGGCATCGGCATCATGAACGTCATGCTGGTGGCCGTGACCGAGCGCACGCGCGAGATCGGCATCCGGATGGCCGTGGGCGCGCAGCAGTCTGACGTGCTTCTCCAGTTCCTGATCGAGGCGGTGGTTCTCGCGCTCGCCGGTGGCCTGATCGGAGCAATCCTGGGCCTGTCGGGAGCCGCCGCGATCGGCGGCGCCATCAATGTCCCCATCGTGATCACGATTGAAGTATTGGCGCTGGGCCTGGGTGTGCCGACGCTGATCGGCATCGCATTCGGCTTCTTCCCCGCGCTCAGGGCCTCACGCCTCGACCCGATCGAGGCGCTGCGGCACGAATAGGAGTGTCTTCACTGGTTCTCGCGCAGGTGCACGTAGAGGCCGGACGTCAGTACCGCACCGATCGTGATGCCCAGGAGATGGCTGAC
>CAZYFM010000291.1:0-1529 GCA_964646885.1 uncultured Flavobacteriaceae bacterium
GCCTGGCGATGTTCCTGCCCGCCGTGTGCGTGGTCGCGCTGCAGGGCGATCTTGGGGCCGGAAAGACCCAGTTTGCGCGCGGGGTGGGGATGGGGTGGGGGGCGGCCCAGGAGCTGCGCAGCCCGACTTACACGATGCTGCAGGAGCATCACCGCGATCCCGACACCGGCGCGCGGCTGTATCACGTCGATCTGTATCGGGCCGAGCGCGACGCCGATCTCGAGTCGATCGGTCTGCGCGAGTTGATCGAGGAGAATGACGGGGTGGTGCTGATCGAATGGCCCGAGCGCGCCGAACGCTGGATCCCCGGAGATGCAATCCGGGTCCGATTCGACGCGACCGCCGGCTCGAAACGCAACCTCACCTTTTCGACCCACAGCGCGTCGGCCTGGCAGATTCTGCTCAAGTTCCGCAAACAGGCGTTTGGCGTCTGACATCATGCCCGAAATCCTGCTCGCCATCGACACCTGCACCCGCCGCAGCGCCATCGCCCTGCGCGACGGCACCGCCATTCGGGCCGAGATCGCCTGGGAGACCGATCGCCACCACACCGCGGCGGTCAGCCAGCGCATCCACGAGTTGATGCTCGCCTGTGGGATCAAGGCCGCCGACCTGGGCGCGGTGGCGGTCGCGATTGGACCGGGATCCTTCACCGGCGTGCGCTGCGGGCTGGCGATTGCCAAGGGCATGGCGGTCTCGGCCAAGTTACCGGTCTATGGCGCGTCGGCCTTTGACGTGCTGCTGGCCGCCCAACCTGCGGGCGCGCTGCCGATCATGGCGGTGATCGAAGTGGGGCGCGGCCGGGTTGCGGCTTGCCGCTTTGAGCGGCGCGAGGGTGTGCCGGTCGCGCTCGAGCCGTGGAAGGTCTACACCTGGCAGGAGCTCGCCGATGCGATCCTGACGCCGGTCTGGGTCTGCGGCGATGTCGCGCCCGGGCTGCAGGCGCTGTTGCACGGCAAGGCGACGATTGCACCCGCGCCGCTCAATCTGCGCCGGGCGGGGTATCTGGCCGAGCTCGGGCATGCGCGCTGGCAGCGCGGGGATGCCGACGAGGCCATGACCCTCATCCCGATTTACCCCTGAGCGGAGCGCTGGCATGGCTCGTTTTGTTGTGCGCCCGATGACGCTGGCCGACATCCCGGCGGTGATGGCGATCGAGGCGGAATCGTTTCCGCTCCCCTGGCCCGAGCGGGCCTATCGTTACGAGATCTCAGACAACCCCAACGCCTATTGCGTTGTGGCCTGCGGCGAGGACGGCGGGATCGCCGGCTACGCGGTGATGTGGATGATGGCCGACGAGGCCCACGTCGGCACGATCGCCAGCGCCCCGCGCTGGCGCCGGCAGGGGGTGGGCGAGCGGCTGATGATCGACCTGATGCGCGAGGCGGCCCGGCGCGAGGCCATTTTCATCACCCTCGAGGTCCGGGTGAGCAACATCGCCGCCCAACGTTTGTATCTCAAGTATGGGTTTGTCGAGGTTGGCCGGCGCAAGCGCTACTACCCGAACAATCGCGAGGACGCGCTGCTGA
>CAZYFM010000292.1:0-1506 GCA_964646885.1 uncultured Flavobacteriaceae bacterium
GTTCGCTGGTCGCGCCACAGCATGAACAGCCCCGCGGCAATGACAACCGCCATGCCCAGCCACACCACAGGCGCGGGAATATCCCCAAAGATCACCAGGCCGTAGAAAACCGCCCAAAGCATCGCCGTGTATTCGAATGGTGCCACGAAATTCGATGGCGCGAATTTATAGGCAAATGTGAAAAGAACTGATCCGAAGGCCGCCATGACACCTGTTGCGGCGATGAACCCGATCTCTGCCAGCGTTGGCCAGACGGCCGGGCGTGACAGGAATTCCAGGCTCTTGTGAAAACCGAGTTCGAGGCCGAACAGGTTGAAGAGCGCAAAGAGCAGCACCGACACCACGAAATAGACGGCATTCTGGATGTTGGCGATGACGATGGGCGTTGCAGTTTGTGAATAGCGCCGCCCCATCATCTGGCCCACGGCATAGCCAAGCGCCGAATAGAGGGCGAGGAAGCTCGCTGGTTCGAAGTCCTGCGTGCCCGGCCTCACCATGATGAGAACGCCGATGAAGCCCGCTGCCATCGCCAGCCAGCGGTACAGCGGCACATGCTCGCCAAGATAGGGGCCGGCCAGCATGGCAACGAAGAACGGCATCGTGAAATAGATGGCGACACTGTTGGCAATGGGCATGGCAGCAATGGACAGGATGAAGGCATAGTAGGCCGAACACAGCACCAGCCCACGCAGCACCAACCGCCCGAGAATCTGGGTCCGAAGCGAGGACAGGCCGTCACTGAAGACGAGCATCGCCGCCAGCACGATGCCACCCACTACGCCGCGGATCATCACCGCCTCATAGGCCGGAATGGAACCTGCGATGAACTTGACGATGGCATCCTGCGCCGAGGCGAGGCCGACGGCGAGCATGGCACACAAGGCTGCCTTCAGGCGATGATCTTCCGGAAATGTCACTGGAGGGTCCGGGCGATCTCTGCAAGCAGCTTGATTCCAGGTTCGATTCTGTCGTTGGCAATTGACGAGAAGGCAAGGCGGAAGAAATTGCGTGGCTGGTTGGCGCCCGCGAAGGCGAGCCGCATGGGCTCGAAGAAGATACCCTTCTTCAGGGCCTCAACGGCCAGGGCGTCGCTGTCAACGCGCTCCGGCCCGTTCACCCAATAGGCAGTGCCACCAAAGCTCGGGCTGCGGGCGGACATGGGCATGTGCTTGTCGAGTGCCTTGCTCATGATGTCCCAGCGTTCTCGATAGGCCTTGTGCAGGCGGCGGATCAGCGTGTCATGGTGCCCGAGCGACAAGAATAACGCGGCAGTGCGCTGGTTGTTGTTGGGCGGGTGGCGCACCATCAGGCGGCGGAGGGCGCGCGCTTCCGCAATGAGCTTCTTCGGGCCAACCATGAAGCCAAGGCGCAGGCCGGGGAACGTGGTCTTGGAGAGTGAACCCACATAGATTACCCGGCCATCGTCATCGAGCGACTTGAGCGCCGGAAAAGGCTCGTTCACATAGTTGGTCTCGAATTCATAGTCGTCCTCGATGATGAGGAAAT